>CBFGOP010000241.1:0-1504 GCA_965650415.1 uncultured Prosthecobacter sp. | reverse complement strand
CTCGAAGGCTATTAATCATATCGCTTTCACATACGGTTTTATTGACGATTGATGATTGTTAATTTTTTATTTTTGATTTGGAAGAAGAGAAGAGTCGCTTCATTCGCATTTTTTGATTTAGAGAAACACAAAAAAGCCGGTGCCCTTGCGGACACCGGCTTGATGATTGGATGTTAGAAAAGGGGTTTCAAACCCCTTCTCCTTATTAGACCAATGGAGTGGTGACTTCTTCCACGGCGGTGCCGTTGGCTTCAGCCTCCTTGGCTTTTTCGTCGCGGAGCCAGGCGCGGCGTGACATTTTCACGCGGCCTTTTTCATCAACGCCCAAGCATTTCGCGGTGAGTAGATCGCCTTTCTTGACGACATCTTCCACTTTCTCGACGCGACCTTCGGCCAACTCCGAGACGTGAACGAGTCCGTCTTTTCCGGGAAGCACTTCCATGAACGCACCGAATGCGGTGATCGAAACGACGCGACCCGTGTAGGTCTGTCCGACTTCGATTTCCTGGAACATGCGGTTGATCATTTCTTTCGCGCGATCCAGTCCCGCTTGTTTGGAAGCGTAGATGTGAACGGTGCCGTCGTCTTCGATGTTAATCTCAGCGCCGGATTCCGCCTGGATGGCTTTGATGTTTTTGCCGCCAGGTCCGATGAGTTCGCCGATGCGATCTGCAGGGATTTTCACGGAAACGATGCGTGGTGCATGAGCGCTGAGCTCTTTCGGCTCAACGATGGACTCCGCCATTTTCGCGATGACTTTGGTGCGGCCGTCTTTGGCAATTTTGATCGCCTCTTCGAGCATGCTGAGTGGGAGACCGGGAAGCTTGAGGTCAAGCTGGTAACCGGTGACTCCTTCGTTGGTGCCGCAGAGTTTGAAGTCCATGTCGCCGTAGAAGTCCTCGGAACCGATGATGTCGAGAAGCATCTTGTGCGCTTTGAGCGTGCCGTCTTCGTTGAAATCGGTCACGAGTCCGACGGAGATACCACCGACAGGGCGGATCAGCGGGACACCGGCATCGAGAAGAGCCATGGTGCCTGCGCAAACCGAAGCCATCGAGGTGGAACCGTTGGATTCCATAACCTCGGAGGAAACGCGGATGGCGTAAGGGAAATCGGATTCAGCAGGGATCACTGGCTCGATCGAACGCTCGGCAAGGGAGCCGTGGCCGATTTCGCGACGGTTGATACCACCCATACGACCGCATTCACCAACGGAGAATGGAGGGAAGTTGTAGTGAAGGATGAAACGTTTTTCGCTTTCGCCACCTGCGTAGTTGTCGAAATTTTGTTTTTCGTCAGCTGGTGCAAGGGTGGTGATGGCAAGGGCTTGAGTCTCGCCACGTGAGAAAATCGCGGAACCGTGAACGCGTGGAAGCGTTCCGACTTCACCGTAAAGCGGGCGGAGTTCGTTGATCGAGCGTCCGTCAGCACGCACGCCTTTTTCCATGATGGAAATGCGGAATGCTTTTTTCTGGAGGTATTCGAAGGCTTGCTCGACATCGAA
>CBFGOP010000240.1:0-1540 GCA_965650415.1 uncultured Prosthecobacter sp. | reverse complement strand
CCGAACTCGCCAACGAACTCGGCAACCTCTGCAACCGCGCCCTCAACATGAGCGTACGTTTCACCGCGGGCATCATTTCCTGCGGGGAAAACCTCACCGATGACGATCGCGCACTACAGCAATCCCTAACAGATTCGATCGCCGCTTATCGCAAAGCGATGGACAACCATGAAATTTCCATGGGACTCGAAGCGCTCAACCGCCACGTCGTGCATTGCAACCAATACGCCGAACGCATGAAGCCGTGGGAGTTGAACAAAAACCCCGAGAACCGGGATCGACTCATCACGGTCTTGCACCACCTCGCGGAATCCGTCGCACATTGTGCGGTCCTGCTGTCTCCTGTCTTGCCGGATGCCGCTGCAAAACTCGCCGCCCAGCTCAAGTTGCCACAGCTAACCGCGCTGAAACTCAATGATCTCACATGGGGTCTCATCCCGAGCGGCCACGAAATCGAAAAACCATCGCCAGTGTTTCCAAGGATTGAAGTGAAAACAGCCGATTGAGATTTTTAAATCTTCCTGAAGATTGGCACGACCCTTGCTGTATTCATTTCAGCGGTCCGACTGAGACGCCTCCGGTTAATGGGTTTTTCCGTGGGATGATCGGTCGGGCCGCTTTTATTTTTGTGGAGTTCTGTATCCTCCTCCCCTGGGGTTGACCCCGCGCCTTTCGGTTGCTAGCGTCCGCGCCCCGTCATGAGCACTGCCCCAAATTACAAAGACACGCTGACCCTGCCGCAGACGAGTTTCCCGATGCGTGGAGACTTGGTCGAAAACGAGCCGAAGCGTCTCGAAATTTGGGAGAAAAACGGGCTTTACCAGAAAATCACCGCCGCCCGCAAAGCCGCAGGCGCGCCGGATTTCATCCTCCACGACGGCCCGCCTTTCGCCAACGGCGATGTCCACATGGGCACCGCGCTCAACAAACTGCTCAAAGACATGGTCGTGAAATCCAAAACCATGGCCGGTTTCCACGCGCCTTTCGTGCCGGGTTGGGACTGCCACGGTTTGCCGATCGAGTTTAAAGTCGTCAAACAAGCCGCCGGACTTGAGCCAGCGGAAATCCGCCGCCGCTGCACCGAGTTCGCCGCCGGTTTCATCGATATCCAACGGGCCTCTTTCCGCAGACTCGGCGTCTTCGGCGATTGGAAAAATCCCTACCTCACCATGGATCCCGCCTACGAGGCGAGCATCCTGCGGGTGTTTGCGAAGCTGGTCGAAAACGGCTGCATCTACCAATCCAAGAAACCCGTGCAATGGTCCTACGGCGCACAAACCGCACTCGCCGAAGCCGAAGTCGAATACGCCGATAAAATCTCGCCTTCGATCTTCGTGAAATTTCCTCTGACCAGCGGTGCGCTCGCTGGCAAAACCAACATGGTCATCTGGACCACCACCCCGTGGACGCTTCCAGCCAATCTCGGCATCGCAATTCATCCGGAATTCACCTACGTGGTCGCAACCTTTTCCAATGGTGAAACCGAACAAACCTTCATCATTGTCCGCGAATTGTTAGAAGCATTCGCCGAGAAAACCGG
>CBFGOP010000239.1:0-1684 GCA_965650415.1 uncultured Prosthecobacter sp. | reverse complement strand
AACCCCATCGCCAAGGCCCGCAATGCAAGCCGTGGCTCATGTTCCACCCATGCGGGAATGACAAGACCCGCACATTGCTGCAGATCATCGATGGTCGCTTGGCGGTGCTTCACGCCTTTCAACACTTCTCCCACACCTTCTTTCGCCCGACCCAGGATCAACAACTCCAGCTCGGTATCACGGAACACCTCCGCGATTTCATAAATACCCTTCCGTCCCAGCGCCGATGCCGGAAAAAACCAACTTTTGCTTGGTTTCACTGCATGCGGTTTCACTTCGGGAAATTTCCAATCTAACATAATCGCCTTCGCCCCGAAATATGCGGCGATCGCGCGATGCGGTGTCACGATCCGTGCCGCCGCCTTCAAAGCCTCTGCCTCCGCATAAACCAGTTCATCATCCGCCCTGAAGTCAGCCAAGGTATCCGATTCGGGATGTCTGGCCGCTGCCTCATCCAAGCGACGTTGCAACTCTTTCATCGGCCAGCGGTTCACCAGCACGTCGAAAGTTCTCCCGCCCAATACTCCCGCTTTCCACAAATGAGGCAGCAGGGTTTGAGAAACCACCAGATGCCGAGCCTTGGGATCGACCTCACGCCCCATCTTTTCCGCCAGCGCCTTCTGCGATTCCAACAAAAACCTCTGCCTCACCGCACCCTGCGCAGGCAACTTGCGCTGTCTCCATGAACGCAACAAGGTCATCAGCGTCTGGTGGCGCATCGAAACTCCCGAAGACGGCTTCCAACTGTAATTCGGTTTTTTCCAACGCACCCCGTCCAATGGAGTGAACCACACATCTCCCGCATGAGCATGCCGTTCGCACCAATCCTGAAACTCCGGCCACAGGCCTTCTAATAAATACGCGCTGTGACCCATCGCCGGCGCATGGGCTTTGGTCGCCGATGGATGACGGAAACACGACACCACCCCGCAGGTGAGACAATCGCCATCCGCCGCCGCACGCACCGGCATGCCAACTGAAACCGGAGCCGCCTTTTTCGTTTCGATTCCACCCTTCTCTCCAAAAATCGATACCACCAAATCCGTGTCGGTTAACTTCATCTCCAGACGCCATGCAAATGGAGCCTTGAAACGCAAATCCACGTAGTTCCAAAACACCGTGGCATCGCGTTCCGGCGGTAAATCCGTTCCGGGCAACATCCGCGAATGTTCATGTTTCTCCACCACTTCCAATCCCGCATCAACCGCCGCCGCATGTAGCAAACCGGAAACCTGACACAGCCCGCCACCGATATTGGGCACCAAACAACCCGAGCGCAGCTCGCGTCCTTCGGTAAAACCCCTTTTCCGCGTCGTTCGACCGAGCTGTTTCCAAAAACTGAAAACCTCGTCCGCCGGAACTTCGGTTCCATGCAACGCCAGACAGGAAACCCTCAAGTTCTGCACCTTTCCAGCTGTTAGAGGAAACTCCTCCGCACTGACCTGCGCCCACAATGGAGCCTTGACCTCGGCCAGCTTCGCCGCATCCCGCAGTTCAATTCCCTTCCCATGTCGCAAAACCCTCATTCCCCGCTCTTTCCAGATGCGATCCAGCATCAGAATTCTCGTCTTCCCGTAAAAAAGCACCGAATCCAAAAAAGTTGGGTCGCGGTGAGGTTCATGCGGGGGGGAGCTCATTTCTTTTCCTCATCTAGCCAATCCAAAACAGCCACGAAAGAAAAATC
>CBFGOP010000238.1:0-1718 GCA_965650415.1 uncultured Prosthecobacter sp. | reverse complement strand
TTTGCGAGGCATCGAACGAGCCACGGCGGAGGTGATCGAGCAAGCGACCCGGAGTTCCGACCACGAGCTGGGCCCCGCTGCGGAGTGCGCGGAGTTGGCGGTCGATGGGGGCCCCACCGTAAACGGGAGTGGCTTGGAGACCTTGTTTTTTCGCGCCGAGGCGGTGAACTTCCTCACAGACCTGAACGGCAAGTTCACGGGTCGGGCAGAGGATCAGAACCTGGGGATGGAGCTTTTTGACATCGATCGAAGCGAGTGCCGGGAGCGTGAAAGCGGCGGTTTTGCCCGAGCCTGTAGCGGAAAGGCCGAGGATGTCCTTGCCTGCGAGTGCGGGAGGAATGGATTTCGCTTGGATGGGAGAAGGCCGCTCATAGCCTAAAGTTTCGATTGCTGCGAGGAGATCATCGGGAAGTCCGAGCTCGGAAAAAGGAGGTGTGTCCATAGAGAATTATACAAGAAAACCACGGCTTTACCGCGGGGACGCGGACTCTTGCACAGGTTTTTAGAGAATAACAAGCATGGAATGTCTACTTTTGCCTACTGTAACCGCGATAAACCGCCATTTGCAATCCAACAGCCCCGCGTCCCAATCATTCAACTTGTTGCTGAGTTTGCTACCGACCGGATGGAACTCGAGCGTTGAGAGCTTGATTTTCCGATGTTCGAGAGAATTCCCAAATACGAAAATAAAACCGCCTCGACCCGAGTGTGGGACGAGGCGGTTTGATGGAACGATTTGGCTCAGATCGACTCGTTGACGAGTTTTTCGAGTTTGACGATATCGGCAGCGAAGTTGCGGATGCCTTGAGCGGTTTTCTCAGTGGCCATGGCGTCTTCGTTGAACATGAGTCGGAAGGTTTTCTCATCGAGTGAGATTTTTTCGACGGGATCTTTGCTGGCATCCTCGGCGGTGAGTTTCGGGATGATTGGCTCATCCGATGCGGCGAGTTCTGCGAGCAGACCTGGGGAGATGGTGAGGAGGTCACATCCGGCAAGGGCGATGATTTCGCCTTTGTTGCGGAAAGAGGCGCCCATGACTTCGGTTTTGTAACCGAATTTTTTGTAGTAGTTGAAGATGGCCTTTACGGAGATCACGCCGGGATCTTCATCGCCTTGGTAATCTTTACCGGTGCTGGCTTTGTACCAATCGAGGATGCGACCGACGAATGGGGAGATGAGCTGGACCTTGGCCTCGGCGCAAGCGACGGCTTGGGCGAAGGAGAAAAGGAGGGTAAGGTTGCAGTGAATCCCCTGTTTTTCGAGGATTTCAGCGGCTTTGATGCCTTCCCAGGTGGAGGCGATCTTGATCAGGATGCGATCGCGGGAGATGCCTTCTTTTTCGTAGGCGCCGATGAGTTGGAGTGCTTTGTCCACTGTGCCTTGGGTATCGAAGGACAAGCGGGCATCGACCTCGGTGGAGACGCGACCCGGGACGATTTTGAGGATTTCAAGACCAAACAGGATCAGGATGCGATCGAGGATGGAGTCGGTCAGGGCTTGGCCGCTGAGTCCGCTGTTCTTGTGCTCGTTGATCGCTTGGTCGATGAGAGGGCGATACTCCGGCTTGGTGGCGGCTTGGAGGATGAGGGAGGGGTTGGTGGTTGCGTCCTGAGGCTTGAAGGCTTTCATGGCCTCAAAGTCGCCGGTGTCTGCGACAACCGTGGTGAGTTTCTTGAGTTGGTCGAGTTGTGTCATGTCGGTGGTGGTTCTAATATGGG
>CBFGOP010000237.1:0-1730 GCA_965650415.1 uncultured Prosthecobacter sp. | reverse complement strand
GTGGGAGCGGTGTAGAAAATGGTGACGCGGTGTTGCTCGATCATTTTCCAGAAACGGCCGAAGTCCGGCTCGTTCGGTGCGCCTTCGTACATGACCTGGGTGGCGCCGTTGGCGAGAGGGCCGTAGACGATGTAGGAGTGGCCGGTGATCCAGCCGACATCGGCGGTGCACCAGTAAACATCCTCATCGCGCATATCGAAAATGTATTTGCAAGTCGAGTAAGTGCCGGTGAGGTAACCGCCAGAAGTGTGGAGGATGCCCTTGGGTTTTCCGGTGGAGCCGGAGGTATAGAGGATGAAAAGGGGATGCTCGGAATCGAAACCTTTCGGCTCGTGTTTCGCGGAGGCTTTGGACATTTCCTCGTGCCACCAATGGTCGCGCTTCGCATCCATGGAGACGTCGTTGTTGGTGCGTTTCACGACGAGGATGTTTTTGACCTTGGTATATTTTTTCAGGGCTTCATCGACCACAGGTTTGAGCGGGACGACCTTGCCGCGACGCCATCCGCCGTCGGCGGTGATGATGGTGGTGGCACCGGAATCTTCCAAACGATCGAGAATGGCCTCGGAAGCAAATCCGCCGAAGACCACGCTGTGGACCGCACCGATGCGGGCGCAGGAGAGCATGGCGACTGCGGCCTCGGGAATCATCGGCATGTAAATGAGAACGCGGTCGCCGGCTTTCACGCCGCGAGCGAGCAGGACGTTGGAAAATTGGCAGACTTCGCGATGGAGCTGGGCGTAAGTGATGGTGCGGGTGTCACCGGGTTCGCCTTCCCAGATGATGGCGGCTTTGTTGGCGCGTGCGCCTTTGGCGTGACGGTCGACGCAGTTTTCCGCGACGTTGATTTTTCCGCCGCCAAACCATTTGGCGTCCGGGCATTTCCACTCAAGCACCTTGGAAAACGGTTTTTGCCAGTGAAGCTCCTTGGCTTCCGAGGCCCAGAATTTCTCGGGGTTTTTAATCGAGGATTGGTAAAGCTTTTCGTAAGCGGCCATCGAACCGATGCGGGCCTTTTTGGAAAATTCCTTGGACGGCTTGTAGGAAGCGGTCAGGGCGGCGCTGTGGTCAGAAGCTTGCTTGGATTTGGATTTTTTCGAACTCATGGTTGGGATTGGAAAGGCACGATAATGAGCAGAATTCCACAGGGCAATGCCAGAGTGAAATGCATGGATGATGTGAAAAATGACAGAACCGCAATGGTAGCGCAGCGAACATGGACGAACAGCGATCTATTTTCAGTCAAGTGGACGCGGATCGGATTTGAGCCATCCATCACCGCAATTTCGATCAGACAACGGGAAAGGAATTTCCGAAGGATGGCTTCTACGCGCTTTTCAGTTTCGGAATCGAGGCGAGCAGGCGCTGGGTGTATTCGTGTTTTGGCGAATGGAAAACCTCGCTCGCGGGGCCGACCTCGACAATTTTCCCTTTATACATCACAGCAATCCGATCCGCTATGTAATGCACCACGCCGAGATCGTGCGAAATGAACACCATGGTCAGGCCGAGATTGCGTTGGAGTTCTTTGAGTAGGTTGAGAATTTGGGATTGAATGGAAACGTCGAGGGCGGAAACGGGTTCGTCGGCGATGATGAGTTTGGGTTCCGGCGCGAGCGCGCGTGCAATCGCGATCCGTTGACGCTGCCCGCCGGAAAATTCGTGCGGGTAACGTTTCATCTGGCTGGCATCCAAGCCCACCGTCGACATGAGTTCCTTGACTTTTTTTT
>CBFGOP010000236.1:0-1789 GCA_965650415.1 uncultured Prosthecobacter sp. | reverse complement strand
GTCGAAGGACATGACTTGCGTGAGGTCGCGCGTTTTGTTTCCGAGAAACTGTCATCGCTCGATGGCGTGCTTTCCACCGCCACCCATTTCCGTTTGAAGACCTACAAGGAAAACGGCTTCCTTTTCGAACAGGAGCCCGAAACCGAACGCCTTCCGGTTTCGCCTTGATGCAGTGTGGACCGCGCGACTCCAGTCGCGCCCTCTGCTCACATGAAAATCCCACACCTCACTCCTTACTTACCGGAGTTTCTCACACGCAAGAGTGCGATCAGTGAATTCGTTTACTTCGGCTTCAAACAAGCATGGGCGTGCGTCTTCGGCGGACTGCTAGTGTTAGGGATTCTCGTCACCGGTTTGTGGTTTCCCGACATCGGGATCTCGCGTTACGATTTCCTTTTCGTTTACGCGATTGGTATTCAGGCGCTGTTGATCCTTTTCAAACTCGAAAGCTGGCGGGAGCTCTGTGTGATCCTGCTCTTCCACGCCATGGCCACCGCGATGGAGCTTTTCAAAACCTCGGATGGAATCGGCTCTTGGAGTTACCCGGAAAACTCCGTCCTGCGCATTGGAAATGTTCCGCTGTTCACCGGCTTCATGTATTCGGCGGTCGGTTCCTACATGGCTCGCGCTTGGCGGATCTTTGATTTCAAATTCAGCCACTTCCCACCGCTTTGGCTCGCGGGAGGAATCGCCATCCTCGCCTACGCCAATTTCTTCACCCACCACTACATTATCGATATCCGCTGGCCGCTGATTCTGATCGGCGTCATCGCATTCGCTCGAACCAAAATCCATTTCACTCCCAAATCCTACAACCTCCACATGCCCTTGATCGTCGGCTTCTGTCTCGTCGCATGCTTCATCTTCCTCGCCGAAAACCTCGGCACCATCGCCCGGGCCTGGCAATATCCGGATCAGGAAAAAGTCTGGAAACCCGTCCACATCTCCAAGTTCACCGCATGGTATCTGCTCATGCAGCTTTCGTTTATCCTGATCTATGCGCTGCGAAAACTGGAGGCGAGAAAAGTCATTTAGTTTGTGTTAAATCATCAAACCACCCACCTCGCGCGGTGACCCACTTGCCTTTTTTGACGATTTTGGAAAAGCCAAGCCCGTGCTGTGCGGCGGCTTCGAACACATTCCATGCCTGAGTGGCGAGGATACCGGAAACCACCAAGTCACCTCCCTTGGCGAGCGACTTCGCGATCACCGGCCAGGCCTCGATGAGAACCGTGGAAAACAAATTCGCAGCGACCACATCGTAACCGCTTTTTCTCGGTTTCCATTTCAACACGTCCTGATCCTTCATCACGATCTCCGGTGTGCCGTTGCGGATGGCGTTTCGCTCCGCCACTTTCACCGCAAAGGGATCAAAATCACAGCCCCAGACTTCACTGGCGCCGAGCTTCCTTGCAGCGATGGCCAACAAACCGGTTCCGGTTCCAAGATCCGCCACGCTCCATTTTTTACCAGCACGCTCTTCGGCGATATCGACCAAAAACCTCAAACAAGTGGACGTCGTCGCGTGATCTCCGGTTCCAAATGCCATCTCGGGCGGAATGCTGATCACTTGACGGGTCGGGTGGAGCTTCTCGATCGCATTGATCTTTTTCGGCTCACTCTCCGCAGTGACCAAAAACTTGTCGCGGATTTTCAAAGGCTTGGGCAGTTCGGGAGTCTTGTTCCAATCGGCATCCTTGACCTTGCGGATCGAACCGCCGAACTGCTTCTGGATCGCATCCGCTTCTTTTTGCGTGGCGCAGTAAACTTGCAAACGAACCGATTTACC
>CBFGOP010000235.1:0-1799 GCA_965650415.1 uncultured Prosthecobacter sp. | reverse complement strand
CTCGGCAACGCCACTTGGCAGAAAAACCGCAAGTCCGCCGAGAAATCCATCCTCGATTACGCCGCCCGCCTGCTCCGCATCCAAGCCGAGCGCGAACACGACCAAGGCCACGCCCATCCGCCCGACACCCGTTGGATGTTCGAGTTCGAGCAATCGTTCCACTACACCGAAACCCCCGATCAGAAACAGGCCATCCTCGATACCAAGCACGACCTCGAAGCTCCCCGCCCCATGGACCGACTCATCTGCGGCGATGTCGGTTTCGGAAAAACCGAAGTCGCCATCCGTGCCGCTTTCAAAGCCATCACCGGCGGAAAACAGGTCGCCTTGCTCTGCCCGACCACCGTCCTCGCGGAACAACATTGGCGTACGTTCCGCGAACGCTTTTCCGACTACCCGATCCGGGTCGATCTCCTCAACCGCTTCCGCTCGCCCGCCGAAGTCCGCGCCACGATCGCAGGCCTCGCCGATGGCTCGGTCGATATGGTCATCGGCACGCACCGACTCATCTCAGGCGATGTCGTTTACAAAGACCTCGGCCTCGCGGTGGTCGATGAAGAACAACGCTTCGGCGTCGCGCATAAGGAAAAATTCAAAGAGCTGTTCCGTCAGGTCGATGTTCTAACACTTTCCGCCACGCCCATCCCGCGCACGCTATACATGGCTCTGATGGGCGCACGCGACATGTCGACCATCGACACCCCGCCTCCGAACCGACTCCCCGTTTCCACCACGGTCACCGCCTACGACGAACGCATCATCCGCGATGCGATCCGTCGTGAAATGAAACGCGGCGGCCAGGTGTTCTTCCTGCACAACCGCGTCAAGACGATCGAGATGGTTCACAAGAAACTCAAAGAGCTCGTCCCCGAGGCCCGCGTCCTCGTCGGCCACGGCCAGATGGAAAAACACGATCTCGAAAACGTCATGCACGCCTTCGTCAACCACGAGGCCGATGTCCTGTTAGCCACCACCATCATCGAAACCGGCATCGACATCCCCAACGCCAACACCATCCTCATCGACCGCGCCGACCGCTTCGGCCTCGCCGATCTCTATCAACTCCGCGGCCGCGTCGGCCGAGCCGGTGAAAAAGCCTACGCGATTCTCCTGCTGCCCCGCGAAATGATCACCCAAGGCGATGCCCGCAAACGCATCCACGCCATCAAACAATACACCGCCCTGGGCTCCGGCTTCAAAATCGCCATGCGCGACCTGGAAATAAGAGGCGCCGGCAACCTGTTAGGAACCAAACAATCCGGCCACATCGCCCAAATCGGTTTCGACCTCTACTGCCAGCTTCTCCGCCAATCCATCGACCGCCTAAAAGGCAAAAAAGATCCCTCACTGCATGAAACCACCTTCAAAGCCGACTTCATCATCCCCACGGAAACCCAATGGGTTTCCCACACTGAAACCTTGAAACTGAAAACTTCAAACTTTCCCCCTCTCCCCGCTTTCATCCCAACGGCCTATCTCAGTGACGCCAAGCTCCGCATCAACGCCTACCGCGAACTAGCGGAGGCTAACACCTCCAAAGCCATCGACTCCCTGGAAAAAAACTGGATCGACCGCCATGGGCGCTTGCCGGAGCCCGTCAAACATCTCCTCACCATCGCGAGGATCAAGGCGGAGGCAGCAGCGAACCATGTCTCCTCCGTGGAGATTTCAGGACAAAGACTCATGCTGCAAAGAAACGGCAGCCCGATTTTGTTGGATGGTTTGAGGTATCCGAGGCTGATGAAGACGAAGCCAGCAGAGATGCTGGAAGAGGCGTTGGAGTTGCTAAGGAATTTCTA
>CBFGOP010000234.1:0-1816 GCA_965650415.1 uncultured Prosthecobacter sp. | reverse complement strand
TCACCGGCGGGTCGGTGCGGTAGGCATCATCCATGATGCGGGCCTTTTGGCTCTCATCCCCCACCCACCAACCATAACGGCCTTTGATAAGCTCGGAATCCCGGTCATCCATGATCTTCATCAGGCGGGCACTGACATAATCGGCCGGCATCACATCAGTGCCAAGTGACCCTTCACCCACAAGCCGGACGGCATTGTCTGTTAGAACCGGATACCTGACGCCGGCCAAGTCGAGATTTTTTGCCGAGGAAATCTGAGTCGCTTCTCCCGGATCCAGGGATACCAACCACTTGCGGAAATAATCTTCTCGATTTGGCTGATAGGTTGGCGCCATCAGATCGTCAACTCCCTGAATCGTGCGATGTTGGCTGGTTTCTCCGGGGCCGGCTTTCCAGGAATTCCAAACCCCAAGCCACTGCCGGTTTTGCACATTCGAGGAATCCGCGTCCAATATGTCCCCATTCGCCGAGATCCTCTGATCGGGACCCATCTGTTTCTGCAGCTCGCCGATTGCGATCATCAGCGCCATTCTCGCATTGGCCTGGGCCTGCATCATCGCGTCCGACTGCTTGGCAGATCGCAGTGAAATGGCCGAAACCGATTGGATGCCGACTGCCAAGAGCAGCAGCAAAATCAACATCATCAGCGTGGCGATCAGCGCGAATCCGGATTTGCGGATACGATCGAACCTGCCACCGAAGGCTTTGGATAGGGTTTTCATAGATCAGGGTTTTGTGCGATCGATCTGTAGTTACAATGTGTTACATCTCAAACTGGATGACAACTTCTAAAAATGATTTCCGGAAGTTTGCCATGCGTGTTGAAACTGTCGAAACACCCCGGCGTCGATATCAAAAACCCAAGGGTCTGCCCTAAAAATAGGTCAGAATTAAGCTCGTTGGGAGTGTGGAGCTTGGAGTGCGGAAGAAGATGCGCCTTGCGGACTCTGAACATCCGCTTCGCGGGTGCTGAGGAAGAATGATTGAATCTCGCGCAAAGGCGCAAAGACGCAAAGTGAAGAAAGGTTGAATCAGGGTCGATGGAATCTTTTTTAGAACTACTTATCCTTTGCGTCTTGGCGGCTTTGCGCGAGATCCACATCTCGTACAGAGTCACCATTCAGTTTGTCAGGGAATTTCCCTCCGCCATCTCACCGTTATCCCATGAATGGTTTTCTAACAGACCTTCGGCAGGCTCAGGACTTAAAAGCTGACGCGCGAACTCTTGGATTCACTTTTGCCATTCCAGAGCAAAGGAGTTGAGAAGGACAAGCTGGAACATCCTCCGTTCTCTTCGTTGCCTCCTGTTCAAATTCTTCATTTCATTCCTTCAACACGCTCAGGATCCGGTACAAAATGACCCTGCCGGAATCATCCTAATTTCAAATTTCCTAATCTCTCTTCTAAACTCTTCCTTAGGATTTAAAGTTTAAGATTTGGAGTTTCAGCTTTTGCGGCAATTGCCGCAAAAGCGTTAGCGACGACGGCGGAACAGGAGCAGCACACCGATCGCGCCCAGTAGTGCGGCTTTGGGCTCGGGGATGACGTAGTTGGTCACGTAGTTCAGATCCAGATTGTTGCCGTTCTGGCTGATGTTGAACGTGCCGTTGAGTGTGTTTTGGAATCCCGAGGTATCAAAGGCAAACAGGTTGGCCGCAAACCCGGTGATTCCTCCTGTGGTCGTCACAATCCCTGACCAGGTCGTGTTCGCATTCGGATCCCAGCTGGCAAGTGAGCCCGAAGTCGTTGCATTCAACATGCTCACGAGATCGAAAGTGATCTGGTTGCCACTGGATGCTCCTGTGAGATCCAAGGTG
>CBFGOP010000233.1:0-1822 GCA_965650415.1 uncultured Prosthecobacter sp. | reverse complement strand
TCTGCATTTTATCATTGTCCGCACCTTCCAGACGCTTCGCGACTTTTCCGGTCACTTGAACGACGTCTTCCTCGCGGAGGTTGTGGGAAAGCTTCGCAACTTCGGCGCTCTCCTCGGGACGGAACACACATTGGGTCAATCCCTCACGATCGCGCAGGTCGATGAAAATCACTCCGCCGTGATCCCGAGCAGAATTCACCCAACCGATCAGCGTGACTTCTTTTCCCAAATCACTCTCTCTCAATTCATTGCAATGATGGCTACGCATGTTTTTAAAATCTGTTTTTTGTCTGTGGGTTTATGCCAAAAGCGGTCCGTCCGGTTGGGTTAAACGTTGCTTGATCCAGTCGGCCAATTCACTCGCCTGGCAGACTTCTTCCTGCCTGCTGGCCAGGTTTTTGATTTTTACGGATGGAAACTCGGCATCCACGATCACGGCGAAACGCGCACCGCATTTCTCGGCTGCTTGGAATTGTTTGCCCACTTTGGTGCTGACCAGCGGCAGATCCACGGAAATGCCTGCGCGCCTGAGTGCTGTCACCACACCCAAAGCGTGGGATCGGGCGGCATCGTCGGGAATGACCACATAGGCCTCACAGCCAGCGGCATGACGCTTCAGCCAAACTTCCATCTGCATAGCCGCATGGGTCGTTTCCTCGATGAGATTGCGGATCACGTAGTCACCCATCGCGAAACCGGTCGCGGGCAAATCCACGGCACCATCGGAAATGGTTTTGACGAGCGTGTCATAACGTCCGCCTCCCGCCACAGCGCGCATGGATTTCTTTGAGTCGAAAATTTCAAACACCACGCCGGTGTAATAAGCGAGACCACGCACGATCGAGAGATCCAGTTCCACAAAACCGCCAAATCCCCGACCCTTCAGGTCCGCGAGAATTTCCTGAAATGAACCCTCGGCCTCCTTGGGGTTGGCTACGAAGTTTTTGACTTCTTCCAGAGTGGTTCCGAATTTTGCCAGCTTCTCGGTCAAAACCTCGGGTTTTTCACGCTCCAGTTTATCCACCAAATTCAGGAAATCCGGCATGGCATCATCGCTCACGCCTCTTGCCACGGCGAATTTCACCCAGGCATTCCGATCGGAAATACGAACCACGAAATCGCCTTCGACAAAACCGAAGGATAGCATCGTTTCAATTGCGAGAGCGATCAATTCCGCATCCGCACCCGGACCCGCTTCACCGAGGATATCCACGTTGAACTGGTGGAACTCACGACCCCGTCCTTTTTGCGGCTTCTCATAACGGAAGCACTGGCCGATCTCGAACCACTTGAGCGGTTTCGGATACTGGCGCTGCTCGGCGGCGGCGATTCGCGCCAGGGAGGCCGTGACCTCCGGACGCAGGGTGACATCGCGTCCGCCCTGATCTTCAAAACGAAACAACTGAGAGGAAAGTTCACCGCCGGATTTCTTCAAATACAGGCCGGTGTCCTCCAAAATCGGGGTTTCATACTCCACATAGCCGCAACGGCGTGCCACATTCCGCCAGGTCTCGAACAAGTAATTCCTCACCGCGCATTCACGGGGTGTGAAATCGCGGAAACCGGGAAGTGCTTGAAACGTTAATCCTGCCATTGCGGGGGCGCGACAATGCACGGCTCTCCCGACATATCAAGCCTTTAGGTGATTCAGAAAGATTTCCAAATTAGCTGCCAATCGAACCCTACCCCTTTTTCCAGTCTCCTGATCGATTCTGGAAAAAAATTCGATTTCACCCTAAAAAAACCTTGCATCAAATCTGGCGCTCCGCTTTCTTTCCGCCCGCACCGCGAACAACGACCCGTTCGTCTATCGGTTAGGACT
>CBFGOP010000232.1:0-1851 GCA_965650415.1 uncultured Prosthecobacter sp. | reverse complement strand
CGTAGTGGTCTGGAGTTACCCGCGCGGCGGGGGCCTTAGCAAGGAGGGAGAAACCGCCCTTGACGTGATCGCTTATGGTGCGCAAATCGCCGCATTACTCGGAGCGCATATCATCAAGGTTAAAATGCCTACCGCGCACCTGGAACTACCCGACGCCAGGAAAGTTTACGAAGAGCTAAAGATTCCGCGCGACACCGCGGCGGATCGTGTTCGTCATGTCGTACAAAGCGCTTTCAACGGACGGCGCATTGTCCTCTTCTCCGGTGGACCAAAGGAAGGCGATGAAGCCCTTTTCGGCGAAGCGCGTGCGGTCCGAGACGGCGGCGGATTCGGCTCAATTATCGGACGGAATTCGTTCCAGCGGGACAAAGCGGCCGCTTTGCGCCTCCTCGATGGGATGGTCCGTATCTACCAAGAGTAAAGGCAGGAACTCTAGAGGAAGAAATCGCGATGAAGGAGAATCCCTGGTCCAGATCAGAGCCACAAAATCAAGGCTTGCTCAGTTCCCTCGTTCAGATCCATCGCAGACATTAGCCTCTTTAGTGGGAGTCCGTCTGGCGGACTGTCGCACACTGCTATTGGTTTCTTTCCAAAAACTGTTTCAAAACCAATGCCTCATTGTGCTTTTCGTCTCGAGCTCCATAGATTAGGGTGATTGTTCCTTCCCTGGCTTTTTGCTTCAGCACTTTTATCAGATCTTGGTTATGACTAAGCTCAGTTTCATACCGTCCGCGGAAACTTTTCCACTTATCCGGATCATGCGCAAACCATTTTCGCAGTTCCGTGCTCGGAGCGATCTCTTTCAGCCATAGATCCACGCTCGCCTTTTCCTTAGTTAGACCGCGCGGCCAGAGCCTGTCCACGAGGATACGCAACCCATCATCCTTGTGCGATTGCTCATACGCTCTTTTTATCTTGATGTTCATCTCTCCCCTTGACGCCCGGCTCAGTAGCCCGAAAATTCCTCTGTTCGAATATTGTCATCGTCGACTCCCGCTTCGTTCAGCGTTTTACGCATCGCAGTCACCATTGCTGCTGGGCCAGCGATGTAATAAATGGGAAGGGTGAGATCACCAATGTATTTAACGAGCATGGGCTTCGTGATGTATCCAGTTTCGCCATCCCACTTCTGGCTTGATTTTTCCATCTCCGTCATCGTACCGACAAACGTATAGTTTGGGTTTTTCTCCTGTGCTTCCATCAGTTGGCCCAGAAACGCAGCGTCTTCCGGCCTGCGGTTGGAATAGAAAAGAAAAATCTTATGAGGAAGATTGTCATGAGCAGCTTGCAGCACGATGCTTCTGACAGGGGTAACTCCGATGCCACCTGTAAGAAAGACCGCTGGGGTTCTCGGGTTGTTGTGAAGTGTAAACGAGCCATAAGGAGCATCCAGCGAAACTTCTGTTCCAATCTCCATTGTCCTTAATACCCGTTTGAATGCAGTATCACGCATTCGAGTCGCAAACATGAGATCACTTTCATAGGGAGCACTCGCCAACGAGAACCCTCGTATGTTGCCTTCGGCGTCGGTTTCGCCTGGATTGATCAGAGTAAAGTCACCAAATTGTCCCGCCTTGAAGACAAAACCTCCTGGCTTTTCAAAATGGAATGCCATTGTTCCATCGGCGATTTCGTCTTTTCTTTGCAATACTGTTTTGTAAATCGGCATTTGAACCTCTTCTCCAATGTGCGTTCAATCTTTCATTCTTTGCGTTTCGCTCGGGCCGACGGTCGTTACGCGGCTCTTCTTTTGCCTCTACTAAAATCCCTGGAGTTTGTGCTCATGTCGTCAACGGCTTTTCTGATGGTGGCGGGCTGCATCTCCGCATCTCTGGCTTCCAAATTCGAAAT
>CBFGOP010000231.1:0-1853 GCA_965650415.1 uncultured Prosthecobacter sp. | reverse complement strand
GTGTTCGGAGATCGCGGCCTGCCAAACGGCAGCATCCACATCACTTGCAACGGCACCGCCGGACAATCCTTCGGAACCTTCCTCGTCAATGGAGTCACCCTCGAACTCATCGGTGAAGCCAACGACTACGTCGGCAAAGGCATGGCCTCCGGTGAAATCATCATCCGCGTCTCCAAAGACGCGAAATTCGAGGCCGCGAAAAACTCCATCGTCGGCAACACCTGCCTCTATGGCGCAACCGGCGGAACCCTCTTCGCCAACGGTCGCGCCGGTGAACGTTTCGCGGTCCGCAACTCCGGTGCCACCACCATCGTCGAAGGTGTGGGCGATCACGGTTGCGAATACATGACCAACGGCACGGTCGTCATTCTCGGAAAAACCGGCAAAAACTTCGGTGCCGGCATGTCCGGTGGCGCGGCGTTTGTTTACGACGTCGATGGTAAATTCTACTCCCGCGTCAACACCGAGATGGTCGTCGCACTCCCCATGCGCCGCCCGCAAGACATCGAGGAAGTCAAATCTCTCATCCAACTCCACTTCGAGAAAACCGGCTCAAAACAAGCCGCGGATCTCCTGGCAGATTGGGAAACCACCACCCGCAAACTCGTCCGCGTCATCGCCAAAGAACGCGCCGAACTCGAAGCCGCCGAAGAACAACACGAAGCCGCATCAACTCCGAAGTAAACAAAACCAAGAACCAAGAACGAAGAACAAAGACATTTTAACCATATGAGCGCACTCCTCGAAAAATCATCCATCATTTCCAAAACCAAAGAACTCTGCGACCAAATCGCAAACGATGCGGAATTCAAAAAGCTGCAAGCCGATGTTGAGAAATTTCTCTCCAACGACGCCGCCAAGCTCCAATACAAAACCGTCCACGAAAAAGGCGAAGAGCTTCACCACAAGCAGCACGCCGGCGTAGAGCTCGGTGCCGCTGAAATCAAAGCCTTCGAAAACGCCCGCGACGCCCTGTTCAACAATCCGATCGCTGTCAGCTTCATGGAAGCCCAACGCTCGCTCGAAAGCATCCAAAAGGAAATCAGCCAATACGTCGGCATGACCCTCGAACTCGGCCGCACCCCGACCGATGACGAAATCGCCGAAGCTAATCACAACAGCGGTGGCGGTTGCTGCGGCGGAAACGGCGGCGGCGGTGGCTGCTGCGGTTAATCTCAGAAAATTAACCGCAAAGAACACAAAGGGCACAAAGAGAAGATTGGAGCGTGATCCACACATCTCTGTGAACTCTGCGTTCTCTGTGGTTAAAAATCTTCTCAATAGCCCAGTCTTCCAATGATCACTGATCACTCGGCACTGATCACTTCTCCTATGACCAATGCCCACTGACGTCGCATATCTAACTTTCCTAGGCACCGGCACTTCTGTCGGTGTTCCTGTGATTGGCTGTATCTGCGAAGTCTGTAAATCCTCCGACCCACACAACAACCGCACCCGCGCCTCTCTTTTCATCAGCACCCCTGAAACCCAGATCCTCATCGATTCCGGTCCCGATCTCCGCGAGCAAGCGCTGCGCGAAAACATCACCAGCATCGATGCCGTACTCTACACTCACTCGCACCTCGATCACGTGGTCGGCTTCGATGAACTCCGCGCGTTCTGCTGGGGAAAAAAAGATCCTCTCCCGCTCTACGGCAGTGAGTCGTGTCTGAACGTCATCAAAACCATGTTTGCCTGGGCCTTCGGTCCCGACAACACCCACAGCGGCTACATCAAACCCGATCCGCGACCAATTTCGAAATCGTTCACCATCGCCGATCTCACGATCCACCCACTTCCCGTCATCCACGGCACGGTGGAAACCCACGGCTACCGCTTCGATACCAAGGGTG
>CBFGOP010000230.1:0-1900 GCA_965650415.1 uncultured Prosthecobacter sp. | reverse complement strand
GCCATGGGATTGGATTTCCGCGCCGTGCAGGGGTTTGCCGCCGCGGATGGTCATGCCGTCCTCGTGTTCCTCGACCTCCGCGCCCATCTTGCGCAGATTTTCCACGGTGGTGGTGATGCGGTCGGTTTCTTTCACGCGCAGTTCACGGGCGTTGCGGATGTGGGTTTCACCGGAAGCGAGTGCGGCGGCCACGGCGATGACGGGAATTTCATCGATGAGATTGGGAATTTCCTCGGGGAGCAGGGTGGTTCCTTTCAATGCGGCGCCGTGGATTTCGATATGGCCGATCGGTTCGCCGTCCGATGAGTGGAGGACTTCTGTTAGGTGAGCGCCCATGCGGGAGAGGACTTTCAGGATCGCGGTACGGGTCGGGTTGAGGCCGACATCTTTGAGCAGGAGTCGGGAACCCGGCATGGCGGCAGCGGCGACCAACCAGAAAGCGGCGGATGAAATATCTCCGGGAACCTGGATGTTGCAGGATTGCGGGATTTGTCCTCCGGCGACGGAGATTTTGTTGCCCTCGGTTTGGCATTCGATGTGGAAGGCGTCCATCATGCGCTCGGTGTGGTCGCGAGTGATGGAAGGTTGGGTGACGGAGGTGGTGCCTTCGGCGAAAAGGCCCGCGAGCAAAACCGCGCTTTTGACCTGAGCGGAAGCCATCGGCATGTCGTAATCGATGGGCTTGAGTTTGCTACCGTGGATTTTCAATGGCGCGCAGCCGGGTTTTTCTCCGAGGGTTTCAAAGTTAGCACCCATTTCACTGAGCGGCACGGTAACCCGACCCATCGGGCGGGAGGAAAGCGAGGCATCGCCGAAGAGTTCGGTTGTGAAATGCTGTCCGGCGAGCAGACCGGCGAGCAGGCGCATGCCGGTGCCGGAGTTTCCGCAATCGATGGGTGCGGCAGGGGCGGAGAGTTGCATCGATTTTCCGTGGATCAGAAGTTTGATGGGGCCGTATCCTTCGAGTTCCTGAAGCACATCGTAGTGAGCTCCAAGCGCGCGCATCGCCTTGAGCGTGTTGAGGCAGTCTTCGCTGGGAAGGAAATTGGAAATTTCGCACACCCCGTTGGAAAGGCCACCGAAGATGGCGGCGCGGTGGGAAATGCTTTTATCACCCGGGACACTGAACTCCGCATGGAGTGTGGAGATGGCTTTGACGCGTAAGGTGGACATAGGGTTGTGGGAAAACTATTTGAGATCGTCGCGGAGGCGCTTGGCGGCACTCAGCCAAGCGCGGGTAGCTTCTAGTTCGCCCGCCTCCAATGAGGCAAGAATTTCATGCAGGCGTGTGACGTTATCCCGCAGGCTTTCGATCACCGCTTGGCGATTCTCGGTGAGGATTTCCGCCCACATGTCGGGGTTTCCGGCGGCCACGCGCGTGGTGTCCTTGAGTCCGCCTCCGGAAAATTCCCCGTAGCTTGAAAAATCCTTGAGCGCGCTGAGAGCGGTCGCTGCGGCGGTGATGTGCGGCAAATGGCTGATGCGGGCCACGATTTGATCGTGTTCCGCTGCGGAAAACCAACGGGTGCGGCAACCGAGGTTTTTCCAAAATGTTTCCAAGCGATCTGCTAGATCTGCGGAGGCTTCCGAATCGTTGGTGAGGAGGCAGGCGGCGTTTTTGAAGAGATCGATTTTTGCCGCGCCGATTCCGTTTTTCTCGGAGCCAGCCATCGGGTGGCTGCCGATGAAGGGATTGCCACAGCTTTGGAGAATGGCCGCGAGCTGTTGATGCGGGGTTTGTTTGACCGAACCGACATCGGTGACGAGACAGGTTGCAGGCAGTCCGGCAGTGACAGCGGCTTGCAGCAAGTCAGGCATGGCGCCAACGGGGACCGCGAGGATGAGCAAATCACAATCCTTGACAGCGGTTGTTAGATCGGAGGTTGCGCCGGAAAACCCC
>CBFGOP010000229.1:0-1909 GCA_965650415.1 uncultured Prosthecobacter sp. | reverse complement strand
GTCTTTAGGCATGTTGCGCGGGCGAGTTGGTTAAACTTTCAGGGGTGTGACAGGGGATCGCCGAATTGTAAAGACGAGTTGCGTGCCAAATGGCAGAAAATCCACGGAAAAGCCTAGGACAAGTCCGCAAGGCGGGAATTGTAATAAATCGATCGCTGAAGGGCGGCCATGACATCGACCAAGCCGCGCATTTCCGCACAAATTTTGCGGCAATATGGGTCGGATTTCGAATGCCGGCTGACATGGCGGCCGACATCCATAAAGAGCTGTCTCATTTGAGTGTTCAGGGAATTCAGCTCGGCGCGCCTCGTAGAAATCTCGTAGTTGGTATCACCAATATTCTGATAAGCTTCCGTGACTTTGGATTTGGCAAGGTTGGTCTGTGCTGAAATTTCCTCGTCCATCGCTCGAAGCTTGGCATTGGCGGCTGAAATTTCCTCGGCGTTTTTCTCTTTTTCAACCTGGATGGATTCCATTTCGGCCTTCAATTTTTCGAGTTGCTGTTTGGTTTTTTGGATTTCCGCCGTTTTGTTGCCCTCTTTGCCGAGAACTTCGATTTTGATCTTCAATCCACCCAAATTTCGTTGTGCTTCCGCAGTTTTGGCAGAGATACGATCACGTTTGTGATTGAGCTGATCGATTTTTGAGCTGAGTTCTTTCCGTTGTTTTGTGATGCCTTCGACGGGTTTGTTAATATCCTTTAGAGCGCACGCACGCATGTGGTGAATTTCATCGATCTCCGCCTGAAAGCGTCTCATTTCCTGAGAAATCCGCAGGTGTTCCTGGCTCAATTTCCGCAGGTTCCAATATTCCGTCGATAGTTCCTGGATCTGATCGCATTTTTGCCAAACGGCTTTGCCAAGGAAGGTTTGGGCCTCCTTGAGCAGCATGGTTTCGCTGGCAAAATCACCAATTCGCACGTTCTTCCTAGAGTATCCGAAATAGACCGCCAGACGCAAAACGAGATATTTGGAGAGGGTCATGGATGCTTACTTTTTCACCAACGTGCGGAGATGGTCGATAACACTCATGTCCTCAAGGGTGGTCACGCTGCCGGAAATGGTTCCGGTGGTGACGAGTTCCTTGAGGAGTCGGCGGATGATTTTTCCGGAACGGGTTTTGGGAAGCGCCGGGGTGAAATAGACATCGTCGGGTTTGGCGATGGCACCAATGACGTGGCCAACGTGGTTGCGGAGTTCGTTTTCGAGCTCGGGCGATGCGGTGTAACCGAGTTTCAACGTGACAAAGCAAGCAACAGCCTGACCTTTGAGATCGTGGGGACGGCCGACGACCGCAGCTTCCGCGACGGCGGGGTGGGCGACGAGGGCGGATTCGATTTCCGCAGTTCCGAGGCGGTGCCCGGAAACGTTGAGCACATCGTCAAGGCGGCCGATAATCCAGAAATTGCCTTTTTTGTCGCGGCGCGCTCCGTCGCCTGCGGTGTAGAGGCCGGGGTAATCGGAGAAGTAGGTTTTTTTGAACCGGGACTTGTCGCCGTAGATCGTGCGGGTCATGGACGGCCAAGGTTTGCGGATCACGAGGCGGCCATCGACATTCGGCGGACATTCTTTTCCGGCATCGTCCAAAATTGCGGCATCGATACCGAAGAATGGGCGGGTCGCGGTTCCGGGGATGCAGGTGGTTGCGCCGGGGATCGGGGAAATGAGAACCGCGCCAGTTTCAGTTTGCCACCAGGTATCGACGATCGGGCAGCGGCCACCGCCGATTTTTTCGTGATACCAATGCCAGGCTTCCGGATTGATCGGCTCGCCGACGGAACCTAACAGGCGGAGAGATGAAAGGTCGTGTTTCTCAACAAACGCATCGCCGGCCTTGATGAAGGCGCGGATGGCGGTGGGAGCGGTGTAGAAAATGGTGACGCGGTGTTGCTCGATCATTTTCCAGAAAC
>CBFGOP010000228.1:0-1928 GCA_965650415.1 uncultured Prosthecobacter sp. | reverse complement strand
TCGCATCCGCTTCTTTTTGCGTGGCGCAGTAAACTTGCAAACGAACCGATTTACCACCTTTGAGATATTCCATCACGAAATTCGGATTGCCGGAAAAACGCTCTTCCCATGCGTCGATCCATTTCTCACCTGCCAGTTTTGACCATAAAAACATACAAGCACACCATCCACAGCCACCGCTGGGAGGCAAATAAAAAATGGAAACTGGCAGCTTCACCACAGCCCGTATTTGCCGTAGCTCATGATGTAGATCCCCATCAGAAAATTGGCGACGGCGTGCATGATCACACAGGCGCCCAAGCTCTTGCTCCACACGCAGAGCACATAGGTAAGTGAACCGTAAACCAACGCCCCTGCCCAATCCACCGGCGCATGCACGAACATGAAGAGCAAGGTGACGATGAGATAACTTTTCAGATGGGCGCGACCAAACGGCTGTTTCCAGTAATCCCCGCTCCAATCCATACAAACACGCATCACAAAACCTCTCCAGAAAATCTCCTCCACCAAGGACACGATCACAACCGCCCGCAGAAATCGCATTGAAAGCGATACCCAATAAGCCGCCACGTTTTCAAAAATCCTAGGATCAAACCCTTCATCGCGTTTCGCAACGCCCAACCATTTTTTCCAACCCTCCGTCTCTCCCGACAAACCCCACGCATCGTAAAGCGTGGTGGGCAACAACCAGAAAGCGATCCCCACCGTACCAAAAACCACCGCGATGGCCGACCATTTGAAACTCCAATCCCATTGATACGATTTCCAATAACGGATCAACAAGCCCAGCACCACGATCGTCTGGATCGGATACAGCCATTGCGCGACATCGCGTCTCCACCATGGAGCGGAAGGATGCTCCCAACCCAGCAGGCTTTCCGCGAGCGGCATCAGGAACAGAAACGCCATGAAGACTGCGAACGGAACCACATGCGCTCGATTGAGTCGATCTGGATGCATGGGATCGGCTTCCATCCGGAAATGATGTTAGAGAGTTGAAACGTAACGCTCGATGCAATCCATCGCTTTACGGAGATCGTTCATTCCGGTCGCGTAACAACAGCGAAGGAAACCTTCACCGCTCGGACCGAACGCTCCTCCGGGCACCGCAGCAACGCTTTCCTTTTCCAACAGACCCATCGCGAACTCTTTCGAGCTCAGGCCGGTCCTACGGATGTCAGGGAAAACATAAAACGCACCACCTGGGGTGTGGCAGTCGAGTCCGATTTCGTTGAACCGTTTCACCAAAAAATCCCTGCGCTGATGATAGCTTTCTTTCATCATCAACATCTGCGGAGCGCCGTTTTCCAGAGCTTCGATCGCGGCGTTCTGGCTCATGATCGGCGCGCACAACATCGCGTATTGGTGGATTTTCATCATCGCTTCGATGATGGGCTGCGGCGCGCAGGCATAACCGAGACGGAATCCGGTCATCGCAAAAGCCTTGGAAAATCCGTGCATCAGGATGGTGCGCTCTTTCATTCCGGGCAGGGATGCGATCGAAACGTGTTTCTCATCGTCATATCGCAGCTCGCTGTAAATTTCATCGGTCATCACGATCAGATCGTGTTCGATCGCCAGCTTCGCGATGCCTTTGAGATCTTCCAAACTCGCGACCGAACCCGTGGGATTGGTCGGGAAGTTCAACATCAGAATGCGGCTCTTCGGTGTGATTGCTTTCGCCAGTGCCTCGGGTTTGAGGGAAAAGCCATCCTCTTTGGTGGTCTCCACTGATACCGCGACCCCATGCGCCATCACGATGCTTGGTGAGTAGGAAACATAACATGGCTCGTGGTAAATGACTTCTTCGCCGGGATTCAACAGGGCACGCAACGCGATATCGATCGCTTCAGAGACCCCAACGGTCACCAGAATCTCTTTGGCGGGATCGTAGTTCACATCGAAAAATCCGCTCACGTATTTGGAAA
>CBFGOP010000227.1:0-1943 GCA_965650415.1 uncultured Prosthecobacter sp. | reverse complement strand
AACAGGACCAAACGTGGTGGCGATCACGCCCGAGGCGCCCGTAGCAGGATTCGTCGGGGCCGAGCTCGAAAACGTGAGCGGATTCCTGCCCCGCGTGAAGGGCAACACGTCGAGCCGAATCGGATTCGAGATTGTGGATCCTGTTCGAGCCACGCTCGAATACCACGCGCCGCGCCGTGTTTCAAAAACCTCTCGCAGAGGCTCTCTCCCTGGCCGACTTCGCCGTTGTCGCCGCCATTCCCGATCTCCACAAAATTCCCGAAAACGACCGACTCGATCCCATCAAGCTCGCCGCCGACATCGTCGCGTTGGGTGGTGTCAGTCATTATCTCGCCGACAACGCGGCCATCATTGCAGCGGTGAAGGCCGAGGCGAAAGCGGGGGATGTCGTCGCAGTCCTTTCCAACGGAGGCTTCGGCGGGATTCACAAGCAACTGCTTGAACAGCTGTAGACGATTGTTCGCTTTACAAACCCGCCGCGATCAAGCAATTTTCGCGGCCCTGCAAGGAGAGGTGGCTGAGTGGTCTAAGGCACCCGATTCGAAATCGGACGTGGGGTAATACTCACCGTGGGTTCAAATCCCACCCTCTCCGCCATTCTTCGCTTCCGTGCCGGAAGCTACGAATGGCAAGCCATATGACTAGTTAAAGGAAGCGAAGAATGCCCTTCGAAGCCTTGGCGAAGTAGGGCTGGCTCGGATTACAAGAAACTTCGCTTCCGTGCCGGAAGCTTCCACCATAGCTCGCAGAACGAAGTAGGAAGAAAAGCGTCCAAGGCTACACACAAAAATGCCTTTCCCGGTAATGGACCGGAAAAGGCATGGGAACGTGACAGGGGGCTCGAATCAGAAGGTCCAGATCACGTCCAGTGTGAGACGGTCTTCCCAGAGCGATTTCTCGTCAGAGGTCAATGGCACCTCGTAGGCGGCACCTGCGGTCATGGTTTCGGTCAGGCGCGAACGGAAACCGACAGCGGCGGTGACCAGATCGCGGTTGGATTCCGCATTGTTCGCACCGGTATTGAAGAAGTCACTGCCTTCGAATGTGATCTGATCGGAGACACCCGGGAAGAGGTTTCCACTGTCACCCGCATTGACCACGTGGAACCAGCTCAATTCGACCAGCGGTATGAACCATTTGTGAACCTCGTAGCTGGCGTGGGTGCTGACAAAGAGGTTGGTCGATTGATCATTCGAGAAAGGAATCTGGGTTCCGACTGAACCGGCGAACTGCCATTTGTCGTGGAGTTTCAAACCGTTGAGAATCAGATTCATCGCTCCGTCACCTTCGCCTTGGAAAACATCGTCATCACCAGTCGGCAATTCCAATGTGGCGGTTGCGCTGAGAGCCGTGCCCGCCTCCGGATCGAGATGGAACGCGTATTTCAGACCGCCACCGAGGTTGGCAAAGCCGCTGTCATAACCTGCGCCATTCAGCGTGTTGTCGTCGATGCGGATGTAGCCGTCTTTGGTCGCAACGATGGAGAGCCGATCGCTCATCGCGACCTCGAACTGCAGGGCGTAGACATCAAGATCTCCACCCAAATTAGTGGTGGTTCCTCCCTTGGTGTTGATACTGTCGGGCAAATTGTGGTGCACGTAGATCGGGTGGATGTTTGTGGTTGGGATGGCCAGATCAAACAACGTCGGGTTGGTGATCGGGCGTCTCGCGCTCTCAAAGCCTTCCGGGCCGTTTTGGGGTAAGCTTTTGAGGAAATCTCCTGCGGTTGCAAGAGAGCCGAGGACTGCGCTGGTGGCAAATGTAGCAATGATGTGTTTCATATTTTTATCAGTAATGATTGGGAAATGCCAGCAACCATCTGGATGGATACTGGCGTTCGAGCGCAAATGAGCTCACTTTTTTGGAAATGCAATAGATGCGATGTATTTTTTGTGATTTTATTTTCACGAAAATCTAATCTTCTAGCGGCGTCACTTCGGTAA
>CBFGOP010000226.1:0-1943 GCA_965650415.1 uncultured Prosthecobacter sp. | reverse complement strand
TTCCCTAACAGATCCAGCATCACTCCCGCTGCCACCACACCGAAGGTCGATGTCACATGGGTGGCCGTTCCGTAACCGGTTTCACAACTCAGCCGCATGTCCGCGCCATCCGGTTTATCACAGGAAACCCCGCCGTCGCCACTTGGATAGACAGGCGGTTCATCCGAAAAGACAGCCAAGATACCCATTTCAACCGGCTTGCTGCCCATGGGCACATTCGCAAAGCCATGCTCTTTTCGAAGTCGTTTCCTCAATTGATGCAACAGGGCATCTTTTCCAGAGAAAGCCAGATCCCGGACGCTGATTCGCGTGGGATTCTTCTTCCCTCCCGCCCCGCCACAGGTGACCACGGGGATCCCGCGTTTTTTGCACTCCGCCAGCAACAAGGCTTTGTGCGTCATCGAGTCGATTGCGTCGATCACACCATCTACCCCGCCGCCCAAGACTTCATCGACAGAGCGTTCCGTGAAAAACCCTTCGATCACCTCGATCTCGCACTCCGGATGGATCGCCCGCACCCGCTCCGCCATGGCCGCAGTCTTTTGCCGGCCGATCTGGCCATCCATCGCGTGCAGCTGCCGATTCACATTGGTGACACAAATTTCATCCAGATCCACCATGCGGATCTTCCCTATCCCCGATCTCGCCAGGGCTTCGACCGTCCACGATCCCACGCCTCCGACCCCAACCACCACGACCCGCGATTGGTAAAATCGCTCCAAAGCCCGCACTCCATACAGCCGGGCAATCCCCCCGAACCGATTTTTCATCTCGTCGCTCAACATCCTGCCCAAGCTTCCAACTTGCCGCGGCGCGTTTCAACGTTCATCTCTCTGTTGTGCCTGAAATTCTTATCACGCTCGGCGACCCCTCGGGGATCGGCCCTGAAATCATCGATGCCGCGCTTGCCTCGGGGAAACTCCCCACAGGTTTCACCTTCCGCGTCATCGGGGATCGCTCCGCGGGCACACCCGGCAAGCCCAGCACCGCCTCCGCCCAAGCCGCGCTGGATGCGCTGAACGAGTCCGCACGACTCCTGCGTGAAACCGATGCCGCCGCTGTGGTCACCGGGCCGGTCTCCAAGGAAGGACTGCAATCCCTCGGCTTTCCTTTTCCGGGTCAGACCGAATTTTTCACTCACGCACTCAACGCCCTGGAAACGGGAATGTTGCTGACCGGTCCCACTCTGACCGTCGGTCTCGCGACCATCCACATCGCCGTATCCGAAATCCCAAAACTGCTTACTACGGAGAGCATTGTCTCAATCGGAAAACTCACCGCAAAGTTCCTAATCAAGAGAGGGATTACCGATCCGAAGATCGCTGTCTGCGGACTCAATCCGCATGCGGGTGAAAACGGAGCTTTTGGCGATGAGGAAAAAACCATCATCAGCCCCGCGATCGCCGCGCTAAACGAAACCGGGACCGCCCGCTTCACCGGGCCGCATGTGCCGGATGCTATTTTCCGAGATGCCGCTCAGGGAACATACCACACGGTGATCGCCATGTATCACGACCAAGGTCTCATACCCCTGAAATTGTTAGATTTTGACGAAGCGGTCAACGTCACTCTCGGTCTGCCCAAACCCCGCACCAGCCCGGATCACGGGACCGCGTTCTCCATCGCCGGCAAAGGAATCGCCAAACCCGACTCCATGATCGCCGCGATCCGATTGGCTTGTGAGCTGGTATGAAGGCTCAGCTTCCGGCTTTCACGCCCTTGTAGAAGATTCCGAGGATCACCCAGCACAGCGCGATGATGCCTGCGAGCACCCACCAGAAGATTTCCCAACCGTCGCCTGATTCATCGACGCAAGCAAAGCGCAACCACGCGCAGAAATAAGCACCGATCAGAGGCCCGATCCCCGATGACATCAAACCAAACAATCCCTGTGCCTGCCCGCGCAGCGCGGGATCCACGCGTTTGTCCAAATACACCTGGGC
>CBFGOP010000225.1:0-1993 GCA_965650415.1 uncultured Prosthecobacter sp. | reverse complement strand
AATACTGCGAGAAAACCGGCCAAGCCGTCCCCGATTCCATCGGCCAGATCCTCCGCGTCGCGACCGATTCCCTCGCTCTCAAATACCGCGTCGTTTACGAGCGGATTGTCAGACTCACCGGAAGAAATTACACCCGACTCCATGCCGGCGGCGGCGGCATCCAAAACGAAGCCCTCTGCCAGGCCACCGCGAACGCCCTAGGCATCGAGGTCCAAGCTGGTCCAATCGAAGCCACATCCTGCGGAAACATCATCACCCAGATGCTCGCCACCGGAGAAATCAAATCCTTCGACGAAGGTCGCGAACTCATCCGCCAATCCTTCGATTTTAAAATCTACTCCCCGCAACAAACCGAGGCGTGGGATCAGGCATACGCGGAGTTTTGCAAAGTCATCGACCTCTGAGATCACCATCGTTTTTCACAGATGTCCGACTCCTATCAAACTTCCATCAAAACCTCGCGCGAGGCCGTTGTGTTCGGTCACCTTGCCGCCGTGGCGATGAAACTCTGGAGCGTGACCCTCCGCTATCGCGTCAACGGAACCAACGGAATCACCCAACCCGATATCCCCGACAAACCGGTGATCTTCGCTCTCTGGCACAACCGCATTTTCACCATGCCTCCCATCTGGCGCAGAACGGGTGGAAAAAACCGCTCCACCGTGGTTCTGACCAGCGCGAGCAAGGACGGCACCACCCTCGCCAAAGCGATGGAGGCCTTCGGCATCGGCGCGATCCGTGGTTCATCTTCACGCCGCGCCGTCGCCGCTTTGATCGGTATGAAAAACGCGTTGATCGAAGGCAAGGATGTCTGCGTCACTCCGGACGGCCCAAAAGGCCCACGCTATCAAGTCCAGGGCGGACTGCTGAAAATCGCCCAAGCCACCGACACTCCCATCGTTCCCATCCACATCCGCTACCGCTGCGCATGGCGTCTTTCCTCTTGGGACCGATTCGTCATCCCCATCCCCTTCAGCAGGGTCGATGTCACCTTTGACCAACCCATCCTCATTCCCAAAGGTCTCTCCGAAGAAGCCTTTGAAACCTGCCGTGCCCAACTCGAATCCTGCTTGTTGGACGGCGCGGATGATGTGTGAGCAACTCCTGAAAAGTCTTTAACCAACCTTAAATTTCGGTTGTCACGCGTCCGTATTCCTGCGAGATATCGGACATGAAGACGAAACCTTTTTACTTATCGCTCTTCCTCGTTCTGGCATCCGCCACTCCTCTCTTCTCTGCGTCTGAAGTCGAGCAACTCCGCGCTCAAAACGCCCAGCAGCGAAAGCGCATCGAAGAACTGGAACGAAAAATCGCCCAACTCACCCCAACAGCTCCACCCATCCCTAAGGTCGCTCAGACTTCGCCGGAGAGCGATGCCACTTCCACCTACACGGTGAAAGAAGGCGACAACCTGCTCCGCATCGCACGCAGCCATGGAACCACCACCGCCATTCTCAGCGAACTCAACGGCTTGAAACCCGATGCCGTAATCCGCATCGGCCAAATTTTGAAAGTCCCGAATGCTTCGCCTTCAAAACCCCTCACCGCCATCCCGGTTCCAACCACTCCGGCACCGATTACCGGAATCCAACACAAGGTCGCCGAGAAAGAAACGCTCTCCAGCATCGCCAAAAAATATGAGGTTACCACCTCTTCACTGATCAAGGCGAATCCCGAAATCAATCCCGACCTCGTTCGCATTGGACAAGTCATCCGGATTCCCGAGTCTGCCAAAATCACACCCGCCGCCGAAACCACGGCTGTCACTCCAGTTCCACCTCCGGATTCCATTGCTCCCACGGCTCCATCCCAGCCCATCAAAATCACAGAGACCATGACTTTTGAGGAATTCGCCCGCAAATACAACACCACCACACAGCGGCTGAATGAAATCAACAACCTCAACCTCGACGCCAATTCGGTTCTCGCAAAAGGCTCGGAATTCTACGTCAGCCAACCCTGAAGGCAGGGACGTCTATCCTTAGCGTCCATA
>CBFGOP010000224.1:0-2015 GCA_965650415.1 uncultured Prosthecobacter sp. | reverse complement strand
GCGCAGGCGCTCAGCACGAGCTTCAGCAACAGAGCCCACAAGCCATTTTGGATGTCGGTGACAACATCCCGCTTGAAGCGCAATGACGAAGTGACTTTCCGGAAACCAACCATACGGATGTCGGAATCCTTCAATTAGCCACCTTTAAACCATCAAGCTTTTCTCGCTCATGGAAGTTCCTTGATACGGAGATTTCTCCAGCGCACATTCGTAGCTTTTCCCGAATGCACCTGCATTCCGAAAAACCCTTCGGGAGTGAATTCCTTGCCTTCATCCACGAAGTCCACGCGCTTCTCCCCGTTGAGAAAAATCTGGATATGATTACCCTCGCAGAGAATGCGGATCTCGTTCCAACCCTCCCATTTGAAAACCTTGTTTCCTTGTTCGGTGAAGGCTTTGCATTGCTCTGCATTCGCCTTGTTAGGGAACAACCAACCACGGCGTTTCTCATCAAAAAGCCCCGCTGTCCATGCGCGATCTTTACCGTTGTCGTGCTCGCACTGATAACCGTTCACCAGTCCGTTTCCATCCTTCTGAAGTCCACGGAACATCATGCCGGAATTGCCCTCCAGGGTATCGAACTTCATTTCAAAACGGAAATCGAAATTCTTGTAGGTTTTTTCCGATATCAAAAAAGAGTTCTGGCTCACATTCACACCGGTGCCGACGATTTCGCCGTTTTCGACTTTGAACTCACCCTTGCCACCGACGACTTTCCAGCCGGTCAGATCTTTGCCATTGGTGAGAGGAACAAAACCCTCTTCAACCTCAGCGGCTAACAGGAAAGGGACGGATACGAACAGGGCGAGAAGTGATTTTTTCATATGGGGGATTGGATACTAACATTTTTCATACGCAAAGCTGCTTTCTTCCTTGTCATCAAATTTCCAGTTCGGTTGACTGGGTATCTGTTCAAATGATTACCAAGTTTTATTCAGCAGCCCTGAAAGGTGTGGACGCTTTTGAGGTGGAGGTCGAGGTTAATGTCAGCGGTGCGGAAACACCGAGCGTAATTGTCGTCGGTTTGCCGGATGCCGCCGTCAGGGAAAGCTCGCAGCGAGTCACTTCCGCGATCAAGGCCTCCGCACTGACTCTCGGACCGGGAATCAAAACCGTAAACCTCGCACCCGCTGATCTGAAGAAAGAGGGACCATCGTTCGATCTGCCCATCGCGCTCGCCATGATCGGTGCCAGCGAAGGCAAGGAAACCCTTCCCGATGACTACTGCGTGGTGGGTGAACTCGGACTCGATGGTGCCGTACGTCCCGTCAAAGGAGTGCTTTCAATCGCCATCAAAGCCCGATCCTGCGGCAGGAAATTTCTTATCGTGCCCGAAGCAAATGCCGCTGAAGCAGCCGTGATTCAGGGTATCGATATCATCGCCGTGCGCAACCTTCGTCAGGCATGGGAGTTCATCAGTGGGGAAAAACGTATCCTTCCCTTTGAGCTGGATCGCCGTGCGTTTTTTGAAAACCAGCGCAGGTATCACGTTGATTTCAACGAGGTCAAAGGCCAGCATCACGTGAAACGCGCCCTCGAAGTCGCTGCCGCGGGGGGACACAATCTCCTGATGGTCGGTCCACCGGGCACAGGGAAATCCATGTTGGCAAAACGCATCCCCACCATCATGCCGGAGATGACCGAGGAAGACGCGATCGAAACCACCAAAATTCATTCAATTGCAGGTATGTTGGATTCGAAAAAAGGTTTCCTCACCACGCGCCCCTTCCGCGCTCCCCATCACACGATATCGGATGCGGGACTGCTCGGCGGAGGCACCAATCCCGGACCCGGCGAAGTTTCCCTCGCTCACCACGGCGTCCTGTTTCTGGATGAATTGCCGGAATTTCACCGCCGGACCCTGGAGGTGATGCGTCAGCCTCTGGAGGACGGTGCCGTTTTGATTAGCCGTGCCGCAGGCACGGTAGCCTTCCCCGCACGCTTCATGTTAGTTGCCGCAATGAACCCTTGTCCGAATGGATTCCAATTTCGGTGCTGCAAACAGGACGTATGCC
>CBFGOP010000223.1:0-2044 GCA_965650415.1 uncultured Prosthecobacter sp. | reverse complement strand
CACCCGCTCTGCCGCTGAGCTACACCGGATTTGGAAAAGTTGTCGCGAGAAGCGACGTGGGCGGAAGATGGGATTTGATGGCCACTTCTTGCAAGGGAAAAATGGCGCTTATTCGGATTTTTTCACGGAAGAATCGTTTACTCTTATCGGGAGGTCTGAAGGTCGAAGGTCTTAAAGTCATGGCCAGAATCTCTGGTGCGATTGGTATTGTGGGTCATATTTTTCCAAATCGCACCAGCGATTCTGATTTCGACCTTCAAACCTTCGACCTTCAGACTCTTCGATCATCACCCTCCCGCGGCCAGGGTTACGATCTCGATCTGGTCGTTGGGGCGGATGATCGTTTCCGCAAACAACCGTGGAAGGATAGCGTTTTGGTTGAGTTCCACGACAACGGGTTTTCCCGAAAGTCCCAGTGATGTGAGGAATTCGGTGATGGAGATTTCACCTGAGATCGGGTGAGGCTGGCCGTTGAGGATGATAGTCATTAACAGTGGGAAAGTTTGCTAGTTTTCAGTGGGAAGATGAAGAGGGTGATCAGTGCCGAGTGATTAGTGGGAAGATGATGCTGGGATGATACGACTTTCTCTGAATTTTAGGGTTTAAAGTTTAAAATTTAAAGTTTCCTACCGCCACTGTGCGAGTTGTTCGGGGAAGGGGCAGAGGGAGCAGTCGGAGAAGTCTTCGAGGCAGAAGTCGCGGTAGAGTTGGAGGAGCGCTTGTTGGTGGGAGAGTCGGCGCATGAAAGGGGCTGCGGTCGCTTCATCGCCGAAGAGGCGGATGGCGCAGCGATGGAGTTTGCGGTTGGTCGAGGATTGGCGGAGTTTGTAGTAGTCCTTGAAGGTGAAGCGGTTTTCGTGGAGAGCGAGGGGAATGAGGTGGTTGGCGGCGAGCTCAAGGGCGAGGTTTTTGCCGAACACCGAGATCGAGGTCTCGCTGCGGTTGGAGGTGAGGGTGTGGTGGTGCGACCAGAAATCGTGGCGCAGGCTGTGGAGAAATTCGACGAGGGGTTTGGTGGCGAGAGGTTTGGCGAGGGCGAGTTTGCGGAAGGTCTGCCAATTCTTTACCAAGCTTGAGAGGCCACCGACGCGGCGATGCGGATGGTTCGCGGGACGTTGGCCGTTGGTTTTCCAGCGGGGAAAACGGTTTTCAGACGGTTCGTGCTGGGGTCGGATTTTCCACCAGGTTTCCCAGAGATTTGAGAGATAGCCGCGGGTGTCTTCCGGTGCATGGAGGTAGAGCTGGGGATGCAGAAATCCGGCGGTGCCGAGCAAGATGGCCTCGGTTTGCTCCGGGTGTGCTAGCAACATGCTGATGGGGGCACGTTGGGCGAGGAGTTTCATGGGCAGGGTGTTGCCGATGTAGCCGAGGGTTTCGGCAGTGGCTTGAAACAGTGCGGAGTCGATTCCATGGGCATCCGCGGTGCGGAGGAAGCGGGCGGCTTTTTGGGAGCTACGGCGCAGGGCGGCCTCGTTGAGAAGTCGCTCGATTGAGGGTTTCGGGATTTTTCGGAGAGGCTGAAAGCAGCGACCCGGGATGGCGATGGCGGTATCGCGTGCCGGAAGGCGCAGGGCATCGTTGAGTTGGGCGGCGGTGATGAGGAGTTCGGGAACCTGGCGGTTGTTGGAGGTGCGGACGAACATTTCCCGCTGACTCGGCTCGAAGGTGATGTGGAGGATGGTATTGGAGAAAGCAGGGTTCGTGGAATGGCCGTGCGATTCCCAATCGGACGTGCGGGAGTCGATTTCGATGTCGCCGGTGAATGGTGATTGGTCGATCTCAATAGCGCAGTGGGAGAAGTCGGGTCCCGCGCCGTGGTTCCATTCGCCAAACTGGATGATACGCAGGGTGCGTCCGTCCTTGAGGCGGAAATCCCGACCGAAAGCTCCGGAGAACCAGAGGGATTGGAGTTCCAGTTCAGGCGGAAGTTTTGGCGCCGCCACTTCCTCGAACGCGAGGGGTGGGTGCCAAACCGTCTGAAGGAGGAATTCGTAGTTCATTCCAAAACAGGCAGTTGGGGTTTATTTTTCACCGCAGAGGCGCA
>CBFGOP010000222.1:0-2058 GCA_965650415.1 uncultured Prosthecobacter sp. | reverse complement strand
GCGGGCGTCGGTCTCGGAGGCGCGCCCGGCTTCGCGTCCCCGGAGGCGCTCCTCCGGCGCCGAAAGCTAAGCGTAGCTGCGGCACGATGTTCCGTGTCCCAAGAGTGGAAGCGTGAAAAGCCGTTCCAATCGACGGCGAGCCTTACACGTGTTGATTTGACGTAATTGCCGAGGCGATCACGTGCGATAACGAGAACGGAAGAAACACGCTCCTCTAAGACCTCGCGAACAGTTCGCGGACGGAATGAAGAACGGGGTTCAGAAGTTGTGGGGATCGAAACAGATTTCGAGGTGTAAAAGTTTTTCGATGTTTGCCAAAAGCGAACACGGGCAAAAGTTTCAGGTTTTTCGCCATCTTCCTTGATCATAATATGATCGAGAAACCACTGGGGAAGGCAGAGGCCTGAGTCCATGTCATTCTCCTGAAACACGCCTTTGAAGGCATACTTAAACTGATAACCGAATTTTGATTTAGAAATCCTGCGGACGTTGGTTCGGCCTAGACCCCAAATCTTGCCGATTTTGGTCAATTCGTTGACGGTAAATTTACGGGTGCGGTCAATGATCAAATGCCAATGCGCCCAGCCGTTCCGTTGAAATTCAAGTTTCCAACACCAGTAAGCGGAACGCTCCCAAAGGCCAGCAAGGCGACCAGCTTCTAAGAAGCGGCGCAGATGATCATTGCATTGCTTGTAACCAGTAACTGGACAGTTACCGAAAAACTCAGGATCGAGGGAAAGGGTAATGAAACGACGGCCTTGGAGATCGGGAATTCCTCGGGACTCAATGGCCTTACGTTTCTTGGCTACACCAGAGGGAGTTGCCCAGTTCGGGGAGTCTTGCTGGCGCAGATGAATGACGGAGCCTTGCCGCCGTGATGGGTGTGAACTGTGACTCAGGCTCGCGGCCTGCTCTCGCCCAGGAGAGTCGCCAAATGGAGCAGGTTTCTTTTCACGGCGGCAAGGCAGAGGGGTTAAAGGGGGAGCGTTGAGGTAACGGTCACGCATCGAGAGGCCGTCATTGTCGGAGCGTTGCAACCTGCGCCCAGAGCTAACCTCTGCACAGCGAACCTCGACTAAACTAGGAACGGCGTCGCTCCTCATCTCAAGGGCGCAGGTTGCGCATTCCCGAGACGGGGCAAACTAACAGGGAAAACCCCGTGTATGGAAGTGCTGATTGTCATGATGGGTGACAGCTCGGTAAAGCTGAGTGCGGTAACACTGAAAACACCGCTACACGAAAAAAGCAGAGATTGTCAAAAAAAAAATGGCCTCCTCGGTTACCGCCAAGGAGGCCTTAAGTCAGAAAGTGACAATCAGCAGGAAAGACTTTCGACAACCAAAGTAGAGCGGAAAAAAAGGCGGTTTGCAAGCGGTTTCTGTCAAGATTTATTAATTTGGCATTACATATATTGTAACAAGTTGTTAATATTGGAACCCGAAAAGGCTCACTTGATGGTTCTGAGCCAAAAAACGAGCCTGTGCGATACATCGGTCGAATCAACGAACTCCTGAACGGTTTGCCTATCCATGGAAACCTCCGGCCAATCCAGTCTTGCGACGAGTTCGTCGTGACGATCGTAACCACGTTTCATCCAGAACGCATCGTGCGGCCGATAATGCTCGGGTCTTGCGGGATGATGATCCGGACGAATGACCGCGCAAAATGTGGTGAGATCAAAATCGTGTCTCCGCGCCCAATCTTCCCGCAGATCGAAAAACCGGTGGCCAACCCCAAGTCCGCGAAATTCCGGCAACAGCACAGATTCTCCGAAATAGCCGATTTTTTCCAAATCGTAGCCCTGTGTGCGAAACGGCTCTTGAAACGCCGGATCCGCTTCCACCAATGGAATGCAACTGGACACACCGATGATGCGGTTTTCGGCTTTGGCGATGACCAGAAACGCGTTTTCCGAATGCGTGTAGTGCGACAGATAATCCCGCTCGTAAGCCAGATCGCCGTCGTAGAGATAAGGATATTCGCGAAAAACCTTACAGCGAAGCTCCGCCAAATGCTCCAGGACATCCTTCGCATCGCTTCCATTCAGCCCGGTGCACT
>CBFGOP010000221.1:0-2060 GCA_965650415.1 uncultured Prosthecobacter sp. | reverse complement strand
CAGCGATGCAGCCAATAAGGAGCAAACCCAACAAATAAAGACACTCCCGCCAGCATGATCAGCAAACGCGCCCAAGTCGGCGTCTGCCAGACCCGATCCAAGCCATACAGCAGCAGGAAGGAGAAAAACAAACCCACCAGACCCAAGGCGACCGTTTCAGCGATTTTTCGATACCACAGCTGCTTGCGAAACGACTCCAGTTGTCTTTTCAGACTCTCTGGAATTGCTTGGCGGTAATCGGGTTCGGTGGACATCTAAGAAAAGCGCTGGAGCCAAAAATGCATTTGTAGGAAAGTGGCAGATAAACGGGATAACTCCAGCAGATTTCTTGATTTGTCTGCAAAAAGCCGCCTGCCAATCAGTCCTCTTTGAAAGGCTGAGCGCGCCTTTCATCGATGCAGCGCTTCAACCAAGCTACCAACTTTTCCGCATCACGCGATTCCGAACGCATGGACATCAGCGAAACCCAGTCGAGTTGAGGTCTTGCTTGGACTCCGGAAACCCGATGAATGTCCAGTTTGGCCATGATTGCCTCGGTTTCCTTCGGGTGAGCGTTCAAAATCTGTGCGGGGCGTGGCAATTCATCCAAAACCTCGGAAGTCAGACCAAACGATGTTACACCGATTCCAAATTGCGCGCTCAGTTTACGCAAACCGTCCGCCAGAGCTTCATCGACGATCGGTCCGGCATAAATCAATTCCCCAGCTTGCGCCCATTGGGAAACCGAAAGCGCTTGGAAAAAATCCTCACGATAGCTGGTCAGCGAGGGCAACAAACGAAGTCGCGCCGTATGCAGCCGGAACGGCGTAATTCCCAGGCGCTGCTTGAAATCCAGCATTTCCTCATCCAGCGACATTTCCTCATCTGAGGATCCGCCTGTCTCCCAATCCACCAACACCAGTTCCGGATATTTCCATAAATTTCCAATCGGGGATTCGGCCGAAAACGGATCACGAAAAACAAACGGAAACCGTCCGTTGATCTCGAAATAACGGGTCACCACGGCACGGAATTTTCGAATCCGCAATACCGCATGATCGATACTTTCATCGCAGTTGAAATCATCCAACCTTCCTTGTTTCCACGCGAGAAGCTCCTGTGCTCCGGACAAGGCCGGCAAAGGCTCGCTGCGGCGATAATAGCCCTGCCCTTTTTCCACCTTCGCGATCGCCGAGGTCGGATCGCAGGACATGATCGAAAAATGATACCGCAACGATGCATCTGAATAGTTTCCGTTCAAATTCAACCTAGCCAGACGAATCAGTTCTGTACCTTTGATCGCATCGCTCGGATTGGATGGTAGTAAGGTCGGTAAGACGTCGTTGAGTTGCTTGCGGAGGCTCATAAGAGATGCGATCAATAATCTTCACTCATCCAACCTTCCAGTGTCGCCCCCATCAAGCGCTTTCTCAATTCTGCAACAAAACACGACACAAACTTCCTATTGCACAAAATGAATTTCGTGACATAAAATCCCTCCCCCCACTGATAATACGTAAATTTTCCTGTCTACCTTTTCACGCCTATGAATCCTGATCGCGCCACACTCAATTTCTTGAACTCTTTCCCGGAAGAAGCCCGCAAACGCGGCGACATGCTTCAGAAAGACGGTGCCGTGACTCAGATTTTCGGAAATCACCTCTTCATTCAGGGTCGTGTCGAAGACGAAACAGGAACGCACCGCACCTCTCTCCGACTCCAAGGAAACCGCTGGTTCGGTTCCTGCACCGCCGAAGACGAACTCGTCTCCGGCGCCTGCCAATACGCGACCATGATGGAACGCATGCACCGTGGCGAAGATCTCCCGGAATCGCCCAACGAATTTGATGACACACCAGTGCTCGATATCATCGAAGACAAACTGGGTCGCGAACTCGACGACAAAGAAGCCGAGTATGTCACGAAAATCGAAAAGCGTTATCGTCGCTACGTCATCGAAGGAGAACTTCACGATCACGACATGGTGCGTATCAATCCTCGCTGGGAAATCACCACCTACGAACCCCTCGAACTCTGGCCCATGCCACCGGGCGACATCATGGAGTTCTGGAACTACCTCG
>CBFGOP010000220.1:0-2083 GCA_965650415.1 uncultured Prosthecobacter sp. | reverse complement strand
AGCTGCGGCGGCACAGGGGCTTTTGAAAGGGGTGTTGTGGCAGCAACGGGAGAGCGGAAAACCGGAGGAGTATGCCGATCAGATGAAAACCTTCGTTTCCAACCTGCGTGCCGATGTGAATGTTCCGAGCCTGCCTTTCATCATCGGTCAGTTGCATGCCGGCAAGGAGTGGAATGAAGTGATCGCGAAGCTTCCCGAAACAATCCATCTCACGACCTACGTGCCGGTGAACGGGCTCGGTGTTGCGGACAACGGATATTTCGACGCCAAGAGCCATTTGGTTCTCGGCGAACGTTTTGCGGAACAGATGATCGTGCTCCAAAAAAACATGACCAAAGTCAAACCGCCTTCGGACATCCGTTTCATTGATCCTCATGTGCATGCGATGTCGGTGACGCCGCTGGGTTTGCGCTCGGTCGCCAAATGGATGGAGGAACGAAACGTCGAGCGCTGCATCGTCAGTCCACTCAATCACAAAGGTTCACGCCCTCAAAACGAGGAAGAGCGCAAGGTGATGTTGGAAAATTTCAAGTCCTACAAGGGAAAGATTGACCGCATGACCGTAATCAAAACGGGAGAGATGAAGACCGTGGATGAGGCGGTTGCCTTTCTCAAGCAGGAGATGGCGGATGGAGCTATCGGCTTTGGCGAGCATTATGGCGAAGGCCTGATGTTCGATGATCCTCAAAACCTCATGCTCTACGAAGCTTGTGAAAAGGTCGGCCTAACAGTGATGTTTCACATCGATCAGAACAAAAACATGGTCGAACCGGGGATGGAGCGCGTGGACAAGGTGCTAAAAAAATTTCCGAAATGCACCCTGGTGGCACATGCCTATTGGTGGCGGCAGTTGGCGAATGGAAGTTGTGATCGGCAACTTCAGGAGCATCCGAATCTGTATGCCGATATGTCGGGGAGTGCGGCAATTAGCGTGCTGAATCGGGATCGCAAATACACCCGCGAGTTTCTCATCCGCAATCAGGATAAAATCCTGTGGGCGACAGATGAAGGTTGGTGGTCGTTTGACAAAAAAGAGTCACAGATGAACCAGCATTACACCTTTTTGGAGGAGCTGGATTTGCCTGATGAAGTCAGGCGCAAAATCTACCGAGAAAACGCGGAGAAGGTTTATGGGTTGAAGAAGAAGGATTGATTCACTGCTCAAAGTTCACTGCCTTCATCTGCTTCTCCAGTTCAGCGGCGAGTTCTTTTCCAAGCTCGCTGTCAGCCTGTAGATTGTTGAGCTCGTAGGGATCGTTTTTCAGATCAAACAACTCCGTCCATTCGGGTTGGTTCGCGTAGATGATGAGCTTGGCGTTTTCGGTACGGATCGCGCGGCAGGTCGGGGTGTCTCCCAGTTCCTTGCGGTAGTATGAGAGAAAGGATTTGCGCCATTTCTCGAGCTTCTTGCCTTCGGCAAGGGCTTTGAAACTCGTTCCATGCATACCCGAATGCGCTGGCAGCCCAGCGAGATCGAGATAGGTCGGGGCGAGATCCTGGTTGATGACCATTTCATCCACCAACGCGCCCTTGGGAAATTGTTTCGGATAACGGACAATGAAGGGAATGCGGATTCCTTCTTCATAAAGCGCGCGCTTGTCACCCAAGCCGTGCTCGCCGAGGAAATAGCCGTTGTCGCTGGAGTAAACCACCACGGTGTCTTCGGTGAGCTTGAGTTTGTCGAGGGTGTCCAACAGCCGACCCAGGTTCTCATCGATGCCTTTCACATGTCGGAGGTAATCGAGATGGATATCATTCGTGGATAGACCGCGTCCGTTGATTTTGTCTTCTTCGGTAAAGGGCGGGTGATAAGGGGCGGCAATATCGCAGTTCGGGGTTTTTCGCGTGGTTTTGCCTTCGTAAAGATTCCGCAGGCGTTCCGGCAAGTTGTCTTGGCCGCGTTTGTTATGCGGGCTTTTGTAACCGATCACCATGTTGAACGGTTGGGACTTGTTGGATTTCAGCCAGTCGATCGCGAGATCGGTGGTGACATCATCGACCCAACCCTTGGTTTCGGTCATCACGCCATTGATTTCAAACGGGCAATCCTGATATTTCCCCTGACCGATGAAACTGGCGGAGT
>CBFGOP010000219.1:0-2088 GCA_965650415.1 uncultured Prosthecobacter sp. | reverse complement strand
CTTCTCCTGATTTCCAAACAACCCCTCAGCTTTTCAAAGGCCGACACAGCACAAACGGAGAGACCACCAAAGCTTCAAACTCCTCTTCTCCTTTTTCCCACTGCTCCGCATGCAGATCTCCGATTTTAACTAGATCTCCCGCCTTCAGCCAGCCTTTCACCCTCTCTTTCTGGTTTTCTGAAAACGCTTGTCCCACTTCCACCAGCGTCAAACCCGGATCCACGAAATACAACACCCCGCTCCGGTAATGCGGAGCCAGATATTTCCAATTCACAGTCCCAGTATACTTCTCCAGTTTGTCCTCGATACTGGAAACATCCTCTCCAATCATCATATACTTCAACGGCTCTGGCTGATTCATTTCTTGGGAAACCATGCCCACGCTCTAAACCGCCGCCACCCGATTTTCAAAGCTCAAAACATCCCGAAACCACATTTCCCATGGCCATCGAAACCTACGAAACCTTCACCCCTTCCATCCATCCCTCCGCTTTCATCGCCGACAGTGCGGATGTCATCGGGCGCGTCACCATCCACGAGGAAGCCAGCGTATGGTACAACTCCACCCTGCGCGGAGACATCAACTCCATCGTCGTCGGGGCGCAATCGAACATCCAGGACAACGTCGTCGTCCACCTCTCGGATGACTTCGGCTGCCACATCGGAAAACTCGTCACCGTCGGCCACTCCGCCATCCTTCATGCCTGCGAGGTCAAAGACGAAGTCCTCGTCGGGATGGGCGCCATCATCCTCGACGGCGCGGTCATCGGCGAACGCTCCATCATCGGCGCCGGCGCCCTCGTCACCGGCGGAACTATCATCCCACCCGGCTCCCTTGTGCTCGGCTCACCCGCAAAAGTCGTCCGGCAACTCTCCGAAGAAGAACAATCCAAAGTCAAAGACTGGGCGTTGAAATATGTCCGGCAGTCGAGGAAGTTTATGGAGAGGTGAAATCAATTAATTGCCGATTCTTATTGTAACACTGAAGACTCAATTCATCGATATTTGCTCAACGAAAATCATCGATTCTCGCCCATTTAGGCAGGAAACTAGAGCAAAAAAACGAAGACCAAAAAGCTACCAACTTCTATCAAAAACCACGCGACCAATTTAAATAAATCCCACATAGTGAACGATACGCAAAGAATGCTTAATCACGTGCCATTCATGTCTCGCAGTTTATTTGGGAAATTGAACTTCGTAGCGGTGCTTGCTCAGGGAGATTGGTTTTGCTCGATTCACCGAGAGGGAAACCTAACCAACCCGCCCTTCAAAACTTTGAAGAGAAGGAGAATCAGCAGCAAAACGAATGCTCCAATGATCCAGCGCAAGAACGAAGAGCTTTCCTGCTCAGGAACATCGCTGATTTTGGCAGTATCTGTTTGAGAGGACTCTCCCGCTGGTTCTGTTTCCATCTTCCGCTTGGGCACCATTTCGCGCTTGTTCTCCCTTTGTTCTTCTTCCAAAGCAGCGCGGGCAAGCTCTGCGTAGGAAATGGGCGTCATGTCGTGGCTTTCGTATCCTTCGGGCGGTTCCACGATTTTTCTGCGAATGGGAAGACTTGGGATGTCTTTTCTGTGCCGAAGCGCAATCATAAATACGGGAACGAGCGGAGTAACCGGATGTGCAGAGCCGGTAAACCCATAGTGAATCGTATATCCTTGGTCTTCCGCAGCAGCATAGTAGTCGGAAGTTGCAGCCACCCCGCCGCGTTCTGGATCCATCAGAGGAGGCACTGAACCCGGACGTTTCAATTCGGTGCTAAAGAGATCGTGAAACTCTTTCATCCGTTTCCTCCCTTCTTCCATCGTAATCGGAACACGGCTAATATGCTCTATGATTCTAATGCTATCGTCACTCCGCAGCTCAAACATTAAGCGACCTTCATCCAAATGAAATAGAGGGCTTTCTTTAAATCTGAAGTCCAGTTGCTGATCATGGCAAACTGCTCTTACAGTTTCTAAACCCCCTATATGCTTTGGGCGCAGACCACTATCGAAGATCTTTTTCCATGAAATTCCAGATGGAAAGACGAGTTCAGGGGTAGCTGAATTAGCCGGTAGTGATGCAGATATGAGGAAGGTTCCG
>CBFGOP010000218.1:0-2099 GCA_965650415.1 uncultured Prosthecobacter sp. | reverse complement strand
AGAGCCATGCTCCGATGATGTTCACCACGGACATCGCGCTGAAAATGGATCCGATTTACGCGCCGATCTCGAAACGTTTCCACGAAAATCCCGATCAGTTCGCCGATGCCTTCGCGCGCGCCTGGTTTAAACTCACGCACCGCGACATGGGGCCGAAATGCCTCTATCTCGGGCCTGAAGTTCCGGAGGAAGATTTGCTCTGGCAGGATCCCATCCCGCCGGTCACTCATCCCTTGATCGATGCGAACGACATCGCCGCACTGAAAGGAAAAATCCTTGCCTCGGGGCTTTCGGTTTCCGAGCTGGTTTCCACCGCATGGGCATCCGCATCGACCTTCCGTGGTTCTGACAAACGCGGTGGCGCAAACGGCGGCAGACTTCGCCTTGCTCCTCAACGCTACTGGCAGGTCAACAATCCTACCCAACTTGGCAAAGTTCTGGATGTGTTGGAAAACATTCAGAAGGAATTCAACGCCAGCGCGGCGAACGGCAAACAGGTTTCCATCGCCGATCTCATTGTGCTCGGTGGTTGTGCGGCGATTGAACAAGCGGCGAAAAACGCAGGTCAAAACGTCAGCGTGCCGTTCACACCGGGTCGCACCGATGCTTCCCAAGAGCAAACCGACGTCGCTTCCTTCGCGATGTTGGAGCCGCATGCCGATGGTTTCCGTAACTATCAGAAAACCTACTACACGACCTCTGCAGAGGAGATGTTGGTCGATAAGGCGCAGCTGCTCACATTGACTCCACCGGAAATGACCGTGCTGGTTGGCGGAATGCGTGTGTTGAATACCAACTACGATGGTTCCCACACAGGTGTGTTCACCAATCAACCCGAAGCCCTTAGCAATGACTTCTTCGTCAACCTGCTCGACATGAGCACGACCTGGAAATCTGTTTCACCGCACGACGATCTCTTCGAAGGAACCGATCGAACCACCGGCAAGGTGAAATGGACCGGCTCACGCGTCGACCTCATCTTCGGCTCCAACTCCGAACTCCGCGCTCTCGCTGAAGTCTATGCCTGCGGCGATTCCCAGGAAAAATTCCTCAAAGATTTCGTCAGCGCATGGAACAAGGTCATGGAGCTGGATCGGTTTTGAATGGTAGGGTCGTTTTGATAAAACGACCGCTATCTGACGCACCCGAAATCATCTCTTCCGCCGAAGGCTCTGGACTGCTGCGGTGATCCGCAGCTTTCCGTGGGCGGCTGATATTTGTATAAGTCCTCATTGCTATGTCCAAGAAGCCAAGTACCGAGCAACTGGCCTTGGAGTTTCGTACCGCATTGGTTACAGATTTTTCTGTAGCGACGAGACTTCTTGTGAAGCATCCCGGCTTGCTCGACAGTCCTGTGTATGGTCGCTCCGAGACTGCTTTGCATTTCTATGCGACCGAGAACCTGGCGGATGTGGTTCGTTGGTTGTTGTCGAAGGGCGCCAAGCCCAATGGAATCGCGACGGGCGACTCACCCCTACATGCTGCTGCGCAGCTTGGCCACATCGACGTATGCCGAGCTCTTATCCAAGCCGGTGCGGATCTCAATCTTCAGGATGATTTGGGAGAGACTCCGTTGCACAAAGCGTCGAGCGGTGGTTATCTCGAGGTGATCACTGCTCTGCTTGAGGCTGGAGCAGATCCATCGATTGCAGAGCCTTGCGGTGAATTGCCCATCGATCAGGCTCTAACAAGGAAGCGGGATAAAATCCTAGCATTGTTCGATTCCCATACGAAAAAATAACTCAGGAACGCCGACGCCCTCGTCGGCATGAGAGTGGAGAAGTAGTAATCGGATCACGATGAGTGGCCATCGACTTCATATCCGACGCGATAAAGCCGACGAGGGCGTCGGCGTTCCCTGCGGCATTTCACATCTCCACAAAAAAACCCGGGCGGTTTGCCCGGGTTTTTCGGTTTAAATCCTCGATCAAGGTTTCGAGATCGATGTCCGCATGTTGGTGTCGGCTTTGACGTTTTCCATGCGGTAGTAGTCCATCGCACCGAGGTTTCCTGAGCGGAAGGCTTCGGCAAGAGCACGTGGAACTTGGGCTTCGGCTTCGACGACTTTCGCTTTCATCTCGGCGACGCGGGCGACCATC
>CBFGOP010000217.1:0-2150 GCA_965650415.1 uncultured Prosthecobacter sp. | reverse complement strand
TTGGCGGCTTCGGCGTTGGGGATGTCGCCGAGGCGGACGTAGATTTGGGAGAGGGCGGTCCAGGCGAGGAGATCGTTGGGCTGGAGGGTGGTGGCTTGGAGGGAGGCGCCGAGGGCGTCCTTGAGATGATCGGTTTTCAACAAAACCATGGAAAGCGCGTGCCAGGAATCGAAATGATTTGGATCGAGCTCAACGCACTTGCGGTAGAGGGTTGCGGCCACTTCGAGTTCGCCGAGAGCAACGTGGCCGCTGGCTTCATCGAAGAGGGACTGGATGGCTTCGCTCAAAATGGTTTGGGTGTGCAGCCGCCGGATCCGAGGATCGGCTTATCTGCGATTGAGTTGCTTGACGCCGGCTTGCTCGAATTTTTTGACAAACCACTGATTCATCGCCGCGATCTGGTTTTCTTGGTCCGCGCGCCGAACCATCATGTCCAACATTCGCTCGTAGTTTTCATCTTTGGTGACCTCGCGTTTTTCGACGAGCACGATGTAGGCACGTTCTTGTTCGACGATCGGCTCGGCAAGTTGTCCCGGTGTGATGTATTTGGCGGAATCGAAAAGGTAGGCAGGAGCGGTTTTCGGATCCAATTCCGTGGTCTGGGTGACATCGGTGACAGCCGTGATGGGGTTGTTGATTCCGGCTGCCTTGGCTGCTTTGTCAAAAGGAGTCCCGGCAGCCAGTTCCGCTTTGATTTTCTCCGCTGCTTCTTGGGCGGCTTTTGAAAAAGCTTCGGCAACTTTGTTGTTGAGCAATTGGGTGCGGACGAGCTCCTTGGCTTCTTCGAACGTTTTGGTGCGGCTGGCTTCGATTTCGTCGATGCGGACAATCAACCAATCGTTTTCACCGATACCGAGCTCGATCATTCTGGAAACCGGGTCTTCCGTGACGCTGACGCGGAAGATGGCGTCGATCGCCGTTCCCTGAATGCTTGAGGCACGCACGGGAACTTGGAATTCAGCAGGAGCATCTTTCACCGCAATCAGTTCCGAAGTCTTGAGTTTGAAGCCGGCGGCTTCGGCCGCTTTTTCAAAACTGAGGTTTGGCTGGCTCTCGAGTTGGTAAAGCAGGCCATCCACTTTGGTGCCGATTTCCATGCGGGCGCGGCGCTTGTTGTCTGCGATGACCGCATCGCGCTCGGCCACTTTCTTCGCGTGTTCCGCCTTGGCTGCATCGTCGGCCTTTTCATTCAGAGCGGGAATTTCCGCGGGTTCGGCAGGGAGAGTGGGTGATGCGATCAGGTAGGTGAATTTGCGCTTTTCGTCGGTTTGGAAAGCATCACGAACCGTCTCCCAATAGGTTTTCACTTCCTCGTCCGTCACCGAAACCTTGGACTTGATGGGTGCGACATCGAGGCGGGCGATTTTGGCGTTGATGCGTTGGCTGGTGATCGCCTGTTCTTTGGCGACAAAATTGCGGTCGGTGGTGAGACCGGCGCCGATGATTTCGCTGAGTTTTTCGTAGGTCAGGATGTCGACCGCAATATCGCGGATATCGTTCTCGCCGAGGCCCATGCGACCCAAACCGCGCTCGATGAAGTTGTTATAAGCTTCTTCGGAAAAGGCACCGTCCTGATTGCTGAACATGCGAAGCTGGCGGATGTAGGAGGCCACATCCTCATCGCTCGGGTGGATGCCGAATTGATCCCGCACGTCACGCAGCAGAACGCGGCTGGCAAAAAAGTTCTCGATCGCTTCCTCTTGTGATGTGGGGTTTCCGCTGAGGGTCTGGATGAAGCCGAAAAGCTGGTAGTCTCCCGATTGCGCAAAGGCTTGAGCGACCTGATACCCCCCGTCACCGATTTTTCTCAGATCGCCATCGGTGTACTTGCGTCCGGAAATTTCCAAGACTTCGATGCCACCCTGGGATTGCTGCATGTTATTGGCATCCATCATGATGAAGCTGATGATCACCAGAACGATGAGCAACGTGATAACTGCTTTGTATTTACTGAGATTTTCGATCATAACGCGAGGTTTGGGCGGGAGAGTTAAACGGGAAAACCGGAAGTTGAAACCCTAAACTTCAGGGAATGTGACGAAGTTCCAGCGCCTGCGGTTGGAAGAGACTTGCCGAAACGCGGCTTTGGCGTTTGTTTGGGGAATGAATTTGCGGTGGCTGAATGCTTTTTTGTGGGGAAACTCGGTGGC
>CBFGOP010000216.1:0-2216 GCA_965650415.1 uncultured Prosthecobacter sp. | reverse complement strand
CCCGTCATCCACGGCACGGTGGAAACCCACGGCTACCGCTTCGATACCAAGGGTGACTTCAGCTTCGCTTATCTCCCCGATGTTAAAAGCATCCCCGAGGAGACCATGGATCTGTTAGGAAATCTCAACCTCCTTATCATTGATTCTCTCCGCCAAGCCCCCCACTCCACCCACCTCTCCCTCTCCGACGCGCTCGCCATCGTGGAAACCCTGACCCCCAAGCGCACCGTTCTCACCCATATCAGCCACGAACTGGACCATACCGCCCTCGCTAGCAGCCTAACAAAAAACATCTCCCCAGCTTATGATGGGCTGAAGATACCGCTGGGCAGGGCCTAACTAGGTAGGGCGCCGCTGCCACTGATTCATCATCAGATCCATTCATTGACTCTTCATTTGATTCTGTGCCCTCGGCGATGGCGCCCTACCTAAAATTCCCCCACCCAAAAGATTGCAAGATTTCCACAAATCTTCATCTTTTTTCCATGCTCCGTGTCACTCTCATCCCCCGCATCGTCACGGTTGCTTTTCTCTGCCTGCTCAGCCCTCAGTCTCACGGCCAAAAGCTCGATGCCTCGAAGGTTCTGATAATCTACAACTCATCCTTACCGGAGTCCGAGAAACTCGCCCTCTTTTATCAGAAAGCCCGCAACACCCCCGCCGATCAGCTTCTGGGTCTGCCCCTGCCTGTAAATCAGGACATTTCCCGCGAGCAATTTGAAACCACACTGCTCAATCCTCTCCGCAATCATTTTACTAAAAAATCCTGGTGGAAACGCTCCACCGACTCCGAAGGAAATATCATTCCTCAGGAAAACAAAATCCATGCCATCGTCCTGATGCGTGGAGTCCCACTCCGCATCCAAGCCACACCGCTCACTCAGAAAGAATCCAACCTCCCTGACATGCAACGGATGATGATCACCGATCAGGCATCAGTGGATTCCGAACTCCAGCTTTTCGGGGTCGAGGGTTTGACATACAGTGCTGCGATACCGAATCCTTTTTTCAAAAGCGAAAAACCGTTTTCCCTGCAAAAACTTCCATACTATCTCATGGTGAACCGCATCGACGCCGCGGATGACATCATCTGCAGGCGAATGATCAGCGATGTGTTGGAAACGGAGAAACACGGCCTGTGGGGCCACGCCTACGTTGACATCGCGAACAAAGTGCCCCAGGGCGATACGTGGATGGAAAACATTGTCACCTCAAACCTGAACAAAGGCATCCCCACTCTAACAGACCGATTCAACGACAGTCTTCCGAAAAACTATCCGATGAAACAAGCCGCCATGTATTATGGATGGTATGAGACCCACGTGAACGGACCTTTTCTCAATCCCAACTTCCGGTTCCGACCCGGTGCCATCGCCTGCCACATCCATTCATTCAGCGCGGAACAACTCACGAACCCTAACAAAAACTGGAGTTCCGCCATGCTGCAACGTGGCGCGGCCGCAACCGTTGGCAACGTATACGAGCCATTTCTCCACCTCAGCCATCATTTCGATATTCTTCACGATCGACTCCTCAGGGGCTGGACGTTTGCGGAAGCCGCTGCGGCTGCAATGCCCGCCAACTCGTGGCAGGGAATCGCCCTCGGTGATCCGCTTTACCAACCTTTCCTGCATCTCTCTGGCACCGGAGACAAGCGCAAGGAAGACCGCGACTACCGGCTGATCCGCACCGCCAACCGCGAATGGCCTGGCACGAATCCGGAACGTTTCGTGAAACTCGCCCACGCTGCCAACTCGCTCAAATCCGGCACCATCGCCGAAGCCCTCGCCATCGAATACCTCGCCAAAAAAGACACTCCCAACGCCCAATCCTGGTTCAAACAAGCCCGCGAACTCTACGCCTCCAAACCCAACAAACTCCGCCAGGATTTCAATCTCATCAGCATCGATCGCCTCCAAAATCAGAACGCCGACGCCCTGAAAAAAATCGAGACTGCCAAAAAAAACTACGGTGAAATTCCCGAAGCCGAAGCCCTGTCAAACTGGCAGGAAATCCTTCAAAAATCCTCCTCCCCCAATAATTAATCTTTCAAGATCTCAAACTACGAATGAACGTCGATTGGGACACAGCATATCATTTCAACATGCACATCATTCCTGTTTTTTCATCAACCCGAGCTTTGCGTCCCCTCTGCGACCTCTGCGCCTCTGCGGTGAAAAATAAACCCCAACTGCCTGTTTTGGAATGAACTACGA
>CBFGOP010000215.1:0-2221 GCA_965650415.1 uncultured Prosthecobacter sp. | reverse complement strand
TGGAAGTCTTGAAATCGGATGAGCGCACGGATGCCGGAAAGCTGGCAGCGATCGGATATTGTTTCGGCGGAACCGGTGTGCTTGAGCTCGCGAGGGCGGGTTTGAAATTGAACGGCGTTGTTTCCTTCCATGGCGGATTGGCTGCGGCACCGAAGTTGGAGGCGAAAAAAGGAGAGGTGAGTACCAAGGTTCTGGTTTTGCATGGAGCGGTTGATCCCTATGTTCCGCAGACCGAGGTGGATGGTTTCCAGAAAGAGATGGAGGCGGCGGGTGCGGATTGGCAGCTGGTTTCTTATGGTGGTGCCGTGCACGCGTTCACGCAGAAAGGTGCGGGAAATGATCCTTCGAAAGGTGCGGCTTACGATGCGAAAGCGGATCAACGTTCGTGGGAAGACATGAAACAGTTCTTCGCGGAAATTTTTGAGAAGCCTTAGCTCGCGGTTTTCATGGATCAACTTTTCAAATGGCCGGATTTTCTCGATGAGTTTGCAGAGGCTGCAGCGCGTCGTGGATTTCTTCCTGAAGTTCTGTTAGATACCCAAGACGGGCCGATGATGGCTTGGGAAAGGGAAGGCGAGGGTTTACTGGTTTATGCATCCGCCGGAATCCACGGCGATGAGCCGGCGGGGCCACTGGCCTTGTTGGAAATGATGCGTGCGGGGAGTTTTTCGGACGCCTGTCATTGGCTGATCTGTCCGGCGTTGAATCCGGGAGGGCTTGCGATGGGTCGGAGAGAAAACCGGCAGGGAATGGATTTGAATCGAGATTATCTGCAACAAGCGACACCGGAGATCGCGGCGCATGCGCTGTGGTTGAAGCGGGATAGGGTGCCGGATGTGTTCGTCTCGTTGCATGAAGATTGGGAGACGGAGGGATTTTATTTTTACGAGATCAATTTGTTAGAAGATCAGCCGCAACGCGCTGCGGCGATTCTTGATGCGGTGGCTGAACATTTTCCGGCGGAGTCCGGCGCGGAAATCGACGGTCATGAACCGCGTGCGGCGGGCTGGATTTATCATGGTGCGGAGGCGGATCTGCCGAACGAGTGGCCGGAGGCGATTTACCTGGCCAAACAAGGCTGCCCGCTCTCGTTCACCTTCGAGACCCCGAGTCAGGCCGATTTGTCCAAACGTGTCGCGGCTCATGTTTCTGCCTTTCAAAGACTGCTGCAGCTGATTGGATGAGCGGGCAGTTGTTTCACCACCCATCATGAAAATTCTCATCACTGCAGGACCCACAAGGGAAGCGATCGACCCCGTTCGCTTCCTAACGAACCGTTCATCGGGAAAAATGGGATATGCGATCGCCGATGCGGCGGTGCATGCGGGTCATCAGGTGTTGTTGGTTTCAGGACCGACGAATCTCGATGTGCCTGCGGGAGTCGATTTCATTCCGGTGGAGAGCGCGGTGGAGATGTATGAAGTGGTGGCGAGGTATTTGCCAAAAATGGAAGCGGCGATTTTCGCGGCAGCGGTGGCGGACTACACGCCGGCGAAGGTTGCCGATCAGAAGATCAAAAAAGACGGGGATACGTTCAGTTTGGAGTTGGTGAAGACCAAAGACATTTTGGGTTCCGCGCGAAAGGAAATGGGTTTTGGCGGGTTTCTGGTCGGCTTTGCGGCAGAGACGGAGAATCTCGAAATCAACGCGCGCAAGAAGCTGGAGAAGAAAGATTGCGATCTGATCGTCGCCAACGATGTCTCACGAACCGACATCGGATTCGATTCCGATGAGAACGAAGTGTTGCTGGTTTTTAAGGATCGGACTGAAGTGTTTGATAAGGCACCGAAACACGATCTGGGGATGTATTTGGTTTCGATGCTGGGGGAGTGATTTTTTACTAGTTCTTGGGTGGTTAAAGCTTTGGTCTAAAGGGATCCGACTACGCTAAAGCTACGAAGGACAAGGGGAAGAGAAGCGGGAGAAGAGGAGAACAAATATGGAGAAGGGGTTTGAAACCCCTTTAAAATTTGGATAGTAGAGAAAGTATCAAAAGAAAATATGAGTGCTAAGCAAAGTTGATGGATAGAAATATCAATTAAATTTCCCGGATAAACAGCATACTCTTATTGGATCGCTTCGATGTCCCATGAAACACAGATCTACATTCAGAAGAATTCTCATCATCGGAACCTTCCTCATATCTGCATCACTACCGGCTAATTCAGCTACCCCTGAACTTGTCTTTCCATCCGGAGTTTCGTGGAAGGAGATCTTCGAT
>CBFGOP010000214.1:0-2265 GCA_965650415.1 uncultured Prosthecobacter sp. | reverse complement strand
ATTCCGCCGTTGATGGTGATCGCGCGCACGGGTTTCAGATCGCCGGGCGTCCATTGTTGCTCGGCGATGTAGAGATCATACTCCACCAGCCGGGCGTGCAGCGGGGGTAGAGTCAGGAGGAATAGGAGAAAAATCGTTTTCATGATAGGAGACAGTCCAAGGTAAAACATACGGGTTTGTGGCCAAAAAGCCGAGACAAGATTTATCCAAGCAAAAGCCCGGAAATCGGTCGCAAATGCCGACCTCCCCATTTTCTCAAATCAGAAAACACTGCAGCCATGCCCGTTTTCGGGCGGGAGGGCTGGGATCGATCCAAAACCCGTGGTTCAACACGACTTCTACGAGTTCAGGAAAGGTTTGGAGTGAGATCATTTCATATCCAGCAAACGCAGGAAGCTGGATGGGGTTACAGGAAATCGCTTCTTTCGCCTTCCATTCGGTGGCGGCCTCCATTTTCACACAGCCACAATCGTGCTGCGGATCAGGCTTTTGCCCGCCACCACAACACGAGGAATTCTCGGAAACGGTCGTTTCATAGGAAAAAGCGCAACAGCAAACAGGGCTGACGACGCAAATCGCCAAGACCAGAGCCAAGCAGCGCTGAAAGATTTCCTTCATTCAATATCAAGATGAGCCGACCCGACGCCCAGTCAAGGGGGTTTTCCATCGATCCGGCGGTCATTTCATCGAAATGACCCTACCAACGCCTTGTGAAAAATTTCACAATCCACTTGAGACATCCGCCCGCAGCCACCATCTTTCCCGCGAAGCCAGCCCACACCATGGAAAGCACAGTCACTTCCCCAGTCCACGCCGCCTACGATTCGAAAATCGAGGGCAACATCATTTTTACCCGGGTCGATGCCGCGATCAACTGGATGAGAAAGAACTCCCTTTGGCCGATGCCGATGGGACTGGCCTGCTGCGCGATCGAGTTGATGGCGACCGCTTCGTCCCGTTTCGACATCTCCCGCTTTGGTATGGAAGTCATGCGCTTCTCTCCGCGCCAAGCCGACGTGATGATCGTTGCCGGAACCGTCACTTACAAAATGGCGCTCGCGGTGAAACGTGTTTGGGACCAAATGCCTGAGCCAAAATGGTGCATCGCGATGGGTGCCTGCGCATCTTCCGGCGGGATGTATCGCTCCTACGCCGTTCTCCAAGGCATCGACAATCTCATCCCTGTGGACGTTTACATTTCCGGCTGCCCTCCGCGTCCGGAAGCATTGATCGAGGGCTTGATAAAACTTCAGGAAAAAATCGATCTGGAGCATTCCACCCTCGATCAGAAAAAAGTCTTCTTCGAGGAGAACGTCTAAGCTTTCGCATCCTTTCCCCTAAACCACCTTATCTTTTCCATGTCCGCGACTCTGACCCAAACCGTTGTCTCCAAGGATCTTCCCGCCCTGCGCGATGCGCTCGGGAAGGATGTGATTTCTGAAGTGGAATTCCGTGGCGAACACACACTCAACGTCTCTCTCGAAGCCCTGCCCAAGGCACTGGCGATCTGCAAAGAAAAGCTGGGTTATGAAATGTTGTTAGACATTTCCTCGCTGGATCACTTCGGTCAGGATCCACGTTTCGAAGTGGTTTACGAACTCGCATCTCTCGACGACTCCCGCCACCTGCGCATCAAGGCCAAGGTCGCCGAAGAAGTCGCGGTTCCCACCGCAGTGAATCTCTGGGCCGCTGCCGACTGGCATGAACGCGAAGTTTACGACATGATGGGCATTCCTTTCAGCGATCACCCGAATCTCAAGCGCATTCTGATGTGGGAGGGTTATCCGTTCTACCCCCTGCGCAAGGATTTCCCGCTCGCAGGCCGACCCACCGACATGCCGGACGTTGCCTCCACCGGAGTCGCGCCACTCGAAGGTGGTCCATTCGTCACCGCTCCGGGAGCCGATACCGTCGCCAAGCGCGAGCCTCGCGCGAGACATCAGGAGTGAGACTTGACCTGCCGTCATGAAATATCGGTTGCAGCGGAGCTTTTATCTTCTCAGGAACGCGACCGATACATGGATGTGGATTCTCGTTCTCTGTCTATTCCAACTTGTTTCCGTCAAGTGGATCGGCCTGGAAACCGCTCAAACCGCTTTGGGTTTGAATCAAGCTGCTTTTTTCAGCGGTAAAATACTGCAACTTTTCACCTACCCCTTCATCCACGGTCACTGGTTTCATCTCATTCTCAATGCCATCGCACTCCTGATCCTTGGGTCGAAAGTCGAACACATCATCCCGAAACGCTCCTTCAGACAACTTTGC
>CBFGOP010000213.1:0-2269 GCA_965650415.1 uncultured Prosthecobacter sp. | reverse complement strand
CGGATCTGAAAACCGACATCGTCCGCAACGATCTCAACAAACAACACACCGGCTCTCATCAATCTCCCGACAGCCCATACACTCCGGGAATTTTCAAACGTTTCCCGCAACGTATCCCCGAACAAATCACCGCTGAATTCGTGCGCAGCGAAGTGGCGGCGGGTCGGGCGATCATTCCGCTCAACATCAATCACCCGGAATGCGAACCGATGATCATCGGCCGCAATTTCCTCGTGAAAATCAACGCGAACATCGGCAACTCCGCGGTCGCGTCATCGATCGAAGAAGAGGTTGAGAAAATGCGTTGGGCGACCAAGTGGGGCGCCGACACCGTGATGGATCTTTCCACCGGCAAAAACATCCACGCAACCCGCGAATGGATTCTTCGCAACAGCCCCGTGCCCATCGGCACCGTGCCGATTTATCAAGCGCTCGAAAAAGTCAACGGCAAGGCCGAGGATCTCACATGGGAGCTTTACCGCGACACCCTCATCGAGCAAGCGGAGCAGGGAGTTGATTATTTCACCATCCACGCCGGCGTGTTGTTGCGCTTCGTGCCGATTACCGCCAGCCGCATGACCGGCATCGTTTCACGCGGTGGTTCGATCATGGCCAAGTGGTGCCTCTCGCATCACAAGGAAAATTTCCTCTACACGCATTGGGATGAAATTTGCGACATCTGCGCCGCTTACGATGTCAGCTTCTCCATCGGCGATGGCCTGCGCCCGGGATCGGTCGCGGATGCCAACGACATGGCGCAGTTCGGCGAACTCGAAGTGCAAGGCGAACTCACCAAGCGCGCATGGGCGAAAGGTTGTCAGGTGATGAACGAAGGCCCCGGCCACGTGCCGATGCACATGATCGAGGAAAACATGGCGAAACAGTTGGAATGGTGCCACGAAGCTCCGTTCTACACGCTCGGACCTTTGACTACGGATATCGCCCCGGGTTATGATCATATCACTTCCGGCATCGGCGCCGCGATGATTGGTTGGTATGGTTGCGCGATGCTTTGCTACGTGACACCGAAAGAACACCTCGGACTTCCTAACAAAAAAGACGTCAAAGACGGCGTCATCACCTACAAGCTCGCCGCCCACGCAGCCGACCTCGCCAAAGGCCATCCCGGTGCCCAATACCGCGACAACGCCCTTTCCAAAGCCCGCTTCGAATTCCGCTGGGAAGATCAGTTCAATCTCGGCCTAGATCCCGAAACCGCCCGCGAATTCCACGACGAAACCCTCCCGCAAGACGGCGCGAAAACCGCCCACTTCTGCTCCATGTGCGGCCCGCATTTCTGCTCGATGAAAATCTCAGAAGACGTCCGTCAATATGCGGCTGCTCAGGGAATTTCTGAAGAAGAAGCTCTGGAAAAAGGCATGGAGGAGAAATCCAAAGAGTTCGCTGAAGCGGGAGCTGAGGTTTATGTGAAAGCTTGAAGAAATAGGTCCTATAGGACACATACGACCTATGAAATCATCTTCCTCCCCGGATGAATCCTCAGGCTTTCTTCACAAAGGCGGCAATTACCAGGAGCTCCTCTCATATAAGAAATCTGAGATCATTTATGATTTCACCTTTCGATTTTGCGAAAAGTTCCTAAATCGCGGTGACCGCACCATCGATCAGATGGTGCAGGCTGCGCGTTCCGGAAAGCAGAACATCGCTGAAGGCAGCAAGGCTTCAACCACATCCACCGAGATGGAGTTGAAACTCACCAATGTGGCTCGGGCGAGCCTGGAAGAATTGCTTTTGGATTATCAAGATTTCCTACGAGTTCGTGATTTGAAGATCTGGGATAAGAATTCCAAAGAGGCTCTCTACGTTCGTAGGCTCGCTAAAAAGAAAAATGAGTCCTATGAGACCTATAGGACTTATATGGAAACGCGCTCTCCAGAAACTCTAGCGAACATCGCAATATGTCTCATCCACCAAGCGAACTATTTATTAGATCAACAGATCCGTCGTTTGGAGAATGATTTCCTCAAAAAAGGCGGTCTCCGTGAAAATATGACCCGCGCAAGATTGAATTATCGGAAAAACCATAAAGAATAGGTCCTATCAGTCCTATACGACCTATTTCCGATGAACCCTGAAACCCACACCCACCGCAAAATCGCCATCATTGGCGGCGGCGCGGCTGGATTTTTCGCAGCGATCACTGCTGCCGAAGCCGATCCATCTGCGGAGGTTACGGTTTATGAAAAGGGTAATGCGTTTCTCACCAAGGTGAAAATTTCCGGGGGCGGGCGCTGCAATGTCACGCATG
>CBFGOP010000212.1:0-2280 GCA_965650415.1 uncultured Prosthecobacter sp. | reverse complement strand
ATGTTTTTCTAACAGCCTGCAGTGCGGGAGCAACGGCGCCTTCCTCCCCTTCTCCGGTGAGCAATTTCCCAGAGTTGAACGCCAACAGAAGCTCGATCTCGGAAACACAATCGGGATAGAGCGGAAGAATCATCGCCTGGACGACGGAATAGACACCTTTGACCGACTTCGCATCGCTCCATGATTCCAGGTAATGCGCTGCGGGAACGTGCCAGGTGCAGGCAAAAGCGGTGGCGTTCGTGCGCTCACTCAGGTGAATACTGGTCTTCGCTTTGGTCAGAGCCTCGGAGAATTTCAGATCCAAGGGAGCATCGTAGACCGGATTGGAAGGTGTGAGGAAAACCACTGTCTCCACCGACCCAGCGTTGAGATCCTTGGTCAGTTCGGAGATTCCACCGAAGTTTTTATTTCCAGTCTGGTAGGCTTGAAGGCCCTTGCCTTCGCCAATATTTTTAAGAGCAAGATTGATTTGGAGAGCGAGGTGTTTGATCGCAGCAGGCTGGCGGGAGCCAACGAGAACGGCGGTTTTCTCACCGCTTTTCTCAAGATCCAAAGCGAGTTCCTGAACCCATTTGATTTCGTTGACATCGCTGAGCGGAGCAATGTGATCCAATCCGGAAACTCCGAGCTGGCGGGCCAACTGGGCTACCACCGCGATCATGCGGCTTGGCGCGATGCGCAAACGGTGATCCGCCATGCCGCCTGTCAGGCTGTAGGCAGATTCCACCGCATAGAGGCGGTTCATGACATCCTTGTTAGGAGCCGACTCATAGGTCGCGCCTTCGGGCTTGCGGCGATTGAAAAACGTGATGTTAGAACCTTGGGGATCCGTTCCCGCGAAGTCACAATCCAGAGAAACGATCTTGTCCGCTTTCTCGAAATTCGGAACCAGCTTGACGCCGTCTCCGTAGATGTCTTTGTCGTTCGCAGTGAGGGCTTCGTACTGATAAAACTTGGCGTTCGAGAACTTCTTGCCGAGTTCCCCGATCAAACGCGAGCGAGTCGGGCTTTCGTCACTGCCAAACACAAAACCGATTTTTGCTGTGGAATCCTTGGTGATTTCGGCCAAAGCGGTTTCGAAATCGCCGCGTTTTGCTTTTTTTCCAGATTTGAGGAAATGACGTGAACGGGAAGTGGAATAGAGATCCAGAACCGATGCTTGGGCGAAGGCGTCGGTTCCTTCGTAGTCGGGGTGGAGGCGGTTTGATCCGACTTTGGTCGGACGTCCTTCGTAGGTGGTGACCACCAGAGGAACCGCACCAGTGGCGCGCGGCATCGAGGTCGCGTAGTAAGTCGCTTTTCCGGGAATCACCCACTCAGGAGCATTGGTGTAAGGAACAATGTATGCCTCAGGACGACGGCAAGCGACCATGCCGAAACCGGCGAGAGCGGTTGATGAACCCATCAGTTTTAGGAAAGTCCGACGACTGGTTTCCAGTGCTTCCTGATTTTCCATTTCAGCAGCTCCCTGCGGAAATTCACGGTCCAACCATGTGCGGAACTCTTGGGTGTCCTCAAGCTGACCGGTGCTACGCCACGAGAAAGTTGACTCGTTTTCGGGGACTGCGGGGTGTTGCAAAATGCGTTTGCTCATATCAGGGCGGCTGAAAGATGTTTGAAAAAAGTTGGGAAATCAGTGGTGGCAGGTGGCACAGCTGGTCTTGGGTTTGACCGAGAATTGCTCTTTAAGCTTTTTGCCGAGATCCAAAGTGGTTTTCACACCTTCATCCGCTTTGGCATACTTGGCGACATCGGCATCGCCGTAGTCGAAATTGAAGACCTCTTCGAGCGGGCGCAGATGGTTTTCAGGTGCGCGGTGGCACTCCAGGCACCAACCCATCGAGTGTGGCTCGGCTTGGTAGACAACCTCCATTTGATCCACGTCTCCGTGGCAGCTCTGGCAGGAAATACCGCGGTTCACGTGAGCCGAGTGGTCGAAATAGACGTAGTCGGGAGATTTGTGAACCCGCACCCATTCGATCGGCTTCCCGTCGTATCCCGGATGATTGACGTTCATCGAGCGATGCAAAGGAGCCAGCTTCGGACTGTCTTTTTGAACGTGCTCATGACAGTTCCAGCAGGTGTTACCGCTCGGAACATTGGAGTGACCCGAAACATCCACAAACGAGTGGCAATAACGGCAATCCAGGCCCAATTGCTGTACGTGAATTTTGTGGGAAAAGGGAATCGGTTGCGCCGGCTGATAGCCAACAACCTGTGCTTTTGGAGTTGCGTAGTAACTAATCGCTGCAACCACTCCGGCACCAACAGTGCCAAGGC
>CBFGOP010000211.1:0-2294 GCA_965650415.1 uncultured Prosthecobacter sp. | reverse complement strand
TGTCCTAGATTTTCCAAGGAACTCGGTCAAGCCTGCGAAACAGAAGTTTCGCGCCATCCCTTTATCTACCGAGCTTCTTTCTCAATAAGCCCATGACATCCCGGATCTCATCGACCCGGAACAGGAAGGTCGTAATCAGATAAACCATCCCGGCCACGCCGATCAGTCCCAACACCGAAACCGCTTTTTTCCAAAACAACATCCCGCCCAAATCGGCAAGGAACCACTGCATCCCGAAATAACAAAACCCGGCCATCACCGTCGTAGCGATCCCGATTTTCAGAAACGCCAGCAGCAATCGACCCGTCCCGATGTCTCCGGCGTAACGCGCCATCGCAAGGTAGAGGAAAACAAAGTTCAGGCTGGCGACGATGCTGGTTGTTAGAGCGAGCGACTCATGACCCCATTTCAAAACAAACACGAAGGTGTAGTTGCAGATGATGTTCACGAACAAGGCCATGATGCTGGCGATCATCGGGAACCATCTTTTTTCAATCGCGTAAAAGGCCGGCTGCAAAACCTTCAAACCGGCATAAAACAACAAACCGCAACCATACGCCTGCAATGCCCCGGCGGTCGCGATCCGATCCGCCGAGTCGAACTCGCCGCGCTCATACAACAGACTCACAATTGGTTGCGCCATCACCACCAAACCGACCGTCGCTGGAAAAACGAGAAACATGACAAGTTTCAATCCCTTGAGAAGAGTCGGCGCGAAATCCTTGCCGATTCCGTCGATCGCGGCGCGAGACATCGCGGGCAGAGTTACTGTCGCCACGGCCACGCCGAAAACGCCAATCGGCAACTGCATGAGTCGAAACGAATAACTCAACCAACTCACCGCCCCTTCACCCACACCATAGGCAAACATCGCGTTGACGAGCACGTTCACCTGCGTCACCGATGCAGCGATCACTGCGGGAACCATCAAGGTCAGGATTTTTTTCAACCCCGAATCATTCCATTTGAAATCCGCCACAAACCGATACCCCGCCGCCCTCAGCGCGGGAAACTGGCAAACCAGCTGCGCCAGGCCACCGATCAACACCCCCCAGGAAAATCCCACCAAACTCCTCGGTCCCCATTCCGGATCCATCCAGTAACCCAGCGCCGCACCGCCGATCATCGATCCGATATTGAAAAAGCACGAAGCCAGCGCCGGCATCCCGAACACGTCCCGTGCATTCAGCATTCCCATCACCAGTGCCGAGATCGAAACCAAGGTGATGAACGGATACATCACCCGCACCATTTCCACGATCAACGAAACTTCCTCGGAATTGTAAACCCGCGAGGTTTGCTCGCTTTTCGAAAACACCGTCAGCAAGTCCACGATCCATGGAGCGATCCCGATTCCGATCAGCGCGATCAAACTCATGAACACCGCCGCGAGCGTCATCATCCGGTTCGCCAGTACCCATGCGCTTTCCACCCCATCGGATTTCACTTTCTTGGAAAAGGTCGTCACAAATGCCTGGGACAACGCGCCTTCGGCAAATAAATCCCGCAACAAATTCGGCACCTTGAAGGCCAGATAAAAACAGTCCATCCACCGACTCCCCCCGTAAAGTCCCGCAAACAACATTTCCCGAATCAGCCCAAGCACCCGACTCAGCATCACCGCCGCGCTCACTCTCCATGTTGCCCTAACTGACATCCCCTCCGTCATCCACTATGCGCCCACGCTTTGCAATCCCTTAGAAACAGCAGCCTCAGTTTAGACCCTTTACGACAACCTCCACATAACCCAATCTCAGCTTTTCAGCATTTACCTTCATGCCCTCCCGCGGTCGACACCAATCCACTTCCAAAGAATGCCAGCGCGCCATCGCGAAAATCGAGGCGATGCCTGGAGTGATCGGCGTCATCATTGGTCGATCCTACGGCGGCAAATCACTCGGGAATGAAAAAACCACGGGGTCGATCCGCATCCAGCGTCCCGTTCCCGGTGGATTGAAAGCGGTCACTCAAACCGAAAAAGGCCTGCAGGAACTCTTCATCCGCACCGAGGCAGGAATGGAAGATCAAATCTCAGAGGCCATCGAAAAGCTCGGTTGATCAGTTCCGCGGGGATCGACTTTTTCTCGGCGGTCGCTTTTTCTCTTCCGATCTCTCGGATCGGTCATATCTACCGGATCTTTCGGATCTAACCGGCGACTCCACTTTCGGAGCTTTCTTCGCCACCGTGGAGGCAGCCGCGCGTTTCACCCGCAGTACCGAATCCCCCAACTTCATTCCATTGATGGCCTCGATCGCATTCATCGCCTCATCCATTTTCGGCATCTCGGCAAAAC
>CBFGOP010000210.1:0-2299 GCA_965650415.1 uncultured Prosthecobacter sp. | reverse complement strand
TGGCGCCTTACATGACGGTCCGCTCGGATGTTTTCACGATCCGTGCCTATGGTGAGAGCAAGGATGAAAAAACCGGCAAGGTTCTCGCCAGAGCTTGGTGCGAGGCAAAAGTGCAGAGACTTCCTGATCCCGTGATTGCGGGTAGCGCAAGCTCAGGAACGCTGAACGAACTCTCCAATCCCACATCGCCATTCGGTCGCCAATTCCGCATGATCTCATTCCGCTGGCTCAATCACAATGAGATCTAACAGATTATGAAAACCAAAGCATCACATTCATTTTTCATTTTCTGCCTCTTTACGGTTTCATCGTGGGCACAGGATATGGCAATCAGCCTCAGAACCATGCAGTTGGGAGGCAATGAAATGCCGGGTTTGTATGTGAAGAAAGCGGATGCCAGGGAGCCCGCATTATTAACGTGGTGCAGCACTCAACCCACAAACCCCATTCAGGTCATTCACGACGGAAGCTTGAAACTCTACAAACAAACCAGCGACCCCAAAGGAAAACTGGGATACGAAGTCGCTTCTTCGGTCAAACTTCCCGGCGCGGAAAAAGAAGTGCTTCTGTTAGCCTGGGAGAGCGATGGAAAGATCAAATACGTCGCGATCAAAGATCAGTTTCTCAACGCAAATTTCAATGACTGGTTGGCGATCAATACCAGCCCGAATGCAGTCGCAATCCTGGCTGGGGATAATGCCAAGCCTGTCAAAATCGAGGCCGGAAAATCACTGGTTTTCCAGCCCAATATCGAGAAAGGCAAGGGAGTGGAAATTCTTGCCCAAGCTTCCCGCAAGGGAGAAGTAAAAACCTTTTTATCCACCTATTGGCCAGCTTTCGAAGGTCAGCGCACCATGATTATTTTCTATGACGATGGCGATAAAATGCGCGCTAAACGCATCGGCGACAGGTTTCTTAAAAAAGAAAAAGAACCAGAGTAGAGCCGATCTTAGCGTCAGAAATACCGCGTCATGGGTCTGCACCAAATTAGAAAAAAACAAACAAATGGATGACCATGTTCGCACCGCATCGTATCGCCGACCAATAGGCGTTTTCGTAATTCAAATGATCGCCGCTTGGTGTCTTTGCTTGACCGCCTATTCCAAGGTGCCCGACCTCACAGCAGGAGGGACTCCAACGACGACGAAAAAAATCAACCTTGGCCCCACTGGCGCACGCGGTTGGTTCTATCATGTCAGTGAAAACAGTAGCGAAAGTCGCCAGATTCTGGTGCAAAACGTGGACGCGGGTTCTCCGGCTGCTGGCGTACTGGCTCCGGGCGACGTCATTCTTGGCGCGAATGGAAGCGGCGCTAATCCCAGTGCTTTCTCTTCGGACGCGCGCAAGACGCTTGGCAATGCCATCGCGGCCGCCGAGGCGAGAAAACCAGCAACCCTAAAGCTCCTGCGCTGAAACGGCCAGATGTGGAGCTGGTGTTGAGGTCTGGCTCGCAGGCCGAGCTTCGAATTTCTTTGCAAACGCATGAAGTGGATGTGGTGCTCACAAATGAGCCGGTGAGACGCGACGTCGAGCGTCCGTGGCACAGCCATCTGCTGGCGGATCAGGCAGTGGCGCTGGTAGGTGGTGCCGAGTGGAAAACGAAACGGCTAAAATTTCCGCGCGACTTTGGCGGAGTGCCGATGGTGCTGCCAAGCTTCGCGAATTCCATGCGCGAGGCATTCGAGCGCTTGCTGTCTGCAGCGGGTGTGCGCCCGCTTGTGCTCGCCGAGGTGGATGACATGGCGATGCTGCGTCTTCTAGCTCGCGAAGAAGGTGCGCTGACCTTGGTGCCACCGGTGGTAGTCAGGGATGAGATCGCGGCAGGCACGCTGGTGGTCACGCACCGCCTCCCAGAGATCCATGAATTCTTCTATGCGTTGACGACAAGCCGCCGTTTTCCAAACCCGCTCATTGGTGAACTGATCGAAGCCATGAAAGCCAGAGGTATGAAGGCGGCGCGCAAGCCGAAGCACTGACTCTGATTTAGGAAAATCCGAAACAACTTAATTCTTAACAACTACTACAGCATACGTAGTTCATTTCCGCGAGCGTTGTGACGCTGCCGATCTCTCTTTGTTTGTCTTCAGTATGTGGAGCAAGCTGAGCAGGTCATCCTCGCTAATATCGACAAAAGAACCGAGCTCCCGCATTGCCGCCTCAATTTCCTCGTGAGTATGGCTAACAAGTGGATTTCCCTCATGCGTTGCCGAGAGCGCGAGCGGGTAGCGTCGCCATTTAAAAGCCAGATTAAAAAGAACGGCTACTCCGACCATCATTGTGGCATTGATCAGCACAGGTA
>CBFGOP010000209.1:0-2314 GCA_965650415.1 uncultured Prosthecobacter sp. | reverse complement strand
GAATGCCTTGGGTTTCGGATGCGTCAAGACGAAATCTTACGGAAAATGAAGAAATTATTCTGATCTCCTGCGATTCAGCCATTTGGCGACGTCGCGGAAGATTTTTTCCTTTTTCTCGTCGTACATCAGCAAATGGTAGGCGTTTTTGTAATTGTGGTAGGTGGAATCGGTCGATTCGGGAAGGCGAGCGACAAATCCACGGATATCGGAATCATTGTTGAGGAAATCCTTGTCGCCGTGGAGGATGAGGACGGGAATTTGGATCCTGTAGGCACAGCGATTCATACCATCAATCAGGTGCGCGAGCGTGCCAAGGAGGCGGAGGGTGTGTTTTTCGATGTGGTAGGGATTGGTTTTGGCCTGTTCGTCGTGGAAAGTGGATTGGGTAACCTGCATGGTTTCCTTGCCCGTGAAGGCATCGATGGATACCCGGGCGAGGGGGGCGGCTGTGCCTGCAATCTGAACCAAGGCAATTTTCCACATTTCGATGTCGTCTCGGAATCGGACGATGGGAGAGGAAAGGATGAGCGCGTCACAGGGTGGTGAGTTGTCGGGTGCGGAATCGAGGGCGTGAGTGGCGATCAATGAGCCCATGCTCTCTCCATACCAAATAATTTTCGCTTTCGGATGTTTTTTCCTCACATATTGAGTGAACGCGTAAAGATCGCTGTACCATTGGGAAGGTGAACCGATGTCGCCTCTGCGCTGATGGATGGGATCGCTGCCTTGACCGCGCAGTTCGTAGGCGTAGACGGCGGTGTTGGGCTGCTTGTTGACCAGATAGTTGCCGAGATTGGCGTAATCCATGGAGTTTCCGCAAAAACCATGAATCCCGATGACGACCAGATCTTGATCCGAGTGCGGTCGTTTCCAGGTCCGATACCCAAATGTCTCAGCATCAGAAACAGACGGCACGGAATAGTCCTTTGGCGCGCAGCCGTGATTGGCGACGAGAAAGGCAAGGATCAGGAGGAATCGGGTTGTTCGGTCCAGCACGAATGAAAGATGGGTTCTGTGGGAGGAGCTGGCAAGGGAGGAAAGTTTATAAAAAGGATATAAGACGCGAGGACACAGGATACATGACTGGAGAAGAGATGCCCATTATCGGCTGATTCCAGTCTTGTGTCTCCAAGTCTTGTGTCTTCTTTGCCAATCAGTTTAGATCAGCTCGTGATTGAGAAATTGTTGGATGCAGCGGTGGTAAGGCGGGAGGGCTTGCTTGATGTGGGCACAAATGCGCTGCGTTTGGTAGATGGAGCAGGTGATGGTTTGGCAGGGTTTGCGTTGGAGGATTACGCGGGAAAATGGATGGCGATGACGCCGGGTGGCGAGATTCATCCGGAAATCAAGGCTTGGCTGAAATCGAGCGGGAAGAGCGTGTATTGGAAACGGCTCGATCAACATCACAAGGAGTCTCCGGTGCATCTGTATGGAGAGGAAACCCAAGGTGCGTTTTCGATTAAGGAGAACGGCTTGGATTTCGAGGTCTCATTTCAAAGCGGTTATTCGCAGGGGATTTTTTTGGATCAACGCCTGAATCGTGCCGAGGTGATGGAACGGATGAAGTCGGGCGGAAAACTGCTGAACTTGTTTTCCTACACCGGAGGTTTTTCCGTCGCAGCCGCGATGGGTGGCGGTGAGACCACCACTTTGGATTTGTCCGCGGTGTATCTCGAATGGGCGAAGCGGAATTTCCGACTCAACGGACTGGACGATTCCCAACATCATTTCTGCAAGGGTGATGCGTTCCATTGGCTGAAACGCTTTGCGAAACAGGGCAGGAAGTTTGACGGAATTGTGTTAGATCCACCGACGTTCTCTCGTGATGACAAAGGCAAGGTCTTCCGGGTGGAAAAGGATTTCGGAGAATTGGCCGCGCTGGCGAGCCAGGTTCTGTCAAAGGATGGTTGGATGTTGTGCTGCACCAATTTCAGAGGAATTTCAGAAAAGGATTTCATGCGGATGATCGCCATGCCGAAGATGTATGCCGTGCCGATGCCTGACGATTTCCCAGAGGAGCCGTATTTGAAATCGGTATGGGCTGAAACTTTAAATTCTAAACTTTAAACACCAAGGAAGAGGCATCTTCTTCAAATTTGAGTTTTAAATTTTGAAATTTGAAACTTACCGTCGTCTGCATGTCGAAGGTGATGGTTGGTTTGTCCGGAGGGGTTGACAGTGCGGTTGCGGCTGCGCTGTTGGTGGAGCAAGGGCATGAGGGGGTGGGTGGATATATGAAAAACTGGATGAACGATGAGGTGATTCCGGGGGATTGCCCGTGGGAACAGGATATCGAAGACGCGCGTGCCGTGGC
>CBFGOP010000208.1:0-2370 GCA_965650415.1 uncultured Prosthecobacter sp. | reverse complement strand
GACCGCCAAAATCCAGTGGGGCATGCTCACTTGTGTCTATTTTGTGAGTCACATGCCCCTGATCATGTTTCTGCCGATCAAGAATTGGGAGGGAGGGAATGCCTCCTTGCTGTTCTTTTTTGTCGCGACGGCACAGGCGAGCGATGTGTTTCAATATTGCTGGGGTAAAATGCTGGGCAGGCGAAAGATCGCGCCCAATCTCAGTCCTAACAAAACCGTGGAAGGTACGGTGGGAGGAATTGCGACAACGGTATTGCTCGCCATAGGAATGAGTTTGGTCACACCTTTCAATCCCTCTCAGGCAGCGCTGATGGCGTTGTTGATTTGCCTCGCGGGTTTCTTCGGTGGCCTGGTGATGTCCGCGATCAAACGTGATCTTGGCGCTAAAGATTGGGGATCCAGCATCGCCGGTCATGGCGGGGTGTTGGATCGAATCGATTCGCTGTGCTTTGCCGCACCGCTTTTCTTCCACCTCACCGGGTTTTATTTTGGAACTGGGATCGATCCAGCACCACCGGATTGGGTTTTCGGTCTTTTAGGGAAATAGGTTTCAGGCACCATCTTCATACGGCGATAGATAACTGCCGCACCTATTCCAAGGGCTGAAAGCAGCAGGATTCCCCAGTCACCGATGATCGAATAAAGCGAGATCGACGGGGAGATGGGGATTTCCACGTCGGCGAGGAGGCTGTCGCGGACGAAGGATTTGCCGTCGGGTCCGAGAATGGCCTGGAGTTTTCCGGTTTTGGGGTGGGCGATGGAGCCGGTGGTGTCGATGGCGGCGGTGACGCCGGTGTTGGCACAGCGCAGCATGGGTCGGCGCAGCTCGATGGCGCGGAAACGGGCGTTGGCGAAGTGCTGGGCGGCGGCGGGGGTTTCTTTAAACCATCCGTCGTTGGTGAGATTGACGATAATCTGGGGCTTGTTGTGTCGGACGAATTTCCGGGTCAAACGTGGAACCGTGTCTTCAAAGCAGACGGACGGGATGATTTGGACTTCGTGGCCTTTGAGTTGGGTTTTGAGGGGCTCCAAGGAATCGCCCGATGAGAAGGAACCTTGGTAGGCCATGCCGGCCTGCTGCTCGTATATTTTTTTGAGAAAGGGGAAGGTTTCGATGAAAGGAATGGTTTCACCGAAAATCACGAGGTGGTGCTTGCGGAAGGTTTGGATATTGCCATCCGGTTGATCGATGACGATGGAGTTGAAAAATCTGGCATTGTCCTTCTGATAGATTCCGTCTTCACGGGCATCGCCTTCGATCTCGACCACTCCGTAGATGAGTTTGAAATCTCCCCCGGCACTGCGGACCGTGGCGATGGTATTGGTGTTTTCAAGGTAGGCACCCCACTGGCCGTCATCGGCTTTGAGGAGTCGGCCATTCAATGCGGTTTCAGGCCACAGGATCCAATCGGGCGTGCTGAGTTGGATTTCTCCCTCGCTGCTTTGCTGGATCGCTGCCTGGAGTTTTTTCTCATCCTCATCCGCGATCTCTTTGAGCGCTTCGATGGTGTCATCTTCGTAGGCCATGTGCACCTCTGCGGATGGCCAGAGAACATTCGCTCCTTCGTGGGGGATATTGACCTGCACCAGCAGAGCTTTCAGCGGGATGGCGGTTTTCGCTCCTTCGAGGGAAACACGAATGATCCCGTATGAGAGGATCACGCCGATGATGATGGCAGCGCAGATGAAATCCCAGCGTGGTGAACGGATTCCCTCCGCCGCCTGTTTGAAAAGCCGGTGGCCGCATTGCACGAGCACCGCTTGGAAAAAGACCAGCATGAGCGAGAGACCTGCGACCCCTAACAGATCTGCAGCCTGAGACATGGCGAGGGTTTCGTGAAAAGCGACACCCAGACCATTCCAACCGAATCCGGTAAACACCCAACCGCGCAGAACTTCGAGGCCTGCAAAGATAGCCGCATGGGTGAAGGCGTTGAACAGGCTGCGACCTGGTGACAGCCGTGTGCCATTTTCCTGATGCCACGGATTCCCGAGTGTGGCTGCGAAAGCTCCGAAGACGCCCCAGTAAATCGCCAGGTAGAGGGATAGCACGATGGGGCCGAGCCATGAAACCGTTGAGAGCCAGGAGATTTGGATGCCGAAGCTGATCACTCCTGCAAGCCAGCCGATCAGGAAACCTTTTTTCGCACGGTGTTTTCCATCGATGCTCCAGAGCGCGATCAGCAACGGAATGATGCAGATCCAGGCGAAGAAAGAAAACGAGTAAGGTGGAAAAAGCGCAGCCACCATCAGGCCGGTAGCGACGATGGCGAGGAGGCGTAGAAACTGCGCGCGGGAAAACATGCTCAGAGCTTGGCTGGATTTTTGCCGATGCCGAGCAGAAGCAGCGCAACCCGCCATGATTGTTCA
>CBFGOP010000207.1:0-2385 GCA_965650415.1 uncultured Prosthecobacter sp. | reverse complement strand
GTTGGCAGGACATCCAAGAGCCATGTCTTTCCATGGCTGGATTTGCATGGTGTTTTACGGCGCGCTGCATTTACAGGGAAAATGCGGCGTGAGGCTCAACAAAACTGTCCTGTATAAAATGCTCTTCGAAAACCTACAGCAAGTTTATCGGACCCTTTTAGTTGCAAGTCCTTTGCTTGCCGTCGCTTTGATGATCATCGGATTGATTGTCGAAGGAAAGAAGGCTTTAACATGTATACTTGCTGCTATCGCCACAGGTTTTTTCGGATGTTTCTTGATTCAACCCGTTGATCCCGGACCTTGGGGATGGGGCGTTTTTGCTTATCTGTTCCTCTTTCCGTATTGGTTTTCAATCGGCTACCTTGCCTTGTGGGCATTTCTGGCACTCTCTTGCCAACCGCGAAAAGCCAAACTGGGTGCTGTTCTTCTGGTGGCTATATTTACATTTATATCCACTCTTATATTGCATGATGGATACTGCAAGAGAGTCCAGGGAGATGCCTATGAGTCAGTAAGAGCCTACTTGAACGGGAATCTTTCGCAATCCGATCTGGAGGCTACAAGTTTTCACAAGACTAAGGTATTCAAGAATGAAGTTGGCAGATTTCTAGACCAATCTCCAGAGAAGCTATCGGAGTCGCAAGTTAGGTTCCTAGCGGAGCTAGGATTTAATATTTACAAGTGCATCAATTGTCCGCGAGATCTCATAGACAAGGCTCTTGAATTTCGTGGTAGGGGGGATGCTGGAAGTGGGTTGCCAATGTTTGGCCTGAACTCGCTCGCAGAAAACCCAATGATCACTGAAAGTGATTTTGTCAAACTCGCCACTTTAGGTGAAGATGATATTTTCCGAGCCCTGATCGTCAATCCGGAGACCGATGAGAAGAGATACAGCATTCTCCGGCCAATTCTCGTTCAGTCTATAGGTGCTAATCCAGTAACCGACCACAGTGATTGGCATCGAAACCGCCTTCTAGAGCGATTACAACATTTAGACAAAGAACGTCAACGCAGACTCAATCGACAGAACAAGCGAATGGAGAGCAACAACTGACCCGCCCCGAGTTCAAATGTTTCACTACAATCACACTCCTGCATTGAAAGCGTCTCTCGGTCAGCCGTGCCTCATGCTTGAGGTCCCCTCAAACCTTCTGCCACTCGGGTTTGTTGTTGAAGACCCAGTTGTAATACTCCTGACGCTGCAAGAGTGAAGCTGCGGCGGCATCGATGCAGAAGGTGGCGTGTTGATGCATTTGCAAAATGGAAGCCGGATTGATGGCTTTGATGGGGCCTTCGACGGTTTCGGCGATGATGGGGGCTTTGTTGGAACCGAAGGCGAGCAGGATGTTTTGTTTGGCATCCATGATGGTGCCGATGCCCATGGTGATGCAGTGGACCGGGACTTCGTCGAGGTGGTTGAAGAAGCGGGCGTTGTCCTTGCGGGTTTGTTCGGTCAGGGTTTTGATCCGGGTGCGCGAGGCGAAGGATGAGGTGGGTTCGTTGAAGCCGATGTGTCCGTCGGTGCCGATGCCGAGAACCTGGATGTCGATTCCACCTTTGGCCCGAATGAGGGCTTCGTAGTCGTCGCAGAATTTCGGGATGTCGGCGGCGTTGCCGTCGGGGATGAAGACGTTGGCGGGGTTGATGTTGGTGTGTTTGAAAAGATTCTCCCACATGAAGGTGTGGTAGGTTTGCTCGTGATCGCGCGGGAGGCCGACGTATTCGTCGAGGTTGAAGGTGGTGACCATGCTCCAGTCGAGTTTCATCTCGATGAGGCGCTGATAGAGAGGAAGGGGCGTGCTGCCGGTGGCGAGACCGAGGACGGCATCGGGTTTATCGCGGAGTTTTCTGGCGATGATGCGTGCGGCGACATCGGATGCGGCGAGGGCGTTTTCCTGAATGATGATTTCCATAAAGTTTTTAACCGAGCTGGTTGATGATTTTTTTGCGAACGTCCGCGTTGAAGAGGTCGATGAGCGAGCAGATGAAATCGGCGATGTCCGAGGTGGGATCGGTGACGAGCGGGGTGAGGTCGATCCCGTAAATGAGCTGGGTGGCGGCGTCGGTGGAATGGGAATCGAAGAAGGTCGCGTTAGCCGCACGGCGTCCGAGGATGGCGAGGTCGTAGCGTTTTCCGCCGGCGATCTGGGAGTCGAACACCCCGTTGATGGCGGCGGCGAGGTTGTCGCGGCCGCTGACGTTCATCAGGACTTTTTTATCATCGGGGAGCCAGTCGAGATTTCTCCAGACCTCGCAGCCGATGACCTGTTTGGGTTGTTGGGAGGCGGGGAGTTCGCGCAGGGCTTGGATGGTGGAAACGGTGACGCCGATGTGCGTATCGTGTTTGTCGGCGGGGTTGTGGGTGTAAACGACCTCGGGTTGGGT
>CBFGOP010000206.1:0-2401 GCA_965650415.1 uncultured Prosthecobacter sp. | reverse complement strand
CTCGAACTCTGGCCCATGCCACCGGGCGACATCATGGAGTTCTGGAACTACCTCGCCTACGCATTCTACAAACGCAAACTCCCATATCCGGAATTCATGTCGGTCATCACCGACCTCGGATCGGTTCAGAAAAAAATGGCCGAGTGGGAACAGGAGCGCGAGGTCGCTGCTTGGTATGACCGCATCGAGCAAGTCAACGAGCGTCCTCCACAAGACGCTCCCCTCACCGTCCAATTCCGCCTCGTCGCCACGATCAACGAAGCCCGACTGGAAATTCGTGAGGACCGCCCCAACGCCCAATACCTCCAGCTTCGCGAAAAAGCCGATATCGAACGCTACGTCGCCCTCCATCAGGAAGGCGCGCTGCTGATGGACGCTTCTTCCCAAACCCTCTGGGAACACTACCTCGCTTTCTATCGAAAACTCGGTGATACCACGCTTGACTTCGATCAGGAAGAATCCTGCCGTTTCATGAACCGGGTTTTCCAACAACCTGCTCTAACAGGCTATCTCGTCAACCTCGACGACAAACCGTTCCGATTGGTTGAAGATGCGCTCTCCTGGGTCTGCGAGGACGAACCCTACGATCCGAATTCTTTCGCTCTCCAACTCGTCACCGCTGCTGGCGAAAATGTTTCCCACTCGGTCCGACTTCTTCCCGGCCGCAAGGTTCTGTATCAATCTGACGAAACCGTTTTCCCAGGCCCACCGCGTTGGCTTGAGGAAACCGAAGTGATGCCGCGTTATCACATCCCGAAAAAAGTCATCGATTCCCTCGAAGGAGTCGAATTCCTCCGCAAAATTGGTGCCACACTGCCGGAATCTCTCGTCAAACGAGTCGTCGACCTCGAGCTCAAACCCAAGCTGGAAATGAAGCTCGTCGCCGGTCTAACCGCAGCGGAAACCGAACACCTTGTGGTTGATGTCACCGCCATCGAAACCAAAGGCCTGCGCACCGAACGCCTCACGAAAGACGGTTGGGAGCTTGTCGAGCAACAATCGATCAAAGGCAAACAGCTCATGCGTTTCGCCCGCGAGCCCCTGCATCCGATTCCCGGCATCCTTGACGAAATGTCCCTCGCCTACGACGAGAAACTCGTCTCCTTCAAATCCCGCATCACCAAGCAGTTTCCTGAGAAATTCGCCGAATGGGTGCGCTCCATGCCGGAGGATGTCGAGCTGGATATCGATCTCCGCCTCAAATCCATCCTCAACGATCCTGTCACCGCCGCCGTTCGCTTCGAAGTCGTTGGCCAAGACATCGACTGGTTCGATCTCCGCATCGTCATCGATGTCCAAGGCGTCAACCTCTCCAAAGCCCAGATCCGCCAGCTCGTCGCCGCTCGTGGCGGTTACGTGCGCATGGAAGACGGCTCATGGATGCGATTGGAAATCAAACTTGATGCCGATCAGCGCGAGGCAGTCACCCGTTTGGGCCTCGATCCTTTCGACCTCTCTGGCGAAACCCACCGCATGCACGCCCTGCAGCTGGCCGACCCCAAAGCTGCTGAGGTGTTCGACCCCAAAGCATGGGAGCGCATCAAAAACCGAGCGAACGACATCAAAATCGAGGTCAATCCCGACATTCCGGAAGGTCTCAATGCCACCCTCCGCCCCTACCAGGTCGAAGGTTTCAAGTTCCTCGCTTACCTCTCCGAAAACAACTTCGGCGGTATCCTCGCGGACGACATGGGTCTCGGTAAAACCATCCAGTCCCTCACTTACATCCTCTGGTTGTTCCAACAACACAAGAACAGCGGTGCTCCTCATAAACCCGCCCTCATTGTCTGCCCGAAATCGGTTCTCGATGTCTGGTATTCCGAAGCGGAAAAATTCACTCCTCAGCTCCGCGTCAAAATCCTCAAGAACCGTGACGACATCGATGTCCATCATATCCAAAACAACATCGATATGCTCGTCCTCAACTACGCCCAGTTACGGGTTTGCGGCGAGGAACTGACCGCCATCAAATGGCTCACCACCATTCTCGACGAAGGTCAGCAAATCAAGAACCCCGATTCCAAGGCTGCGAAATGCGCCCGTGAGCTCGATTCCCAGAACCGCCTGGTCCTGACCGGAACGCCGATCGAAAACCGCCTGCTCGACATGTGGTCGCTCATGGCCTTCGCCATGCCGGGTGTGCTCGGCTCCCGCGCCTACTTCAAAAAACGCTTCGACAAACGCAAGGACCCGCTCTCCCAGATGCGCCTCGCTTCCCGCCTGCGTCCTTTCCTGATCCGCCGCACCAAACTCCAGGTGGCCCAGGATCTTCCGCCGAGAACCGAAGAAGAGGTTTACTCCAAAATGGAAGGCGTGCAGCTCGAGCTCTACAAAAACGAACTCAAGCGCATCCAAAAAGCCCTGCTTGGATTGGACTCCGACGAAGCGGTCAAAAAGAACT
>CBFGOP010000205.1:0-2417 GCA_965650415.1 uncultured Prosthecobacter sp. | reverse complement strand
CGACCCCAGCGGGGTCGCAGACCGATCGGATCAATCCAAATACTTCGCATCATAAGGAATTCCCGCCTTCTCCAACATTGCGACATATTCTTCACGAAACGATTTCACACGATGATGTTCTTCCTGTTTCGCGATGTAATCCCGCACCGCTTCAAGTGAGGTTGCGCTAACGGTGAATGCCGCATATCCGCCCTGCCATGTGAATGTTTCTCCAAGTTTCGTTTGCTGTTGAATCCAAGAAGTCGACGCCTTTTTCATTTCTCTAACAAAATCGGCCAAGCAATGGGTGGACTTCAAGTCGACCAGCAAGTGCACGTGATCTTCGGCTCCGCCGATTTTTTCGGGAACTCCTCCAAGTCCCTTGATGATACCGCCCATGTATTCGTGGAGGTTGGGGCGCCATGAAGTGTGAATGAGCGGCATGCGGTCTTTGGTGCCGAACACGATGTGATAGTGTAAGCTGAGATAGGTAGATGACATTGCGGGGGGATGCGATGGTGTCTAGCATCCCTTCAGGGTGCGGTTTTTTGAGGGAATTGGGATCCGGGGTCGCGACCCCGGGCTAATGTCTGTGATCCCGTTGGGATCAGGTTGATTTGTTTTGCGGAGCGATTGAGGAAAAGCCCCGGGCTAATGTCTGTGATCCCGTTGGGATCGAAGAAACATCTTACGATCAATACGGCAACGGAAACGCGCGATTGAAGGCGAACACCCGATCCCGCAACGCATGCAGCTTCTTGATGTTCGTGTGATCCGCCAGAGCCTCGGCAATGAAGTCCGCAACTTGCTCGACGTCCTTTTCTTTCATCCCGCGAGTGGTAACCGCTGGAGTCCCGATACGGATGCCAGAGGGTTTCATCGGGCTGCCGGTATCGAACGGAATACCGTTTTTGTTCACGGTGATGCCTGCTTCGTCGAGCGCATGCGATGCATCGGCACCGTTCAAACCTTTCGGACGGAGATCCACCAACATCACGTGGTTGTCGGTTCCACCTGAGCAGATGCGGAAACCATGCTGCGTCATGCGCGCGGCGATGGCTTGCGCGTTTTTCACCACTTGCTGTGAGTATGCTTTGAACTCCGGTTTGAGTGCTTCGCCAAAACACGCGGCTTTTGCAGCAATGACGTGCATGAGCGGTCCGCCTTGGATGCCGGGGAAAACCTGGGAGTCGATTTTTTTCGCGAACTCTTCTTTGCAAAGAATGATCCCGCCGCGAGGTCCGCGCAGGGATTTGTGCGTGGTGGAGGTGACGAAGTCCGCGTGAGGAACCGGATTAGGATGGACACCAGCCGCGACGAGTCCAGCGATGTGTGCCATATCGACAAACAGGTAAGCGCCGATCTCGCGGGCGAGTTTGCCCATGCGTTCGAAATCGATGATGCGTGAGTAAGCCGACGCACCAACCGTGATCAAAGCGGGCTTGAGCGAACGCGCGGTTTTTTCCAACTCAGCGTAATCGATGCGCTCGTCGTCCTTGGAAACTCCGTAATGCGTGACGTCATAAAAACGTCCCGAGAAATTCGCCTTGTGACCGTGGGTGAGGTGACCGCCGTGTGCGAGGTCCATGGTGAAAATCTTGTCACCTGGTTTGAGCACGGAAAAATACACCGCGGTGTTCGCCTGTGAACCGGAGTGCGGTTGCACGTTGGCGTGCTCGGCTCCGAAAAGTTCTTTCGCACGCTCGATGGCAAGGGTTTCCACCACATCGACATACTCGCAGCCACCATACCAACGCTTGCCGGGATAACCTTCCGCGTATTTGTTGGTGAGCAAAGATCCCTGGGCTTCCATCACGGCTGGTGAGGCAAAGTTTTCAGAAGCGATCAGCTCGATGTGGTTCCGCTGGCGGTGCTCTTCACCAACGATGGCCTCGTAGAGTTCGGGATCGGTCACCGCGATGCGGCTGCCCGAAGATTTGCAGACCCGTGGCTCGTGGCGACCTCCTTCGAAAGCGGTGGCGACAAAGGCATCTGCCATCTGCTTGGCGGTCTCGAGATCGATGACTTTTCCCGAAAGGCAGAGCACGTTCGCATCGTTGTGCATGCGGGTGGTAATGGTTTCCTCAACCGTGCGGACATTCGCTGCGCGCACGTGGCGGAAACGGTTCGCCGCAATCGCCATCCCGACACCAGAGGTGCAGGCAAGGATGCCGAAATCAAACGTGCCATCGCCAACATTGCGACCTACCAGGTTGGCATAATCCGCATAGTCCACCGAATCCGTGCTGTTCGTGCCGAAATCCTCGACCTCATGGCCTGCTGCACGCAAGTGAGCGACGACAGCGTTTTTCAGTTCAAATGCGCCATGATCGGCGCCGACAGCGATGCGGTAGGTGGATTTGCTCATAAGCTCGAAGGGCGGGCGGCATTGAACGCTGGGAAAACTGAATTGGAAACCGGAAATTTCAGGAAATTCA
>CBFGOP010000204.1:0-2448 GCA_965650415.1 uncultured Prosthecobacter sp. | reverse complement strand
GGATCAAGTTCATGACCGATGGCATCCTGCTCGCCGAGACTCAGGGCGATCGCGATCTCAAGCGCTACGATGCACTCATCCTCGATGAAGCGCACGAACGTTCGCTTAATATTGATTTCCTGCTCGGTTATCTGAAATGCCTGTTAGAACGCCGACCCGAGATGAAACTCGTCATCTCCTCGGCCACACTCGACGCCGGTGCGTTTGCGGAATTTTTCGGTGCGGGGACTCCCGTCATCGAAGCCGAGGGCAGAATGTTTCCTGTGGCGGAGTTTTTCCTGCCCGGAAATGATGATGAGGAAATCGCCTCACACGTCGCGCGGGGAGTGGATTACTTGAACGGCATCGATCCCCAAGGTGATGTCCTGATCTTCCTGCCCGGCGAACGGGAAATTCGTGAAGCGACGGAATTGTTGGAAGGTAGAAATTATCGAAACACCGAAGTCCTGCCTTTGTTCGCCCGACTCGGCATGAGCGAGCAGCAACGGATTTTCCAACCCGGCAACAAACGTCGCTTGGTGCTGGCAACGAACGTCGCGGAAACCTCGCTGACGATTCCTCGCATCGCCTGTGTGATCGATTCCGGGCTGGCACGCGTCAGTCGTTGGAGCCCGGCGCGTGGGGTTCAGCGCTTGCAGATCGAGCCAGTCAGCCAAGCCAGCGCACGCCAGCGGAAGGGTCGCTGCGGTCGGGTTCGGGACGGGGTTTGCCTGCGGCTTTATGAGGAGGATGATCTGTTAGATCGATCCGAATTCACCGATCCTGAAATCCGCCGCAGTTCGCTGGCGGGTGTAATCCTGCGGATGAAAGCGCTCGGGCTTCCGGAAATTTCCGAGTTTCCATTCATCGATCCACCCAACCCAAAAGCCATTTCCGAAGGCTACCGCGCCTTGCGCGAGGTTGGTGCTCTGGATCATGAAAAACGACTGACGGAAATCGGTCGGGAGTTGGCGAAGTTGCCGGTCGATCCAAGGATGGGGCGGATGTTGATCGAAGCGAAACACGAGCGCTGCGAATCGGAAGTGACCATCATCGTCGCCGGACTTGAAACCAGCGATCCCCGCGAACGTCCTGCCGAAAAGAAACGCGAGGCCGATGCCGCACATGCCCAATGGAACGATCCCGACAGCGATTTCATCGCGATGCTGAATCTCTGGCGCGATGTCTCGAAATTTTACGACGGCCGCAAATGGAAGTGGAATCAGCTGCGCAAATATTGCGGCAAGCATTTCCTGAACGCCAAACGAGTAACGGAGTGGGGGAATGTCATCGATGAACTGGCTGAAATTTCTAACGTCAAAATCCTAAAGCCAAAAGAAAACGCCGACTACGGATCGATTCATCGTTCGTTGCTTGCTGGTGCGCCACGCCAGTTCGGGCTATGGGATAAGGAGAACAAAGCTTACCGCAGTGCGTCGGGTGGATTTTTCGCGGTGTTTCCGGGGTCGGGTTTGTTTGGTCTGAAGAAGCGCAACGAATGGGTGATGGGACTTGAACTCGTCGAGACCACTCGCTTGTGGGCGAGGCGGGTTGCGATGATCGAACCGGAATGGGTCGAGATCGTCGCTCCGCATCTTTGCCGCAGTCGCTACGGCGAGGCTCATTGGGATGAAAAGCAGGGAGCGGTGTATGGCAAAGAAACCGTGATCTGCGGTGGGCTGCATGTCGTCGAGGGCCGGCGTGTGCATTACGGACGGGTTGATCAAAAAGCCGCGCATGAGGTGTTTCTGCGCGAAGGAATTCTCGGTGGGGGACTGCGACGCAAAACCCGTTTCCTCGATCACATGGAAGCCATGCGGGAGGAAATTAAAGGGCTAGAAGATAAGTTGCGTCGGGTGGGGATGTTGTGGAGCGAGGACGCGGTCGTTCGGTTTTTCGCGGCGATGATTCCCGAAGACATTTCCACGGCCGCAGCCTTTCACAAATGGCGCGAGCAGAACGAAGATTCCCTCATGCTCGGAATGGCCGATGTGGTGTGGGAGGATTTGATCGGCTTGGAATATTTTCCCGATGTGTTGAAACACGAAGGCGAGGAATATTCTGTTTACTATCATTGCGCACCTGGCGAACGCGATGACGGGGTCACCTTGGGAGTTCATGTCGATCAACTGCCAAGTCTGCCCGAATGGTTGCCGGAGTGGGGAGTCGATGGAAACCTCGAACAACGCGCGGAATTCCTCATGCGCGGCTTGCCGAAAGACTATCGGAAATCCTGCCAGCCGATTTCAGAAACCGCCGCAAGTTTTGCCGAACTCTGGTCGGGTGCTCCCAAGGAAAAAGGCATACGCGAAACGCTCGCTGAACATATTCACGAACGCAACGGCGCACAGATCCCGGCTTCGGAATTCGATCTAACAAAACTTCCCGATGAGTTGATCACGAAAATCTGGGTCTGCGATGACGAAGGCGAAGAGCTTGCGATGGGAACCGATGTCGCTCAGTTGAAAC
>CBFGOP010000203.1:0-2477 GCA_965650415.1 uncultured Prosthecobacter sp. | reverse complement strand
CAAATTCAGCACCGACTGCGAAACGGCTTGTTTGAAGTCTTTGCGGTTTCTCGGGTGGAAGACTTTGATCGATTGGGTGTTGCCACCGCGAACAGCCAAGCCCAGCCATGCGGTGCCGACGGGTTTTTCATCGGTTCCACCTGTGGGACCTGCAATGCCTGTCACCGAGAGCGCGTAGTCTGCTCCGCTTTGCGAGAGAGCACCTTCGGCCATCGCGCGGGCGACGGGTTCGGAGACGGCGCCGAACTCGACGATCATTTCAGCGGGCAAGCCCAATTCGTTGGTTTTCGCTTCGTTGGCGTAGGTCACCCAACCATGAGTGAACACATCCGAGGCACCCGAAATGTTGGTGAGCCGGTTCGCCACCAATCCTCCCGTGCAGCTCTCGGCGGTCGCAAGGGTTTTGCCTTTCTGTTTGAGCAAACGGATCACGGTTGCTTCGAGCGAAGAACCGTCATCGCTCACCAGGCAATTTCCGAATTGGCCGAGCACCAGTTCGCGTGCGGTGGAGATCACCGCGTCATTTCCGATCAAACGCAAATCCACCTCGCCCATTCTCGCGCAATAGCCGTATTCCAATCCGTCGAGTGCGGCCAGTTGTGCATCGATTCCCTGATGAAACTCGCTCTCGCCAACTCCCGTGAATTTCAATTCGCAAACCGCAGGGACTTCGGTGACACCCGACAACGCACGCAGTCTCGGCGCGACCTCGTTGTGAAACATCGGATAGAGTTCGCGCGGAGGACCAGGCAGGAGAAAAATCGCACAGTTGGATAGCCGGTTGATCCGGGGAGGCAAATACAAGCCGGGCGCGGTGCCGTTGGGATTCGGCAACACATCCGCTCCGGTTGGAACCAAGACCTGCTTCAAGTTCGCCTCAACCATGGGTTTGCCGCGAACCGTGAAAAACGCCTCCAGCGTGCGCAGCGCCTGCTCATCCTGATGCAATTCCAGCCCCAAGCTTTCCGCCACGATCTCGCGTGTCAGATCATCACTGGTCGGCCCCAACCCACCGGTGATCAGCAAGGCATCGCTGCGCATCACCATTTCCAAAAACGCTTCACGGATCGCTTCACCATCGGGAACGGTGGTCTGTCGAGCGACGCGGAGTCCCAAATCGAACAACTGTCGTCCAAACCAACTGCCGTGGGTGTTGAGCGTATTCCCCAGCAACAACTCGGTGCCGGTGTTGAGAATTTCAATGCGCATGTTCGGGGCGGTTGCTGAGCCGAATCACTCCCAAAGGTAGGACTGCTCGGTGGAAATCGTTTTGCCGTCGGCAATCAAACTCACTCTCCAGCACAGCACACGGCCGTTTTCAAAATGGTTGTCTCCGATCACGGAAAACTCTTCTTTTCCGGACGTTTCGGAGGAATCCAATTCGCGTCGCATCGTCTTCACCAAACTGCCGGTCTTGCCTTGTTGATATTCGAACAGGATCTCTTTTTTGCCGCCGTCTTTGAGATTCCAGAGCACCGTGTAGTATTGCCCCAATCTCTGACGACGCTCTTCCATGCTGATCGCTCCGTAGAGGCGACGGGATTTTTCATGGGTCACCATGGGATCATCATTGAGATTCACTTCCTGATCGCGAACGGTTTGGAGTTTCACCACCAGAGGATCCGTTGACTTGGCACAGCCAATGACCAGAAAACCGAGAGCGCAGAGAAAGAAAAGTTTCATCAGTTTAAAAAGTTGGAATCACTGGGAAATCTTGGCTTGCAGACGGGCGAGCACTTCGCGGTAAGCATCCATCACATTTCCCAAATCACGACGGAAACGATCCTTGTCCATTTTCTCGCCAGTTTTGAGATCCCACAAACGGCAACCGTCCGGGCTGATTTCATCCGCCAGCACGATTTTGGATGGATCGCTCAACAAGCGACCGAACTCGAGTTTGAAATCCACCAAACGCAATCCCGCATCGGCGAACAAACCGATCAGGATTTCGTTCACTTTCAGCGCGGATTTCCGCAAGTGAGCCATGTCCTCGACACTCGCCAGACCCATCTCACGGATGTAGTCGTCGTTGATCAGAGGATCGCCGAGTTCATCGCTCTTGTAGGAAAACTCGATGATGGGTTGGGAAAAAGGTTTTCCTTCTTCCATCCCGGTGCGCTTGCAAAAACTGCCGGCTGAAACGTTCCGGACGATCACCTCGACCATCAGGATTTCCACGCGACGCACCTCAACATTCGTGTCGTCGATCTTCCGGACGAAATGGGTCGGGACTCCGACTTTTTCCAGATATTGGTAGATCAGGGTGCTGATCGAGTTGTTCAGTCGGCCCTTGTCTTCGAAGCTCGCCTTCTTCTCGCCGTTGAATGCCGTTGCATCGTTTTTGAATTCCATCCGCAAGGTATGCGGATCCTCGGTCGTCCATAGGCGTTTGGCTTTACCCTCGTAGATTGGCTGCATGGCTTGTCCTAGATTTTCCAAGGAACTCGGTCAAGCCTGCGAAACAGAAGTTTCGCGCC
>CBFGOP010000202.1:0-2508 GCA_965650415.1 uncultured Prosthecobacter sp. | reverse complement strand
GAACGCATCAACGATTTCCCCGCCCGAACCCTCATGCGCTTCTGGCACAACCACGGTTTCCTCGGACTCGATACCCAGCACCCCTGGCGCACGGTCGTCAATGGCTCACGCCAATACGTCGAAAAAATCATCGCTCCATTCAAAAACCAAATCATCACCGGCAACCCGGTCCGCAAAGTGACCGCCGACAACAAAATCATTCTGGATGACGGCAGCACCCACGCCTTCGACCTCATCATCTTCGCCTCCCACGGCGATCAATCTCTCAAACTGTTAGAGAAACCCACCGCACTCGAAGCCGATATCCTCCATCACTTCAACTACCAGCCGAACCGAGCCGTCGTCCACACCGACCCACGTTTCATGCCGAAAACCAGTCGCGCCTGGGCATCATGGAACTACCGCGTTGAACCCTCCGGAAAACACTCCACGCACTACTGGATGAACAGTCTGCAAGGCGTGTCGGAAAACGAAAACTACTTCGTCTCCATCAACCCACCAGGCGAGATTGCTCCTGAAAAAGTCCATCACGAACTCGAATACGAGCACCCCATCTTCACCAGCGCCGCGATCAACGCCCAAGCCCGCATCCCCGAACTCCATCAAGCCGGCCAACAAACCAACCGCTTCTACTGCGGTGCATGGCAACGCTACGGGTTCCACGAAGACGGCATCTGGTCCGCCCACCGCCTCTGCGAAACTCTCAAAAGTAGCTGGGACTTGCAGTCACAGTCCTCCTAGTAAAATTGCAGACTCTCTCCACTCATTCTTACACACCCCTTGAATCTCACCTCAAATTCTCCACAACCCGAGCTTTGCGAACCTTCGCGACCTCTGCGGCTTTGCGTTGAAAATGGTCTATACGAATGCAGCGTCACCCACACTCGCATCTCCCCAAAAAAACACGCCTTCACCTACCGCGTGTTCATGCTCGCCATCGATCTCGATTACTTACCAAAAGTTTCCCTCCTCTCCCAAAATCGCTTCAATCTCTTCTCCATCGACAACCGTGATCACATCAACGCGGACAAAACCAAAACCATCCGGCAAAACCTCACCGCCTGGCTTTCCGAAAAAGGCACGGAAATCCCCGCCGACGCAAAAATCCAGCTCATCACTTTCCCCCGCGTCCTGGGTTACTCCTTCAACCCCGTTTCTTTCTACTACATCTACCGTAGCACTGGCGAACCCATCACCGCCGTCGCGGAAGTCACCAACACCTACCGCGAAATGAAACTCTTTCCCCTCGGCGAACCGAACGCAGAGGGAAAATTCAACCACACCGTCGCGAAAAACTTCTACGTCTCCCCCTTCTCCGATCCGAACGACACCTTCCGTTTTCGTCTCGGCCAACCATCCGAAACATGGACCGTCCATATCGATAATCTAACAGATAACAAACCCAACCTCCTTTCTGCGATCCGTGGAGAGCAACGCGAACTAACGGCTTCCCGCCTCGCATGGTTTGCCGTTAAATACCCTCTCATCTCCCTCTCCATCATCTTCCGCATCCACCTCCACGCCCTCCTGCTTTTCCTGAAAAAAATCCCCCACTTCCCAAAATCCACACCGATCCGTAGCTGCTGCGTCCCGCAGCAGGCCGTGCCAGCGGCGTCTCGCCGCGATACCAAACACCACTAGCCAACCAATTATGGAACAGACCTCCACCCAATCCGAACTTTGCGATCCTTTGCGTCCTTCGCGGCTTTGCGTTGAAAATTCTTCCTCCCCCACCCTCCCCGAGCGCATCGTCCTCTCCCTATTCCGCAAATTCACCCAAGGCGGTCTTTCTCTAACCTACTCAGACGGCCACAGCCTCCACTTCGGCGAAGCCGGCGCGCCCATCACCGCCCGCATCACCCTCAATGACCCCGAGGAATTTTTTAAACGCTGCATGTTCTACGGCAACATCGGAATGGGCGAGGCCTATACCGATGGAGTCTGGGACACCCCAGACATCGCCGCTGTCATTTCATGGTTCGCCATCAACATGACCGCCCTGCAAGGCGACGATACCGATTCCTCAACTCTCCCCGGCGTTAACTTCCTCAAAATCGTCAACTGGTTCCGCCACCTCAAACGCTCCAACACCATCGAAACCTCGCGACGCAACATCGCCGAGCATTACGATCTCGGAAACGAATTCTACTCGCTCTGGCTCGATGAAACCATGACCTACTCGTCCGCGAAGTTCACCGCTGAAACCCAAACCCTCGCCCAAGCCCAGACCGAAAAATACGACGCCCTCTGCCGCAAGCTCCAACTCAAGCCCACAGACCATGTGTTGGAAATCGGCTGCGGTTGGGGCGGCTTCTCCCATCACGCGGCGGAAAAGTATGGCTGCAAAGTCACCGCTGTCACCATCTCCGAGGCCCAAGCCGCTTACGCCCGCGCCCGCATCGAAAAAGCCGGACTCTCCGACCTCGTCGAAATCCGCATCCAGGACTACCGACTCATCACCGGCAAGTTCGACAAGATCGCCTCCATCGAAATGCTGGAAGCCGTCGG
>CBFGOP010000201.1:0-2658 GCA_965650415.1 uncultured Prosthecobacter sp. | reverse complement strand
CAGAGCATCACACGGGTCGCGCCATCAGTGAAAGGAGTGCCGATTTGAATCATGCTGCGAAGCTAATCGATGATGCATGCTTTGCACCTGGGAAATGCAGGATCGATCAAAAATCCGTTCCTTTGTCACCAAGATCGAGCTCCTTGATCCAGATGTTGCGATAGCGGACATCATGTCCTTCGCACTGGAGTTTGATTCCGCCCGGCACATCGGTGATTCCCTTGCCACCTTCGTTTCCTCCATCGATCCCGGAGTTCGCACCGCCCCATACTTGGTTGATGACGACATCCTTGTGAACTTTTTCGCCGTTGAAATAGACCGTGACCTTGGCCTTTTCCGTCAATTTTCCGTCTTTGAAACGCGCCGAACGAAACACGATGTCATAAGAGTTCCATTGACCGAGTCCTTTGTACAAATGGTAAGGCGATTCCGTCTCGTTGATCACAGCGCCCAGGCCGTGCTTGGTCTTGTCGCCGTCCTTGATCTGGATTTCATAGCGGTTCTGCAAATACACTCCGCTGTTGCCTCCCTTGTTGTTGATGAGAAATTCCACATGCAAACGGAAATCGCGATACCCCTTCTTCGTCACAATATCGGCGCTTCCATACTTCCCACCTGCCGCCGCAGGATCATCTGTCTGTAATGCGGTTCCTTTGTTCACCGGATCCTCAACGATCTTCCACTTGATCGGCATCGCCGATGCAAACCGAGGACCCTCCCAATACTTCCATTTCGCATCCAACATCTCACGGGTCCCATCAAAAATCACCTCCGCACCCTCGATCGGTTTCGCGCCCAAACCCACCTCCGCAGCCTTAACGCAAACCAACGACAACATCATCAACGCAAATAGTTTCATCACAACGGCTTACGCGGGGAGTTCTCCATGTGTTTCAGCGAAGCGAGCGCAATCAAAAAATTCTAGAGCGATCATGTAAGGAATTTCGAAAACTAATGACTTGCTAATCCAATCGCGTTCAAATTACTAAATTTAAATGAAAATCATTTTTTCAATCTGCACACTGCTGTTGCTCTCTTTCGGTATTTATTTCTGGAAACAGAATGAAACCAAACAAAGGGAACAACAAAGGATTGAGCGGGAATTATCCCTGCGCCTTGAAAAAGAACGTTTGGAAAAAGAACGACTCGAGAAGGAGCGCCAGGAAAAGCAAGCGATCCTCGCTGAATTAGCCAGACTTAAAGAGTTATCAGACAAGAGAACGGCAGCTCGTGAGGCTGTAAGTGGCACGAAAATGGACGAACTCCAGACCATTGATGGCCGTGTTTACAAAGATGTCACTATCAAGGTAGCCGATGCTGTAGGACTGGCGTTCCAGCATACGGATGGAAGTGCACGCGTGAATTACGAAAAATTATCCCCATCCCTACAACAACGCTTTTTCTATGATCCAAATGAGACGGCTGCTGCTCTCACCAAAGAAAGGGAGGAGATACTGCGATTTGAAAAGATGCTTGAAGCCGCGGACAAGGAAAACGCGAAAACAGCGGAGTTGCAAAATGCGGATTTAGCCAATGAGCAAAATCAAAAAATAGTTCGAGACTTGGAACTGATGAATACCAGTATTATGAATCTTGAACAAAAATTAGTTAGCTTGAGACAAGAATTGTCACTTGATCTCTCGAAGGCTGCCGGTGACAGATTAGACTCAAAAATAGGCGGAATTAGCCGGGCACCCATGATTCGTGAGCAGATCTCGGAAACAGAGGCACAACTGAACGCCCTTCGTCTCAAACGATCGAATGTTACGAGTAAGTTGTATTCGAAATGATTTGAGCGCCTTCACAAATAGCGATTTCATTTCAAGAAAATCGCAGCTTCTATCCACGAAAAAAACCGCCGGATTTCTCCGACGGTTTTTTCAATGAAAGGTTGGATTACGCTGCGAAGTTTTTTGCGACCTCGTCCCAATTGACGATGTTCCAGAAAGCATCGATGTAGGCTGGGCGCTTGTTTTGATAGTTCAAATAATAGGCGTGTTCCCAAACATCGAGGCCGAGAATGGGAGTGCTGCCGCAGCCGCCAAAGTCAGGACCCATGAGCGGGTTGTCCTGGTTGGCCGTCGAACAGACAGCGACCGTGCCATCCGCTTTTTTGCAAAGCCATGCCCAGCCGGAACCGAAACGGGTTGTACCTGCTTTGGCGAACGCTTCCTTGAAGGCGTCAAAAGAACCGAAGGCTTTGTCGATGGCAGCCGCGAGATCACCGGAAGGTGCTTTGGCTCCGCCGGGAGCGATGACTTTCCAGAAGAAGCTGTGGTTCACGTGACCACCGCCGTTGTTGCGGACCGCACCACGGATATCTTCAGGAACCGCTGCGAGGTTTTTGATAAGATCGAGCGCGGATTTGGCCTCAAGGTCCGCCTTGCCTGCGATAGCCGCGTTGAGGTTGGTGATGTAGGCTTGGTGATGTCTGCCGTGATGGATTTCCATCGTAAGGGCATCGATGTGTGGCTCAAGTGCGTTGAGGGCGTAGCCGAGTTCAGGTAATGTGTGTGCCATAATTTTTAGAAGAGATGGATTGAAGTTTGAGTTGTCGCGCCTCCCTAAGAAAAGCATGATCGCGGCAACGCCTTACATCAACGCCAGCAAGCGCAACCCCGCAAGTAGAAATCTCCCGATGCCACCAGAACTTCTCGA
>CBFGOP010000200.1:0-2712 GCA_965650415.1 uncultured Prosthecobacter sp. | reverse complement strand
ATGCCGATCGGACTTCCGGCAAAAACCTGGATGCTGAAAATCGGCGCGTTTTTCATGAAAACCGAGACCGAACTGGTGTTGAAAAGCCGTTGGGCGGATCCGTTGCGATTGCGTGAAGCCGGTTTCCGCTGGCGTTATCCGAAAGCGGTTGATGCCATCGAAGACCTTCAAACCCGCAGAGGATTGCCCGGATTTTTCAAGGAATCAGATCGCCGCAGCACGGGTGCCCGTGCCTGGTTGCCTGCGGCGACGAGGTAGGAGAATGTGATTCCTTCCAAAGGACCGCGTGACTCCAGTCGCGCCCCACAGTCTGCCATGTTCCAAAGCGCGAGTGGACTCGCGCGATCCATTCATCGCCAACAAAAAAACGCCCGATCTCGCGGAGAGACCGGGCGTTTTGTTAGATAGTAATGAATTACTTGGAGCTTGAGATCAGGCTCGCTTGACTTGCGCCTTTTTTGATCTTGCTGTGTTTGATCCAGCTCATGGTGGAACGAAGTTTTTCGCCCACTTTTTCGATCTGATGATTTGCGCCTTCTTTACGAAGCACGTTGAACTTTTTGTAACCGCCTTCGTATTCGGCGATCCACTCTTTGGCGAACTTGCCGGATTCGATTTCCTTGAGCTGAGCCTTCATGCGCTTCTTCACGGAAGCGTCGATGATTTTCGGTCCGACGGAAACGTCGCCCCACTCGGCGGTTTCGGAGATGGAGAAACGCATACCTGCGATGCCTTGCTCGTTCATCAGGTCGACGATGAGCTTGAGCTCGTGAAGGCACTCGAAATAGGCCATCTCGGGTTGGTAACCGGCTTCAACGAGAACCTCGAAGCCTGCTTTGACGAGGGCGGATGCGCCGCCGCAGAGTACGACTTGCTCACCGAAGAGGTCGGTCACGGTTTCCTCACGGAAGTTGGTTTCGAACACACCGGCGCGGGCGCAGCCGATGCCACCTGCCCACGCGAGAGCGGTTTCCTTGGCTTTGCCGCTGATGTCCTGATGGATCGCGATCAGGCCGGGAACACCTTTGCCAGCAACGAACTGGGAACGAACGGTGTGGCCCGGTCCTTTTGGAGCGACCAGAATGACGTCGATGTCTTTCGGAAGTTTGATGGTTTTGAAATGCACGGCGAAACCGTGGGAGAAAAGGAGGGTCTTGCCTTTGGTGAGGTTGGGAGCGATGTCCTTGTTGTAAACCGCAGGAATCACGGTGTCGGGAGTTGCGACGAAGATCACGTCAGCTGCTTTGACCGCATCCGCGGTGTCCATGACTTCGAAACCGAGTTTCTTGGCGACTTCACGGGATTTGGATTTCTTGTAGAGACCGATGACAACTTTCAATCCGCTGTCTTTAAGGTTGAGAGCGTGAGCGTGGCCTTGTGAGCCGAAACCGATCACCGCAAGGGTCTTCTTTTTGAGTGGAGCGATCTTCGCGTCCTTGGATGTATAAATTTTCGCAGCCATACCTGATGTATTTTATATATGTGTTCGTGCCGGCGGATGACCACCAAGGCACCGACGGGGCGCACAAACTGCATAGCTGAGGGCGCTGGGTCAAGCCTCCACTTGCAGCAATGTGTTGCCAGATGCCCGATCTGTATCGAAATTGTGCCCGACATGATGAAATCCGAACTGCTCGATGAGATCCGTGGAGAGCTGCGGGCAAGGCTTGAGCGAATCGCAAAAGCCGCGATGGCCGCTCACGAGGCGGCGACCGATCCCGACTCGAAGGCGGAGAGCAAGTACGACACACGCAGCTTGGAGGAGTCCTATCTCGCCACCGGACAAGCCAGAAATGTGAAGGAATTGTCCGAGACACTTAGGATTTTTGAGGCTTTGCAACTCCCTGAATTTGGGCCTGATGATCGTATTGAAGCAGGGGCTTTGGTCGGTTTGAGGAGAGGCTCCAATGCTTCCGCGGTTTATTTTCTCCTCGCGCCCGCGGCCGGCGGATTGGAAATCGTTTTCCAGGGAAAAGAAATCACCTTGCTCAGTCCGGACAGCCCCCTTTACGCGAAGCTTGCCGGAAAAACACTGGGTCAAACAACCGAATCGCCTGATTTCGAGATTTCAGAGATTCAGTAAGCCCGCTTCGTCTAGCGCCAGCGCGGCGGCTCCGATGGTTCCTGCTTCATGGCCGAATTTGGCGGGCAAGATCGCCAGGTTATCTTTAAAAGGACCGGAGAGTTGGGAGAGCAGATGTTCGCGGAAGGGCTTGAAAAGCAAATCGCCGGCGCGTGCAACGCCACCCCCGATGATCAGCGCCTCGGGATTGAGCAACCAGCAGGCATTCATCATCGAGGTCGCCAACATGCGTCCGATCTGGTTCCAGCATCCGAGGGCGATTTCATCTCCGTGTTTCGCCGCCTCTGCCAAAGCGGCTGGCGAACAATCCTCAAGATCCTTGTTGATACCTGCCGCGTGATAGGCTTGCAGCGCATCGTTCGCGATCTCCCGATTTCCAATGTAATCCTCCAATGCACCGAGATTTCCGTAATGTCCCCGACGGCCCTGAAAATCGATCGATGTCTGGCCTATCTCGCCTGCGCCATAATTCGCACCACGCACCATTTGTCCGTTCACAATCACACCGCCACCCACTCCTGTACCAAGCGAGGCACAGACCAGATGCTTGTAGCCCTGGCCGGCTCCCAATTTCCATTCCGCAAAAGCCATGCAGTTCGCGTCGTTGTCGGCCACCACCGGCAATTGCA
>CBFGOP010000199.1:0-2725 GCA_965650415.1 uncultured Prosthecobacter sp. | reverse complement strand
TGCGGGATGGTTGGGAGAGCAAGACGAGAGAGTTGGAGAAATCGCTCAAAGGTGTGTGGTTGGTCAGGGATCGTGCGGATTTGCACGAGCGGATTGCGATGAGAACGAAACAGATGCTGGAGGGCGGAGCGATCGAGGAAGTGGCAAAATTGGATGGGGTTACGGGAAATTGGGAGAAAGCCATTGGAGTGAAGGAGATCCGGCAGTATTTGGCGGGAGAAATTTCGCGTGAGCAGTGTGAAGAGTTGCTGGTTTTTGCGACGCGGCAATACGCCAAGCGGCAGGAGACGTGGTTTCGCAGGGAGAAGTGGTTGGAGAGGGTGGAGTGGCGGCTTGGAGACGCCATGGATAGCATGAGCGGTCTCTGGCCGCGATAGGGCGGCTGGAAAGCCGCCTTTGCGAATCATGGCTCCCGGGAGGGAGCCACTCCCAGCTTGCAAGTTTCCGAAAGAGAGGCGATTGAAGGGGCATGGATCGCTGGTTTCTGATTGCTGCAACGGTGCTCGCCGGGTTGGCGGGTTTGCGTGGGCTGCTGGTTTTACAGCACGGTCATCGCAGCCGATGGACGGTTTTCTGGATGTTGGGGGTCTTGGGATGCCAGATCGGATATTTGGCGATTCGGGGCGAAATGCGCGGGGCTTGTCCGTTGCGCAGTATCGGTGAGATCTCGGTGTTCTTGGCTTGGTCGCTGACCTTGTTCTATTTGCTTGTGGGGCCGGTGTATCGGATTTCCTTGCTTGATGTGTTCACCGCTCCCGTGGTTTTTTTGTTCCAGGGATTTGCTCTGCTGCCGGGTCGATTGGCTGCGGATCCTGAAAAGGTGTTGAACACCAGTTTCTGGGGGGAAACGCATTCGGCTTTGTCGGTTCTTGCCTATGGGGCCTTGGCACTGGCGGCTGTGGCGGGGGTGATGTTCCTGGTGCTGGATCGGCAACTGAAAGAGCATCATCTGAAAAGTGGATTGTTCCGGAATCTTCCACCGGTGCGGGAGCTGTTGGTTTCGTTAGAGAGATTGCTTTGGTTGGGGATGGTGTTGTTGACAGCGGGTGTGATTGCAGGGGTGTTGATGCCCCTGGGGAAAGACGCGATGGCGCACCTGATCGCGGCGGTGGGGGTTTGGCTGGGGTATGTGGTTTTGATGGTCACCAAACGGGTGAGGGGTATCACGGGACGGCGTTTCGCCTTGGGTGCGGTGGCACTCTTCGTCCTTTCACTGGGTGTTTTTGCTTTTGTCTAAATGGAACTGGTTTGTTTGGGAGTGAATCACAAGACCGCGCCTGTTGAGGTGCGCGAGCGTTTTGCCGTGGGCACGACAAAACTGGGTGAGGCGGCGCAGCAGTTGTTAGAAATGGCGGGCGCGCCAGAGGGGATTGTGGTTTCCACATGCAACCGCACCGAATACTACCTTGTGGCGGAGAATGGTTCGCAGGCACTGAAACGTTTGCAGGATGGACTGGCGGAAAAGGTGCATGGCCACGAGGAGCCGTTTTATCATCACCATCATCAGGCCGCAGTGAAACACCTGTGTCGTGTGGTCAGCGGTCTCGACTCGATGCTGTTGGGCGAGACGGAAATTTTCGGACAGGTGAAGCAGGCTTATCATGCGGCGCATGAAGCGGGAGCGACGGGATCGATGCTGAACAAATTGTTCCAGAAGGTTTTCAGTGTCGGAAAAAAAGTCCGCACCCAGACAAGCATTCAGGAAGGTTCCACTTCGATCGGTAACGTGGCGGTGGAGCTGGCGGAGAAAATTTTCGGACACCTGAAAAACAGCGAGGTGATGGTGTTGGGAGCGGGCGAGATGAGTCGATTGACCGCGCAGGCCTTGGTGTCGCGAGGTGCGAAGTCGATCATTGTCGCCAACCGTACGCATGAGCGCGCGATGGAATTGGCTGAAGAAATGGGAGGCCGCGCGGTGCGTTTCGATCAATGGATGGACGAGCTGAAGAATGTGGATGTGGTGATTTCATCGACCGGTGCACCGCACACGATCATTCATCGGGAGGAGATCGAATCCCTGCGCCGCATTCGGAAATTCCGACCCTTGTTCATGATCGACATCGCCGTGCCGCGTGACATCGAGCATTCGGTGGGGGAGATTGAGGAGGTTTATCTGTATGACATCGATGCCCTGGAACAGCTGGCCGAAGAGGCGAAACTGAGGAGGGCGAACCAGATCATCGAGTGTGAAAAAATCATCGAGGCTGAGTTGGGGAAACTGCTCGCACCATTTGAATCCGCCCGATGAATCCCGCATTGGAAACCCTTGCGCTGGCGTTGCAGGAACACGGTTCCGGTATCGGTCGGGCATGTTTCATGGGAGCCGAGCCACATCCTAAACTGCCGGATGTGGTCGGATGGCAACCATTGAAGCATCTATCAGATTCCTGCGAACGTGCCGGCATGAGCATGGTCGAAGCGATCGAAGGGGAGTTTGATAACGTGTGGTTTCTTCCCGGTAAATCGAAAGAGGAGGTGTTGGCCGGATTTGTCAGGGCGTATGATGTGCTGAAACCCCGGGGCCGACTTGTGGTTTCCATGGCGAACACTGCCGGAGCGGCACGTTTTGAAAAAGAGTTGGGACAGGTAACGCCCTTGTTGTTTTCGGTTTCCAAACACAAGTGCCGGGCATTTGGGGTGGAGAAAAATCAAACATGGGATGAAGCGCGTCTGAAAGAATGGCGTGAAATTTCCAAACCACAGATCATTCCCGGCACCAACTTCC
>CBFGOP010000198.1:0-2785 GCA_965650415.1 uncultured Prosthecobacter sp. | reverse complement strand
CCGGGAATCGAACCCAGATCTAGAGTTTAGGAAACCCTTGTTCTATCCGTTGAACTACGGGAGCGTCGTCACAGGTGATAACGTGGCGATGGGGCTATCGCAACCAGAGAATCGATGAACTCAGCGGGTGAGCGAAATCTGCAGCGGCTTGGACATTTCCAGATGCACATCACGTTGCGGGAAGGGAACGGAGATCCCGGATTCCGAGAGACGTTTTTCGATCATGATACGCAGGTCGCTTTCAACCACGATGGGACTGGTTTTATCATTTTGCTCAATCCAGAAGTAGAGAATGAAATCCAATGAGTTATCTCCGAAGTTCGCGAGGGTTGCGATGGGGGCGGGTTCATCCAGAACGAGGCCGTGACGATCGGCGGACTCGGTCAGGATTTTGATGACGTCCTGGGTGGGCGCGCCGTAGGTAACGCCGAGCCGGATTTCCCGGCGAATGTTGCGGTTGTGAAGGGTCCAGTTGACAACCCGGTTTTCTAGAAAAAGTGAATTGGGAATCAGGTTCTCGATGCCGTTGACACTGCGGACAATCGAGGAGCGGGTATTGATTTCCGAGACCACACCAACCACGCCATCGACCTCGATCGTATCGCCGACGCGAACCTTGCGTTCGAACAACAGGATGATTCCCGAGATGAAATTCTTGATGATGGTCTGGGTTCCGAAACCCACACCGATGGCGAGCGCACCTGCGAGGAAGGCGAAGATGGTGAGTGGAATGCTCAGCCAATTGAGCGTCGCCAGAGCTAACAGAAATGCGACGATCAACATCAACCAGTTGCGCAGGGTGCGTGCCTGGTTTTCACCGATGATCTTGCGATGAACCAGCGCGCGCTGGATTCGTTTGCTGATGCTTGCCGCAACACAATAAGCGATGATGAAAAAAACGATGCCGACAAGGATGGTTCCGAGGCTGACTTCGCGCATGGTGACGATGCGTTGACCGTCTTTTTCGATCACCTGTTCATACCGGTTGACTGGGAAATTCCAGATTCTTTTGGCGGAATCCCAGACGCTTCCAAGAGAGTCGACCAGACGGACATGGAGCGGAGTTTTATGAACGGTCAGATAAGCGGAAAGCCAACTGTCAATGGTTCGGAGCTGGATCGAAATACTCTGGGCGAGGCGTTGGATGAGTGCTTGTCTTTCCCAGAGGGAGGTGCGGATACGGTTGGAGAAAGTCAGTCTCGGGTCTTCGGCTGGAAACGCATTGCTGCGAGCCTGTTCGTTGGTCAGCGCGGCGGTGATGGCTTTGAGTTCGTTGTTGGCAACAATTTCCCATGCGGTCAGGCGTTGCTGCAGGGATTGAAGGGCTGCGATGGATTCCTTGCGTTCGTCGGATGTGGAATCCGTGTTCAGCAACACAAGCCGATGTTGATAGGCTTCCGGGATGAAGGCCTCGATCTGGCTGAAGGATTCGACCGAGCTGATCATCTGTTGAATCGAGCTCACGCGCGCCTGTGCGGCGGCAAGCGTGATTTCCGCAAGCTCAACCGAGGCAGGCTCCGGCTTTTCCATTGCCTTGATCTTCTGGAGATTTTCAAGCGCTTTGGTCTCGTCCGCAGCGGCTTTGTTTTGCCGGGATCTCAGGGCTTCGGTTTCGGCACGCAGGGCTTTTTGGCGGTCGGACGAAGCGGCCTTGATTTGGGTGATGTCTTCCTCGCTGAGAGAAGCGGATTTGGCGGCTTCGCGTATCTTTTTTTCTAACAGGCCAAGCTCCGCGTCGTGGATTTGGATGTTGATCTTGAGTGATGCGATCGATTGTTGGAGCGCGCTGGACTGAATAAACAGCAGTCGTTGTTTTTCTTTTTCCGCTTCCAGATTCCAAAGAGTGGTGCTTTTCTCGGCAGCTTTGTCGTCGTGTGCTTTCTGCAGCTCGGAAATTTTGACTTCCAGTTTTTTCGAATCCTCAAGCCATCCGTTGAGCGTGCGGTTGTAGATGTCCAGAGAGGATTGGTCGGAGGCTTTTTCCTCGATCACCGCTTGCTTGCGGTTGTTGAGCTCATCGACGACAAGGATGGATGTCGGAGGGTTGTCTCCGTATCCGTCCCATTCCTTGAGGGATTTCAGGGCGACATCGAGAGCCGACTGGTTTTCGGAGAGGCTTTTGAGTGCGTCAAAATGCCGGTTGATGGCCGACTGCGTCCGCTCCATAATGCGTTTGCGGGCGTCGAGATCGGATTCGCCGATGGTGGGCGGCAGACTGGCAGCGTCGGTGATTTTTTCCAGGCGTGCCAGATCCTCGCCAACTTGGGTTTTCCAGGCTTCCAATTGCTGGTCGATGGGAAGCGCGGAGGGTTTAGCCGACTTTTCATTCGATGTCTGGGGTTTGAGCAAGCCCTCAAGTTGCGCCGGAGCCGGCTGGGCAAGCAGTCCCAGAAGCAGGATGATGGATGTGAGATAAGTGTTAGATTTCACCGCGTTCGTCTTTTTCGAGTTGGATTCTGTCATCGAGGTTGCGGGCCTTGACCCTGTGGTTTCGTTTGTTCCAGCGCTCCGTTGCCATCTGGCGTTTTTTGGCACGTTTGCGCAGGGCTTCGATTTCGATTTCGAGATTGAGGAAGGATTCGTAGCGGGCGGGATCGAGTTCACCCGCCTCGACGGCTTTGCGGATCGCGCAGCCGGCATCGCGTTGATGGCTGCAGTCGGAAAACTTGCATTCGTTGGCGAGTTTGGCGACGTCATCGAAACTGGCGCGCAGAGTGTGCTCATCCGTCCACATCTGGATTTCCCGCATGCCGGGGTTGTCGATGAGCATGCCACCGGAATCGAG
>CBFGOP010000197.1:0-2888 GCA_965650415.1 uncultured Prosthecobacter sp. | reverse complement strand
GAAACGGACGCGTGCCTTTCATCTTGTGCTCGATTTTCACCTCACCCGGATTCGCTGCGAAAAACGAAGGCGTCACGGTCACCGCCTTGCCGTCGACAATCGTGTAATTCAACGAGAGGTGATGCCCTTCAAATCGCCACGCCCATGCGCCGGTAGCGGAGGGCTCGCCGAAGATCGATGTGAAATAAGCTTTGTGATTCCGGTAATCAGGACGTTTCTCAATCTCCCCAAGAAACGCCTCCAGTGCCATGACCGCATCGACCTTTTCCAAGCCCGGATCGCTCAATGCGGTTTTCAACAAATCCCGCACCAACCCGATCTGCTTTTCATCGAGCGCCTCCAAAGGAATCCCTTTGCGCTCGCGGGGAACAAAACCCCAGTTCTCACGTTGGTCGGAATCAAACGCAAAACGGGCTTTTTCCAGCTGCTCCTTGTCCAGAGCGGCGAGCAAGGCCTTGGCCGCAGCCGCCATCTGCGTAGTGACCTTCTCAAGTTCAGCCGGGACGGTTTTTTGTGACGTTTCCGCATGCAGCGTTGTGCAGGCAAAGAGTCCCAGGAGAATAAAATATTTCATAGATGGTCGGATACGTGGGATGGCATCATGGACTTGCAGTCAGGTGACGGAAAGAAATTTTTGGCAAAGGTTGACCGTGGACGCGGCTGGCAAATCCGCGTATCAAGACGGGCGTGAACGTGGCGTTACGTGAAATTTTCGGCTTCAATGGACTGCGTGCGGGACAGGCTGAAGTCGTAGCCGCTCTGATGGAAGGCCGATCCGCTCTCGCGATTTTTCCGACCGGCGGTGGAAAATCCCTCTGCTATCAACTGCCTGCTATTCTGTTAGACGGAACGGCTTTGGTCATTTCTCCCCTGCTCGCGTTGATGAAAGATCAGGTCGATGGATTGGTCGCGAAAGGCGTGGCGGCCGCGCGTTTGGATTCGACCCTCGATGCGGATCATTACGCCGAAACTCTCTCTCAACTCAAACAGGGCCAGTTGAAGCTGCTGTATGTTTCCCCCGAAAAACTCGCGAACGCCGAGTTTCAGAAATCGCTCAAAGGCGTGAAGATTTCTCTCATCGCGGTGGATGAGGCGCATTGCATATCGGAATGGGGACATAATTTCCGACCTGACTATCTCAAGCTCGCCGCGATTTTCAAAAAACTCCGCGTCAAAAGAATCCTCGCACTCACAGCGACCGCTACGCCGAAAGTTGAAACGGATATCCGCCGCCAGTTCCGCATCAGCAAGAAAGATGTGGTGAAGCTGAGCTTTCATCGATCCAACCTCGATCTTCGCATCACTCCGTGTTCTATTGAAAATCGGAAATCGATTTTGTTAGAAAAGGTTTCCGCCTGCGCCAAGCCAGCGATCATCTACGTCACGCGCCAGGAAACCGCTGAGGAAATCGCGACCTTTCTCACCAAGAATCGACTGAACGCCCGCGCCTATCATGCGGGACTTCGCTCCGAGCTACGCAGGGAAATCCAGGAAGAGTTCATGGGTGGTGAAATCGAGATCGTGGTCGCAACCATCGCTTTCGGAATGGGCGTGGACAAATCCGATATCCGCGCGGTGTTTCATTACAACCTACCGAAAAGCATCGAAGGCTATACCCAGGAAATCGGCCGCGCGGGCCGCGATGGACAACCCGCGATCTGCGATCTCCTCGCCTGCGCCGATGATCAAACGGTTCTCGAAAATTTCATCTTCTCCGACATCCCCAGCGAACGCGCGGTGCGGAATCTGTTAGAACGTGTGCTGCGACTGGGCGAGGCGTTCGATGTCTCGATTTACGAACTCGCATCGACCTGTGACATCCGCCAGACGGTGATTGAAACGATTTTCACCTATCTGGAAATGGACGGGGTGTTGGAGGTCGGTGGAAAAAGTTTCGATACCTACCGGGTGAAATTGATGCGTCCCTTAAAAGCGTTGTTGGCTGGACGGAAACCGAAAGAACGCAAACACCTCGAACACCTCTTCTCTCCACTGGATGCCGAGTGGAAATGGCTTTCGGTCAAGATCCCCGAGGTCGCACCCGAGCTTGGCATTTCCTCCGATGCCCTGCGCGTCCTCATTTCAGAACTGGAAGCCGGTGGTGATATTGCCCTGAAAAAATCCGGTTGGAGGCAGGCATACCGACTTAAGAAAACGGACATCGATCCGAAATCGATTTCCGCCGCGATGGCGGGAAAACTCCAAGAGCGCGAGATCCGCGAGCTAGCCCGGCTCGATCAGGTGCTCGCGCTTGCGCAGGGGAAACGTTGCCTCACCCAAACCCTGCTTGCTCATTTCGGTGAAAAAATGGAAACCCCCTGCGGTCATTGCGATCGCTGCCGCGGAATCGCTCCGGTAAAACTCAAACGCGCCAAGCCACGAAAAATCACCCAGACCGAGCACTCGCAGATCATTGCTCTCTTGGAGGAAAAGCACGCCGCCCTTGGCACGCCGCGCCAGCTCGCCCGTTTCCTCTGCGGCATGTCCAGCCCCGCCAGCATGCGCGCCCGCCTTTACCGGAACGACACCTACGGCCTCCTATCCGAACTCCCCTTCACCGAGGTGGAGATTTTCGCAGAGTGTTTGTTTTAAAGAAGGATATTGAACCACGGATAAACGCGGATGAACGCGGATGGCAAGATAGTGATCATTATCTGCCAGAAGAAAAATGGCTTAGAGCTGATTGCACACCGTTTCATTAATATCCGTGTTTATCCGCGTCCATCCGTGGTTCATATTTCCATTGTTTTGATTGCGGCGAGCCGTTTGCTGCTGCATTTTCCGGCCATGTGGATTTCCAAATTTGACTTCGAAGACATCCGTTACGAAACCACCGAAGACGGTGCGATTGCCAAAATCACGATCAACCGCCCCGAGGTGCGCAATGC
>CBFGOP010000196.1:0-2894 GCA_965650415.1 uncultured Prosthecobacter sp. | reverse complement strand
GTTCAACGGATAGAACAAGGGTTTCCTAAACTCTAGATCTGGGTTCGATTCCCGGCGGGAGCATTTTTCAAACATGAATCCATCATGAAAATCCTCCTCACAGCCCTCTTGTTCTGTTTTCCAATCCTCGCAGCGGAGAAGCCCAATATCCTGATGATCGTTAGCGAGGACAATTCCTCGCACTGGATCGGCTGCTATGGAAACAAACAGTCACAAACACCGCGCATTAATGCGCTGGCGAAAGAGGGTTTTCTCTTTGAGCACGCCTATTCCAACGCGCCCGTTTGCGCCGTCGCACGATCGACCATTCTGTTAGGATCTTATGCTTCAACGGTTGGAACCCAGCACATGCGCTCGCGTCATCCGATTCCGGAAAAATACCGACCCAATGTCGAATACCTCCGCGCGGTAGGCTATTATTGCACCAACAACGCGAAGACCGATTACAATTTCAAAGGCAACGACAACTCCTATTGGGATCAATCTTCCAACAAGGCGCATTACAAAAACCGTCCGGAAGGAAAACCGTTCTTCGCGGTTTTCAATATCCACGATTCCCACGAAAGTTCGCTTTTCAACAAATTCCCTGCCGAGCCCGTGCGCTTGCAGCCGGGTGATGTGGAGCTTCCACCCTACCTGCCGGATCTCCCGGAAATCCGCAAGGACATCGCGCGTTATCACGACCGCATCACATCGATGGATGAGAAAGTCGGGATTATCATTGATGATTTGGAAAAAGCCGGACTCGCGGAGAACACCATCGTCATCTACGTCTCGGATCACGGTGGCGTTCTGCCACGCGGCAAACGCTACCTCGAAGAAACCGGAGTCAAAGTTCCGCTCGTGGTTCGCGTTCCGGAAAAATTTCAAAAGCTCTCCCCTTTCAAAGCCGGCCAGCGCGTCACCGAGCCGGTTTCATTCGTCGATTTTTCCGCCACCCTGCTCTCGCTCGCCGGCATCGATACCCCGGCGCAGATGCAGGGTCGGGCTTTTCTCGGCGAGAAACGCAAGGAACCCGCAGCCGACGAAATGGAATTTCTCTACGCGGATCGCTTCGATGAAATCTACGGCATGCGCCGCGGCCTGACCGATGGCAAATGGAAATACATCCGCAATTTCCAACCGCACCTCCCGCTCGCTCCCTACTCGCTCTATCAATTCGGTCAGCCCGGTTGGATGGCTTATCAAAAAGCATGGAAGGAAGATGAGTTCTGCGGTTACCACAAATCCCTTTGGGAGCCACCAAGCGGTTCCGAGCAGCTTTACGATCTGACAGCCGATCCGTGGGAAATGAAAAACCTCGCCAGCGATCCCGCGCATTCGGGAAAACTCGCCGCCATGCGTGAGAAGCTGAAAGCCACCATGATACAAACCCACGATACAGGCCTGATTCCGGAACCGATGTTTGCGAAACTCGCCGGAGATCGAACCATCGCCGATCATGTCCAAAGCGGAACATTCGACATGACCCGCGTCACCGACCTTGCTTTTACCGCAACTGAAATAAAGGAAGCCAACCTTGGCAAACTGCGCGAGGCCGTGAAATCTTCTGAGCCTGTTGAGCGTTACTGGGCAAGCATCGGTTTGATGTTGCTCACCAGAAATTCCACCGGCCTCAAACCTGAAACCTTCACCTCTCTGCTCGATGATCCGGAAGCCGTCATCCGCACCACGGCCGCAGAGGCTCTCTGGAACCTAGATCAACAAGAGGTCGCCACAAAATCCCTGCTGGAGGATGTGAGCGACAAGATCGAACCCACCGTCCTGCTCCACCTGCTCAACACCCTGCGTCGGCTTGATCTGTTAGGAGAGCTACCCGAAGGCTGGGAAGTTGGGAAATCCATGAACGGTGCTGACTTCGATTACATCCAGCGCTTCGCCGCTCAGTCAAAGAAGTAGGAAAATTCAAATTTCAAAACTCAAATCTCAAGTTTTTCTGCCGGCTTGAAGATAGCTTTCCCTCGCTCTGAGATTCGAAACCTCTCTCCTTTGCCGAAATTGATATCTTTCGAACATGTTCACAGGGAGGGATGGAGATACGGGAGGAGAGGAGAATTTAAACCCATTCTCCCTGAACTCCCTCACCTCTTCCCTCCATGTTTTGAAATGCCCTTATCACCAACCCACAATCCGTGAGATAGCGGTTCTCAACGCGGCTTCCAAAATGGCGGCCTCGGGATGGGTCATGGGTAGGGAAACTTTGCGGAGGGATTTGTCGGCGAGTTCTTGGCGGGAAATGTTCAACATGTAGGGGGCCCGCTCGGGGTCATCACGCTGGATGAGTTCGAAGCTGCTCGTTGCTTTTTCGGATTTATGGAAAAGCTTGGCTTCGGTGGTGCGGCTCTGGAGCAGGGCGAGCACGGCGCCAATGTCCGAAAGCCCCCACTTCATGATGATTTTGTTATCCCAATCAAATTGCTTCTCTCCACTTTGCGCCGCGGCACTGATGAAGATCGCCTCTTTCTCGGCATTCAGGCTGAAACGGATGGCTCCGCCGGAGCCCCGTTGGTTGGGTTTGTAGATGGTGTAATCGTTCGAATAGGACTTATTGGCTTGTTCAGGTAATGTTGTGCTCATAGCATGTTCATATGAACATGCTATGAGTTTAAGCTGCAAGCACAAAAATCAGGATTCCGAATTCTCCGAGTCGGGAGCTTCATCTGCCGAGCTCTCGACGTCCGTCTCGGTGGAGCTGGAAGCATCTTCGCCATCGGGAATAACCAAGGAAATATCCTGCAGTTTCTCGCCGGGTTTGAGGGTTAGAAGTTTGACTCCCTGGGCATTGCGGCCGGTGGTGCGGACTTCGCTGACGCGGATGCGGATCGACTGGCCGGTGGAGGTCATGAGCATGAGCTCATGGGATTCCTCCACGGAAAGCGCACCGACGAGAGGTC
>CBFGOP010000195.1:0-2946 GCA_965650415.1 uncultured Prosthecobacter sp. | reverse complement strand
AGCTTCAGGAACTGAAGCGAAGAATGGCGGAGGGGGTGGGATTCGAACCCACGGAACCTTTCGGCTCTCCGGTTTTCAAGACCGGCGCAATCGACCACTCTACCACCCCTCCGTTGGGAGACTCAAGCGAGTCGCGGACGGCGGTATGCACCTGAAAATGGTGCATATCAAGGAAATTTACCAATCGGTCGTCAGGCTGTATTGCTTGGCGAGCTCGAGAAGTTCGGGGCGCATCGGCCATTCGTCGCAGCGCTCGCTGGTGGCGTGACGCTGGCTCGCGCCTTTGAGTGTCATGCAACCGGTGTTGTCTCCGATTTGGCGAATGGTTTCGATTTCCTCCGCAGACAGACGAACATCGGGCATGTTTCCGAAATCCCGGATTTTATCCTCGATCCGGCGCGCGGTTTCACCCGCTTCCTGAATGAAAGTCGGAACGACACATTCGACAGGTGCCTGACTCAGGTTCCAGATGCAGGCAAACTCCAGTAGGCTGAGGTTGTATTTCTCAGCGATCGGACGCATGCGGTCCACTTTATCCATTCCATGCTGCACCCAACCCTCTGGACGGTAGGTGCGGTGATCGCCTGGTTTGAACACATGGCCTTCGCGTGAAAGGTCGTCGTGAAACAATCCGCCGTAATCGACCACGCGGGTCAGTACTTTGATGCCGTGTTTTTGGCAGGCGGGAAGCAACAGATTGGATGGCCAAGGCTCCAATGGATTGAGGATCAACATCGCCCAATCGAGATGTTCGCCGAAGGTTTCGAAGCAATGCAGCAGGTCGAGTGTGAAGCCGTTGGCAGGGCCGGGAGCGATTCCGAGCTGGCGGGTCATTCCGTTTGCTTTGGTGTTCGCCATGGCGTTCCAGACGGCCTCGGACGTGTAGCCGAAGTTGTCGGGATTGTGCAGCATCAGCAGATCGAAATGATCGGTGCCGCAGCGCTCCAGAGAGAGGCGGGTGGCGCGTTGCACAAATTCATCATAACCCTCGGGACCACGCAGTTCGGGATCGGTGAAACGCGGATAGCCCTGCGAGCCCTTGCGCTGACCATCGTAAAAATCGTGCCCGATCATGCCGACGAGCGAATAGCTTGAGCGATCGATTCCCTTGAGCGCTTTTCCGAGCAGTTCATCGGCCTTGCCGTTTCCATAGACATCGGAAGTTACGAACGTGCGGATGCCGGATTCATAAGCGGTTTGGATGCAACCGAGGAAGCGCTCTTCCGAAAGGGTTTCTCCAAAGTGCATGAAGCGTCCGCCGCTCCAGGTTCCGTAGGCTGTTTGTGTGAGTTGCATGTCTGATCTGTGGTTCGTTTCCTGCGGGAGCATCCACCCGCCCGATGGGTTTACGCAAGCCGGAAGAGCTGCATAGCAAATGAAGCACAAAAAATCGCAGACGCTGCGCGTTTCCTCGGAAATCGCCCGCCTTTACATCGATTTCAGCAGCGCGAGTTGGTTGCGCGCGCGAACCAGATTGTGGCCGGGGTATTTGGTTTTGAAATACGTGTCGCCCAGCAGGTGGTCGGTCAGGAAACGGCTCGCAAGCTCAAGGGTGATGACTTTCGGAGCAATCGGCAACAAGGCCAGCTCTTCGGCGGTGAGGAAGCTGCTCGCGGTCGAGAGATATCCATCGGTCAGGGCCCGACGGAGTTTTTCATCGACGAATACCCTGTCGAGATTCTGTTCGTCCTCGGCCGCGCTCGATGCCGCGGAGCGCACGAGATCGCCGTAATCGAAGAGAGCCAGGCCCGGCATGACCGTATCGAGATCGATGACGATCGGCGGCAGGTTGGGATCGGTCGGGAATAAAATGTTAGAAATCTTCGTGTCGTTGTGAGTGATGCGCAGGGGAAGATTGGCATCCGTCAGCAAGGTTGTTAGGGATTTTTGCGAGACGATTGCATCGACCTCCGCCTGCGCTCCGGCGAGACGCTGCACGGGATCTTTTTCCACAGCGGCGAGCAGTTTCGCGAAATAGGTGGGAGTGTGGTGGAAATTGGGAATGGTCGCGTGCAGGGTCTGCGGATCGAGATCTGCGAGACGTGCCTGGAAATTTCCAAACGCTGCTGCAGCGCGGAACGCGAGTTCCGGCGAATCGATTTTCTCGAAGGTCACCGTGTTTTCATGAAACGGGTAACAACGCCAAACCGTGTTGTCCGGAAGTTTCAGCCAGCTCCGACCATCCAGAATCGGGATCAGAAAAAGATGTTCGGTGCCGGGATCGTGGGCTCCGATGTGGCCGGTGACATGGAAAATGTTTTCCATGACTTTCTCCGGCTCGGCGAATACGGCGGAGTTGATCGATTGCAGGATGAAACGGCGTTCGGACTTTCCGCTCTGGCAGGTGATCGCATAGGTCGTGTTGATCAAACCGGTGGTGAGTTCCTCATGATAAATCACCGGTCCCGGCAAAATGAAACGTGAGGCGATGTCCTGTAGCGTCGTTTTCAAAATCAATATGGGGGGCTGGATGTTATTTGGATTTCAGTTCCGCAAAAACCAAGGTGCCGGAGCTGGTTTGCAGAGTCGATGTGACGACAACGGTCACCGCCATTCCCATTTGATCGGCCGCGTGATTCACCACCACCATGGTTCCGTCCTGCAAATATCCCACCGCCTGATGATCCTCTTTTCCGGGCCGGACCAAGGCGATGCTGAAATTTTCTCCGATCGCGATCGAGGGTCTCAGGGCGAGATCGAGCTCGTGCAGATTCAGAACGGAAACGCCCTGAAGCTTGGCGATCTTTGTTAGATTTTCATCCAGCGTAAGCAAGCGCGCATTCAGGAACTTCGCGGTATCGATCAGGCTGGAATGGTTCGCATTTCGCCCCTTCGACTTCGCAACATCATGAATCGAGACATCGATCCTGGGCGATTTGTTCATGGCTTCCAGATGATCCAATCCACGCTGCGCGCGCTGGCGCTGGCCGCTTTCCGCGTCGCTGG
>CBFGOP010000194.1:0-3006 GCA_965650415.1 uncultured Prosthecobacter sp. | reverse complement strand
TAATTAAAAAAAGGGCATAAGGCCGACCGCCGACACTCTCGCCACCAAGGATGTTCAGACTGACTGGTGCTCTCGCATAAGCCTGGATAACACTCAGAGTTACTATGATAATCCATATTTCCAGCTCAGTGACTTTGATTCGGAATGGCAAACGGCGCATCAGGAACTGAAGACCGCAGAATCCGATGAAAAGTGCCTGAGCGATCATCAGAGTGGTCGGCTGCCCCGGAATCATGAGTGTGAGATTGATCGATCCCGCCAATGGTATAATGAGCCAGATTTTTCTACCCAATAATGCACAGACCAGCAGAGTGGTTCCAACGGCGACATAGAAAAGGGTCTCGATCTGATCGGTAACGATACTGATACCGAGCCAGACAGCGAATAGCATGACGGCACCAAAGATGAAAACTGCGGTGATGTTTTTTGAATCGGTCATCTAAAGTAGAGTGCTTAGAAGTTTGCTAGTTGCTAGTTAGAAGTTTGAAGCGAAAGCCTCTGAAAATCGGTTGATCTGGATGATCGGTGTATCTTGCGCAAGTAGGGCGCTCTCGCCGAGGGCGCTGCTGCGGAGCGAATCGTTAATGACTCGTTATATCTCACTTCATTTCATGTCGGCGCTCTCGGCGAGAGCGCCCTACCTGGAGCGGTCGCTTCGTCGAAGCGACCTGCCATGCATCTTGCCGACGAGGGCGTCGGCGATCCTGAGGGAAGATGCGAGTTCCCTTCGACATGCTCAGGGCTGATCAGACTTGTGGTCCCGGGGAGGTGAGCTGAGAGGCTGTAAGTCTCTTTTGCGGGTTATGGCGGTTTGGAAACCGCCACTCCAAGGAAGAGCGCGAGTCCCGACTATATCGGGAGTGCTGGACTCGCGCGGTCCAGGATTGAGCCGGTCGGAGACGCGGCTCTCCGGTATTGTGTCTCGGCGGTCCCGGAGGGGAGATCTATTATAGTTTGATATCATCTGCCATTTCAGGTGTGAACTCACCGATGATAAGGTCGATAGGTAGAGTTCCGAAATCGGTTTTCTTGAAATTGGGTTTACGTGCGTCGAGAAGCATGAGGTCTTCTTCATCGTGATACCATGCGGAGCCGACGAGTTGGACCGGGAGATGAGTTTGACATTTTATAGGCAATCTTTTCCAACCGGCCTGTTCGAGTACATCGCGGATTTCATTTTCCTTGGGTTCGGATCCGCGCAAGGTAGGTTGGCTAATTGCGAAACGATTGGCACGGGTGAGGCCGATGATGGTGATTTGGTCGCCAAACAAATCGTTTTGGAATTGCAGGCGTCTGAGATACTCAAGAGGAGTGGCTTTTCGGATTGTAATCATGCCCTGCGCATTAACTTCGGGCATCCATCCATCGGTGTGTTGGTGTTTTTCCACACGACTGCCGCGAAACCGCACAACATGTTCTGTTCCTTTTGCATCCAAGCTGCGAGGGAATGCAATGGTAGGTAAGAAATCGGCAGCCACTAAGGCTTGTCGCTGGACTTCGGTTGAGCTTTTGGCGCTTTTTGGATCCGAAGTTCGATTGGGGTTTGAGCCAAAAACTCGGAGCGCGACATCACCGGGTAGGATGCCAATTTCCTCGCGGAACGCATGTTCTCCGCCACTTTGCGGTGAGTCTCGGTTTTTGCTGCCATCTGGTTTCAACTTAGTTCGATTTTGGGATTAGGTCGAGAGCTTTTCGTCCGCCACTCCATGGAAGAGCGCGAGTCCCGACTATATCGGGAGAGCTGGACTCGCGCGGTCCATGAAGAAGCCGGTCGGAGACGCGGCTCTCCGGTACTAAACGATCATTCCAGCGGCGACGGTTTCGTTGGTGCCGGGGTCGATGAGGATGAAGGAGCCGGTGTTGCGGTTGCGACGGTAGGAGTCGTGAATGAGCGGGGTGGCGGTGCGGAGGGTGATGCGACCGATGTCGTTCATGGAGAGGGTGTCGATTCCTTCGATTTTGTGGAGGGTGTTGACATCGACCTGGTATTTCACTTCCTGAATGATGGCTTTGGTTTCCAAGGTGGTGTGGCGCAGGACGAGTTTGGCGCGTGGCGGCATGGACTTGGAAGAGAACCAGCAGACCATGGCCTCGATGTCTTGGGAGACTTTCGGAGGGTTGTTGGATTTCACCAGGGTGTCACCGCGTGAGATGTCGATTTCATCGCTGAGGGTCATGCAGATGGACTGCGGGGCGAAGGCTTCTTCTTTTTCCCCATCCGGGCTGTGGATGGCTTTGATGCGGGTTTTGAAGCCGGAAGGGAGGACGGTGACTTCATCGCCGGGTTTGAAAACGCCACCGGCGACGCGTCCGGCATAGCCGCGGAAGTCGTGCCATTCATCGGACATGGGTCGGATCACCCATTGCACGGGGAAGCGGGCATCGATATGGTTTTCCTCACCGCCGACGTAAACGTTTTCGAGGTGATAGAGGAAGGTCGGGCCTTCGTACCAATCCATGTTTTTGGATTTATCGACGACGTTGTCTCCGTTGAGCGCGGAGATGGGGATGGCGGTAATGTCGACGATGTTGTCGAGGCGCGAGGCGAACTGGCGGAAGTCGGATACGATGTTGTCGAAGACTTCCTGGGAGAAATCGACGAGGTCCATTTTGTTCACGGCAACGACGAGGTGCTGGATGCGCAGAAGGTTGGCGATGAAGGAGTGGCGCTTGGTTTGCTCGATGACGCCTTTGCGGGCATCGATGAGGATGATGGCGAGGTTGGCGGTGGAGGCGCCGGTAACCATGTTGCGGGTGTATTGGATATGGCCCGGGGTGTCCGCGATGATGAACTTGCGTTTCGGTGTGGCGAAGTAGCGGTAGGCGACGTCGATGGTGATGCCTTGTTCGCGTTCGGCTTTGAGGCCGTCTGTCAGGAGGGCGAGGTTGACGTTTTCATCGCCGCGTTTGCGTGAGGATTCCTCAACGGCCTCGAGTTGGTCTTCGAAGATGGATTTGGAATCGTAAAGGAGACGGCCGATGAGGGTGGATTTGCCGTCATCGACG
>CBFGOP010000193.1:0-3055 GCA_965650415.1 uncultured Prosthecobacter sp. | reverse complement strand
TCGGAATTCATCGGCCAGGAAAAAGTCAAAGATCGCATCCTCCTCATGCTGGAAGCTGCAAAACAACGCGGCGATGTGCTCGATCACGTTCTTCTTTCCGGCCCTCCCGGCCTGGGTAAAACCACCCTCGCTAACCTGATCGCAAAAGCCGCCGGAACCCAACTCCATACCACTTCCGGCCCTCAAATCGAAAAAGCGGGCGACCTCGCCGGCATCCTCACCAATATCCAGAAAGGTGATGTGCTTTTCATCGATGAAATCCATCGCCTCCACCCCGCCATCGAGGAATACCTTTACCCCGCCATGGAGGACTACCGCCTCGATATCATCATCGACTCCGGCCCTTCCGCACGCTCCGTTCAAATCAACCTGCCGCGTTTCACCCTCGTCGGTGCCACCACCCGCTCCGGCATGCTCACCGCCCCGCTGCGCTCACGCTTCGGCCTGATCAACCGGCTCGATTACTACAACCGCGAGGAACTTGCCAATATCATCGAACGCTCCGCAGGATTATTGGATACGGAAATCCACCGCGCCGGAGCCCTGGAAATCGCCTCGCGTTCGCGCGGCACGCCACGTGTCGCCAACGCGCTGCTGCGCTGGGTGAGGGATTTCGCACAGGTTCGTGGCAAAGGGGTGATCGACCAGGAAAACGCCGCCGCCGCGCTCGCCATGATCGAGATCGATTCCGACGGACTCGATGAAATGGACAAGCGGCTGCTTGAGGCAATGATTTACAAATTCAATGGCGGTCCCGTCGGTTTGAACTCACTCGCCGTCGCAATCGGAGAAGATGCCGCCACTTTGGAAGAAGTCCACGAACCCTTCCTGATCATGCAGGGCTTCATTCAACGCACCCCGCGAGGCCGAACCGCCATGCCTGCCGCTTACGAAAAAATCGGAGCCCCCGTTCCACCCTTGAAACCTGAAGATTCCCAGACGAGACTCTTCTAGACCAGCCTGGCTATCTGCCCGCTTTTTCTTCATTCTGATAACATGGAACAACCACTCAAAACCATCATTGCTCGCTGCAGGAATCTCGGACTCCGTCGCACCAAAGCACTCGAGGAGCTGATTCTCACTCTCATGGAAAGCTCCCAGCCGATGACCCTCGCCGGACTCGCCACTTCGGAGCGACTGACCGACCTCTGCGACAAAGCCACGGTGTATCGGCTGCTGCAACGCCTCACCGAACACGGCATCATCCGCCGTCTGGGCCTCCACGAACGCGCCGCCTATTTCACCCTCATCCAACCCGGAAAACACAGCGACTATCTGATCTGCACCGGCTGTGGCAAAATCGAAGCCATCAAAGCTCCCTGCCCCGTGCATAAACTCGAAGAAGAAATCCGCCAGAACACCGGCTACCAAAACCTCTACCACGAACTGGAATTCTTCGGCACCTGCCCGAAATGCGCGTAATTCTCAAATCTTCAGGCTCCAAGCTTCCACACTCATGCCTTACATTGAACCTCACGCCCACATGGTCAGCCGCACGACGGATGACTACGAAAAGCTCGCTCTCGCCGGATGTGAGGCCTTGTGCGAACCCGCATTCTGGGCAGGGTTTGATCGATCCTCTGCCGATGGGTTTTATGATTACTTCCGACAACTGACCGAGTATGAACCCAAGCGTGCGGCAAAATTCGGCATCAAACATTTCTGCTGGTTGTGCATCAATCCGAAGGAAGCGGATGATCCGGTCTTCGCCCGTGAAGTGATGTCGCTGATCCCCGAGTTCATCCAAAAAACCAACGTCCTCGGAATCGGAGAAATCGGCTTGAACAAAAACACCCGTAGTGAGCTGAAAATTTTCGAGGAGCACGTCCAAATCGCGCTCGACCACGATCTGCCCATCCTGATCCACACGCCCCACCTTGAAGACAAACTTAAAGGTACCAAAATCATCATCGATTCGCTCTCGTCCTTTTCCAAGCTCGACCGCTCGAAAGTGATCATCGACCACGTTGAGGAACACACGGTCAAGGCCGTGATGGACGCAGGCTTCTGGGCAGGTATGACCCTTTACCCCGAGAGCAAATGCACCCCCAACCGCGCCATCGACATCCTTGAAATCTACGGCACCGACCGCATCTGGATGAACTCCGCTTGCGACTGGGGAGTCTCCGATCCGCTCGCAGTGCCCAAGTGCACCCTGGAAATGAAACGCCGCAAACACTCCCCCGAGTTCATCGAAAAAGTCACCTACCAAAACCCTATCACCTTCCTCAAACAATCGCCGAGGTTCGTGTTGTAGGTCTGATTTCTACTTCATCAAATCCAAAATCGGCTGCGGATAGACGCCGAGGACCAAGGTCAGAATCGTCAGCCCAACCACACAGACTTTGGAAATCAGTGGCAGGGAAATTTTCGAATCGTCATTCGGTTCGATCCACCACATCGCGCGGATGGTTTTGAAGTAGTAGTAAAATCCAGCGGCTGCGGCGACAACGGCAATTCCCAGACCGATCCACAGACCGGCGTCTGCAGCGAGTTTGAATACATAGAATTTACCAATGAATCCAGCCGTCAACGGAACACCGGCCAGCGCGGCCAGCAGGACGGTCGTCATCAAGGCAAGAGCCGGATTCTTTTTGCCAAGCCCATTGAAGTCGGAAATCGCTTCCCCGTTTTTCTGGATGCGAATTTGGGCGAGCACGAAGAAAACTCCCAGCGTCATGATCAGGTAGGTCGCAAGATAGAACGATACGGCCTGTGCGGAAGTGACCGAATTCCCGTCCGCCGCATCCCACGCCGCCAGTGCGAGCAGAAGAAATCCTGCATGAGCGATGGAAGAATAGGCGAGCAAGCGCTTGAAGTTGGTTTGAGCAATCGCACCCAGGTTTCCGAACAGGAGGGTCGCACACGCAAGAATGAGCAGGATGGTCAGAACCTGAATCCGCACAGGAGATTCTTCAGCGAGAAACGGGGTTAGGAAACGGATCAACAGGGCGAAGCCTGCCGCTTTGGAACCAACCGAGAGAAACGCGGTGGTTGGCGTCGGCGCACCCTGATAGACATCCGGAATCCACATCTGCATCGGAACCGCACCGAC
>CBFGOP010000192.1:0-3072 GCA_965650415.1 uncultured Prosthecobacter sp. | reverse complement strand
TTTCCCTACTAGATCCTTAGTCTAGCGCGTCTACCAATTCCGCCATCCGAGCTTTATCGTTTGGGTGGGCGCAGGAAATAGGATGAGCAAACATGCTTTGCAAGAGAATCTTTGATTTTTTTTCTACCCCCACTGATTTTGCCCTGAGTTGAAATTCCCATTGTCACACGCAGCCAGAAACACTAGTTTACCAATCATCGATAGATGGCTTGATGGATCAAAACCTCACAAAACCCACACTTCTTCGCGGATTGAGAAATTTCGTCTTTCTCATCCTCGGGCTGTGCCTTGCACCGCTGGCAAGCTCGCAAACCAACCACAAGAGCGGCTGGAAAATCACCAAAATCGAGGGCAAAGACTACCTCTCTGTTCAGGACATCCAGAATTTCTACAATTTCACCAAACTCAGCCGCAACGGCAACAAAGTGATCTTGGAAAACACCAAGGTTGAAATGGAACTCACGGTCGGTGGACACGAATGCCTGATGAACAATCTAAAGTTCGTTTTCTCGGATCCCGTAATTGCGCAAGGAAACGGGGTTTACGTCTCACGCATTGACCTCGCGAAATTGATCGACCCTGTGTTGAGACCCAATTTTATCAAAAGCGCCGGAGTTTTCCAAACCGTCATTATCGATGCCGGACACGGCGGCAAAGACCCCGGAGCCACCAACCCGCTCGGAACCGAAGCCCAATACAATCTCAAACTGGCAGGAAAACTCAAAACCCAGCTCGAAGCCAAAGGTTTCAAGGTCATCATGACCCGCACCACAGACAAATATTATTCCCTCCAAGAACGCGTCGATATCGCCAACCGAGTGAAACAGGAAGCGATCTTCATCAGCCTCCATTTCAACGCCGGTGGACGGGAAGCCCGTGGCATCGAAACCTTCACCTTGTCTCCTCCCGGTGTCTCCCACTACGGCAGCAATCTCAAAGCCAGCGATGCCCAAGCGAGAGCCGGAAACTATAACGACTCTGCCAACATCGCACTTGCCACAGCCATTCACGGCTCCGTTCTGCATCGCCTCGGGAAAAACACATTCGATCGCGGCATCAAGCGCGCCCGTTTCAGCGTGCTCTCCGGAGTTCAACACCCGGCCATTCTTTTCGAAGGCGGCTTCATGAGCCATCCCTACGAAGCCAGACTCATCGCGAGCGAAGCCTATCAAAACGCCATCTCGGTCGGAATCGTCGATGCCATCATCCGCTACCGTTTCGCCGTCAGCGGAAAAAAAGAAGCGACCAAGCCGCAATAGGTCCAACAACTCTATTACGACCTGTGGTTTAGATTTGCTCTGCACGCCTGCGCCCCTGCATACTCCGCAGCAGTCATTGCATGCTCTCGCTCCTCAAAATCCGCAACCTCGCCCTCGTAGACGAACTCGAATGGGAACTCAGCTCCGGACTGATCTCCGTTACCGGTGAAACGGGCGCCGGAAAATCCGTCATCGTCGGCGCTCTCAAACTCATCCTCGGCGAACGCGCTGATAAAAACCTGATCCGAACCGGCGAAGACACCTGCACTATCGAATCGGTCTTCGATCTATCAGACACCTCGGAAATCAACGCCATCCTCGAGGAAGGCGGCCTTCCTCCCTGCGACGACACCCAAATCATCATCCGTCGCTCCATCGGCACCACCGCCAACCGCCAGTTCATCAACGACTCCCCCGTCACGCTCAATCTGCTCAAAAAAATCGGCGAACATCTGGTCGATCTCCACGGCCCGCACGATCACCAATCGCTCCTCTCCCAGGAACGCCAGCTCGCCATGCTGGATGCTTATGCATCCACCGATCCCATCCTCTCCGAATACCGCGCCGCCTATCGCAACTGGCGCGAAAAATCCCAGGAACTCGAGGAAATTCAAAACGCCGAGAACGCATCCGAACAGGAACTCGAACTCCTGCGTTACCAGCTCGATGAGATCCAATCCGCCAAACTCACTCCCCATGATGGAGATGAACTCCAGGAGCGTTATCACCGCTCCTCAAACTCCACGCGCTTGGTCGAGCTCGCAGCACAGGCCGTTTCATCACTCTCATCCGAAGACGGCATCCTCAGCCGCATCACCGAACTCCAACGCCTCGCCCGCGACCTCGAAAAATACGATCCATCGGTCGCCGACAAAATGTCTTCGCTCGAGACCGCATCCATCGAACTCCAGGATCTCGAAGCCACTCTAACCGATTATGTTGAGGAGTTGGAAATCGACCCCTCGGAAGCCGCTTCCATCGAGGAGCGCGTCAATCTGGTCGAATCCCTGAAACGCAAATACGGTCCCACCATCGAGGATGTGTTGGCTCGTCAGGAAACCCTTTCCAACCGACTCGACAACATCGACAACCGCTCCGAGAAAATCGAAGCACTCACCCTCGCCCTAACAGAAGCGCGCAAGGAGGTGGAAGCCATTGCGAAGAAACTCAGCGCCGCACGAAAAAAATCCGCACCGAAGCTCGCCCAGGAAATCGCCTCCCAACTCAAGGAACTCGGCTTCAAACAATCCTCGTTTGAAATCGAGCGAACCACCCTCAAAGACCCGTCCTTGCACGGTCTCGAATCCTGCAATTTCCTCTTCGGTCCCAACCCGGGCGAACCGCTTCTGCCGCTCCGCCAAATCGCCTCCTCCGGTGAAATTTCCCGCGTCATGCTCGCCGTCAAATCCTCCCTCGCCGAACAGGACGCCACCCCTCTCATGGTTTTCGATGAAATCGATGCCAACGTCGGTGGAGAAATCGCCCGCGCCGTCGGCAAGAAAATGGCCCTGCTCGGACAACTCCACCAGGTCATCGCCATCACCCACTTCCCTCAGGTCGCCGCCACCGCCGCGGCCCACTTCGTGGTCGAAAAGGAAGTCGTCTCCGGCCGCACCCGCTCCAAACTCTTCCCCGTCCATGGCGAAAAACGCATCACCGAACTCGTCCGCATGCTCGGCGGCGGCGGAGAACAAGCCAGAGCCATGGCCGCATCGCTGTTAGAGAGCTGAAATCTCAAATCTCAAATCTCAAATCTCAAACCAAGAACCAAGAACCAAGAACCAAGAACCAAGAACCAAGAACCAAGAACCAA
>CBFGOP010000191.1:0-3112 GCA_965650415.1 uncultured Prosthecobacter sp. | reverse complement strand
AAAGCCTTGCCACAAAAGGTTTCATCACCCTCTCGACCGAAGACGTCCGCCGCGACCCCGAAGCCACCGAAACCATCGTCCCATCGGAACCGTTGGTTCTCAACGACCAACAACAAGCCGCATTTAACTCAATCTCCGCGTCCCTCAGTGACCTCAGTGACCTCTGCGACTCCTTGCCGTCCGTAGCCTTGGCGAAGGATGGTGCGGTGAAACCTTTTTTACTTCTCGGTGTCACCGGCTCCGGCAAAACCGAAGTCTACCTCCAATCCGCCCAAGCCGCTCTCGATCTCGGAAAAACCGTCCTCGTCCTCGTTCCCGAAATTGCCCTCACCCCGCAAACCGTCCGCCGTTTCAAAGCACGCTTTTCCCAACTCGATGATCAGGTCGCCGTCCTCCACTCCAATCTGTCCCAAGGCGAACGTTTCGACGAATGGCACCGCATCCGCAAAGGACACGCCCGCATCGTCATCGGTGCGCGCTCCGCGGTGTTCGCACCTCTGCCCAACCTTGGGCTCATCATCGTCGATGAAGAGCATGAGTCGTCCTACAAACAGGAAAACCCGCCCCGTTACCACGCCCGCGACGTCGCGGTTTTGCGTGCGGCGTTCGAGCCATGCACCATCGTCCTCGGCTCTGCCACCCCTTCCCTTGAAAGCTGGCAGAACACTCTAACAGAAAAATACCATCTCCTCCGGCTCGACCAACGCGCCGACGCCCATTCGATGCCGCTCGTCCGAGTGATCGATATGCGTTTGGAAAAGCAAAAACAGAAAGGTCAAGTTGCGATCCTGTCAGACCGACTCCGCACCGCTCTCGAACAACGCCTCGCCAAAGGCGAACAATCCATCCTCTTTCTCAACCGACGTGGCTTCGCCCGTTCCCTGCAATGCCACGGCTGCGGTTACGTGTGTGAATGCCCTCACTGCGCGGTTGCGCTCACCTATCATCGCACCGATGAACGGCTCGTCTGCCACGTTTGCGGACATCAATCCATCGTACCGCGCAAATGCCCGGAATGCAGCAACCCCGGGATCGCGCTGCAAGGTTACGGGACGCAGAAGGTCGAGGAAGTGCTGCAAAAAATACTCCCCGAAGCCCGCTTCGCACGCATCGATGCCGATGCGATGCGCCGCAAAAACGCTCTCAAAGACATCCTCAACAAATTCAAATCCAAAAAAATCGATATCCTCATCGGCACGCAGATGATCGCCAAGGGTTTGCATTTTCCCAACGTCACCTTGGTTGGAATCCTCAATGCCGATCTCGGGCTCCACGTTCCGGATTTCCGCGCAGGGGAACGCACCTTTCAGCTCATCACCCAGGTCGCGGGTCGCGCCGGACGCGGCGAGCTCGAAGGTGAAGTCATCGTCCAGACATTCACCCCGCACTCGCCCAGCATTCAGTTTGCGCGCAAACACGATTTCGATGGCTACGCCGAACAGGAAATGGAAATGCGCCGGCAATTCCGCTTTCCACCCTTCGCCCACTGCGCCGTTCTAACAGCTCGTTCCACTCACGAGCGCCGCGCCGAATTCACCCTTCAAACCCTACACCTCCGCCTCAAGGAAAACCTCCCAGCGGGTATTTCTCTCGGCGAGGTTTTGCCCAGTCCCCTGATCAAATCACACGATCAATTCCGTTTCCAAATCACCCTCCGTTCCCATCAAGCCAGGCCGCTCACCAATCACGTCCAAGCCGTGCTCAAAAAAACCACCTTACCGGAAGACGTCACGGTCGTCTTCGATATGGATGCGTATAATTTCTCGTAACCGAGGTGTGATCTCACACCGAATTTCTGATTATCTATCTACTGGACGTCACTGACTCCGGGGCTAGGATGACGGAATGATGAAAGCCCATTTTATCCTTCTTCTCGTCATCTGCTCCCTCTGCGCCTGCGGGAAAAAAGCCGAGACGAAATCGACCTCGTCCTACTTCATTTCTTCGGATGAATTTCCGGAATTCATCGCCCAACCCGGCACGATCAATATCGTCAATTTCACTGCCGATTGGTGTCCTCCCTGCAAACAACTCAAACCCGTCCTCGCCCAACTCGCCGAGGAAAATCCCGACATTGTCCGTCTTGCGATGATCGATGTGGATACCGCGGCCAATCTCACATCCAGAAAAGGCGTGAACGGTATTCCCGACACCCGGTTTTTCATCGACGGCAAGGAGGTCAAAAAAATGACCGGAGCCGTTCCCAAGGAATACCTCCAACAGGTGATCTCGACGCTCGCGGAAGAACTCGATGAGCCCGTTGCGGAACCTGCTGCGCAAACACCGCAGACCCCCGGCGCGAAGTCGGAGCCGGCGCCCCGACCTGCTGAAGCAAACGATCTGCCTCCCGGCATGTCACGGGAGTGAATGGCTCACTTGATCTTGATACTGGGAATCTCGAACACATCGATCACCTGACGCTTCGGCTCATACACACGAACGACCCGGTCTCCATAAAGATAAATCTTGGTATCCGGCTTGGGTTTCAGATCCGGGAACAGTGCGTCCTCCAGCAGGTTGAAAAACCCGAAGGTTTCGTCATCAATGATAAAACCCTCGCCCACCTTCTTCTGCCAACCCGGAGGCAGGGGTTTTCCCCTTTTGAGGTTCTTCGCAAGACCGGGTGGGAGTCCTTGTGGCTGAGCTTCAAATCCCCTGAAAAATTCCAACAACAAACCGCGCTCCCTGTCCTCGAAGCGATTCGCACGCCAAGGTTCATGCTTGTCATGGGCGGCCAAACCTTTGCCCTTACCCTTGCCAACGTCCTTGTCATCTTTGCCACCACCTTTTTCCACATGGTGCTTCTCTGGTTTTCCTCCGCCCTTGTTGCCACCCTTGCCTTTCTCCTTATCCGGTTTGGCGCTCGCTAAAGATCCGCCAATCGTAACAGCACCAATCATCAGCAATCCGGCAAATGTCGAAGTTTTCATAACAAATTAACCTACCGGATCTTTCGGAGAAATCAACACGGTTTTCACTTTATTGAAGTTTTCCAAGAGCTGATCTCATCATCAAATAACGCCGAGCTAAAAACTTGCTTCAAAATCAACTCCACCACCGAACATCTGTTCTAATGATGAATTTTCCAATCCCTCCAGCCTCTGTTCTAAGA
>CBFGOP010000190.1:0-3159 GCA_965650415.1 uncultured Prosthecobacter sp. | reverse complement strand
CAACTTGCGGGCGTTTTTCACAACCCGTGGATCGCAGGTGTAGACCCCATCCACATCGGTCAAAATCTGGCAGACATCGGCTTTAAGAGCCGCGGCAACCGCGATGGCGGTGAGATCCGACCCACCGCGTCCGAGCGTGTGAACCATGCCGTCAAGAGTGATGCCCTGGAAACCGGCCACCACCAGTGTTTTGCCCTCATCGATAAATTTTCGCATCAGGGAAGGATCCATGTTGGTGATCCGACCGCGCGTGTGGCTGCCTGTCGTGTAAATGCCCGCCTGCCTGCCGGTGATCGAGGCGGCGTCCACCCCGAGCTTGTGAAGAGCCATCGCAACCAACGCGATCGATTGCTGCTCACCGGTCGCCAACAAAACGTCCAGCTCGCGCTCCGATGGGGATTCGTTCAATTCCTTCGCCATTCCGATCAGCTTGTCGGTCACGCCGGACATCGCGGAAACCACGGCCACGACCTGGTTTCCCTCGTCGCGGGTGCGCTTGATCCTCGCCGCCACATTGCAGATGCGATCTATGGAACCTACGGAAGTTCCGCCGTATTTTTGAACAATCAGAGCCATGGTTTCGGGGCGCGCGGATTCAAGAGGGTTCTTTTCAAAACTTCAAACCCTAAACGTGAAATTTCTCCTCATGGGGATAGCCAATTCCATCGGACCTCCAGGCCCTGTGGCGTAGGATGCTGCGGCCCAAGAACAAATAACGCCGTCGCCCAAGCATCCGCCGTGGCGCAGTCCTTCGCCACCACGGTCACAGAGCATGGATCGCGCACCACGGGCTTGCCATTTCTGGGGTCGATGATGTGACCGGCCAGCCCTGCCTGATCGGGCGTGAACTGTCGATAATTCCCGCTCGTCGCCATGGCCTCTCCACGCAGCTCACGGATGTATAAAATTTCAGTTTTCGTCGGATCCGGGACTTCGACCCCCACTTTCCATTTCCCGTCGCCCACCAACACTTCCCCACCCAGCTCAAAAATGAAATCCGTGATGCCGAGGGTTTTGAGCCTGTCTCCCACCCGATCCACCGCAAATCCTTTGCCGATGGCGGACAAATCCACGCCTCTGCCTGCTGGGCCGAAACCCGCCGCATGGACCTCTTCCAAAATCCGATGATCAAATGCCCCGCCGCTGGCTTGCCGGATTTCTTCCGCCAGGTCCAACACGCGTTGCAGTTCCGCGCTGGCCGCCTCACCCCGGTTGTAGCGGGAGAGATCCGACCCCTCGCGCCACTGGCTCAGTACCTGTTCCCAATGATCCAGCTCGGACTGAACCTCGAATCTCAGATCCGTGTCAGCATGCGCAGTGCAGGCCAGTTTCCATGAAGAACCCATGGACTTGCCTTTGATGACATATCTAACAGGTTCTTCCCGCTCACTGCAGGAGGTGAGAGAAACCAGAAAAAGAAGCCATCCCAGTATTTTCATAAAAACACGTAACAAGCGGCGGCAAGGATCAGAACACCGGCGATCGTGTCACGCTGGGTCCATGCGGATGGCGAGAGCGTCAGATAACGCAGCATCGCTCCCGTCGGGCAACCGTAGTGACAATACGCCTGCGGCATGAAGATCGCGGCGACCAATCCCAAGGTGAAAACCACAGCCGGAATCCATGCCACAAAACCGGTGCTCCAGGTTTCGAAGGGCTCGAAGTAAGCGAACGGAAGTCCGCTGCCCAACAGCGCGAGAATCCAGATCGCGACCAAGGTCAGCCATGGCAATCGCACCAAAACGGCGTGCAGTTTCGGCGGCAAGGAAAACCGTTTTTTATGCAGCGATCCCAACAGGGTTTGCGCAGCACCATGCGGACAGATCCGGTTGCAATACACGTTTTTTCCAGTGAAGGCGGGAACCACCAAGGCGGCGGCAGTCAGCACGATCAATGGCAGAACCGCACCGACCCCGAGTCCGTTCGCTCCCCATCCGACCAATTGGTCCTGGCTCAGCATCCATCCCAAGCCGATGCCGGCTGCCACGGAAATGACCGCAAAACCCATGCGCACCCGGGGTTTTCCACCCCACTTGCTCAAGCCGACAAAAACCCCCAGCGCGATCCACACCAGCGCCAAGCCGGCCTTCCATGACATGCCCCGGCTTTTCTCTTCTAACAGATACCGGCGCGACATTTCCCGGACACTCTCCACCACCGCATGGTTCGTGTAGCTCGCACCGCTGGTAAACAAGAAGGGCGAGTTCCTCATGTCGTGGCCCAGGATTTCATCCACACGCTTCCCGGCAAAACCATCCGCGTATTTCACCTCGTTCTTCACATCGCCGACATAGGGCTCGTTGTCGCGGCTTCCCAGAAACCCGATTCCCAGAATCACATCTTTTTCCTGATCCAGGGCCACGATCACATCCGAAATGCCGTTGAAACCGCGTGCCGAAACCCCCATCCGGCTGCTGCGCAATACCAGACCGAGTGGTTTTTCCCGATGCAGGATTTCGTAAGTCCCCTTCGCCGGATCAGCCACGATCCGATCCGCCTGCGGATACCATTTTTTCACATCATCCAGAACAAGATCCGCAGGAAACCACTGATCCATGCCCTCGGCACCGAACCGGGCCGCCACCCCACGGGCCATCGCTTCACTGGTCAGGGTCGCGCCGGAAACGACCAGCGGTTGATCCATCGCGCCCAACGATGCTTCGGACGCACCCGTCCACTGCGACCAAAACGCGCCATCGCGTTTCACCTTGTCCACATGCCCGTCGGTATCGGAGCTGGAGAGCAGATGCACGCTCTTGACCTTTCGCTCCGAATCAAAAATCACCAGCAGTTCGGATGGCCCGGAGTAACCCTGAATTTTCTCCGCCTGAGGAAAGGTCGATGTCGCCCAACCTAACAGAACTCCGTCGCCGGAACTCAGCGCATACATGCCTTCATTGGGATCGGCCACCTGCACCACTTTCGGAAACACCTGCTTGGCGATGGGCAGGATCGTTTCGGGATCCAACTCCTTGCGCTCTTCCGGCAGCGCCCACAGGCACATGAGCGCCGCGAGAATCAAGCCCAAGCGGTAAACCCCGAGCGACCAGCGCTTGAGGCGACGCTTGCCATCAGTTCGATGGCTTTGAGTTGTCGGGTTTGGAATCAAGGTGTTTTTTCAACGCGTCGAGATTTTCAAAACGCTTGCTGCCTTCCATT
>CBFGOP010000189.1:0-3239 GCA_965650415.1 uncultured Prosthecobacter sp. | reverse complement strand
CGCAAAGACGGCACCAAACAACAATCCAAGGTGATGAAAACCTTCACCTACTCCGGCCTCGCTACCGAGGACTCGGAAGGTTGCGGCGCAGGCGGCATCGTCGGCATCGCGGCCGGTATTGAAAACATCGACATCGGTGAAACCCTCGCCGCCTCCGGTGATCAGACACCACTTCCGTTCGTGGAGATCGACCCACCGACCGTTTCCATGGAGTTCTCCATCAACGACGGCCCGCTCGGCGGCAAGGAAGGCAAGCACGTGACTTCCCGCGCCATCCGTGAGCGTCTGATGCACGAAATCAAAACCAACGTTTCTCTCCAGGTGGAGGACACCGACCAAGCCGGCGTGTTCAACGTTTCCGCCCGTGGCGCGATGCAGATCGCGGTTCTGGTGGAAACCATGCGCCGCGAAGGTTTCGAGGTCTGCGTTTCCCGTCCGACCGTGATCTATCGTCGCGATGAAAGCGGTAAATTGTTAGAACCCTTCGAAACCCTCTACATCGAGGCTCCGGGCGAATACACCCAAGGCATTTTGAAATCCCTCATCAACCGTAAAGGCATGATGGAAAACATGGAGACCGAGCCTTCCGGTGAAACACTCATCACCGCGCTCATCCCGACCCGTGGTCTGATCGGTTTCGAAACCGAGATCGTCAATCTCACTTCCGGTCACGGCATCATGTCGCACCTTTTCCGTGAATACGGCCCGCACGCCGGCGAGATCGTCACCCGCACCACCGGAACTTTGGTTTCCATGGAAGCCGGTGTCGCGACCACCTACTCGCTGCAAGCGCTTGAGGATCGTGGTGTGCTCTTTGTCGGCCCGAACGATGCCATCTACGGCGGCATGCTCGTTGGTGAAAACCCGCGCGTTGGCGACATGCCGGTTAACCCTGTTAAAGAGAAACACCTTGATAACATGCGTTCTTCCGGTAAGGACAAAACCTCGAAACTCACTCCGCCGATCCGCTTTTCACTCGAGCGCGCGATCGAATACATCGATGCCGATGAACTCGTCGAAGCCACTCCGTTGAACATCCGTTTGCGTAAACGCATCCTCGATGAAGGCGCCCGCAAGCGTGCTGCCAAAGGCATCAAAGGCGAAGACCGGAGCAACCGCGGCAAGTGAATGGTAGGGTCGTTTTGATAAAACGACCGCTATCTGACTGCCGTTCTCACGGTTATTTCATCGAAATGACCCTACCGAAAATATCATGTCCACCCACCTCATCCGCATCTCTGAAGTCTTCGCTCCATTGATGGCGGAGATTCTGGAGATTCTTGGGGCGGAGAAGGTGAAGAAATTGGGAAGCGAGTATCTGTTGTTTCAAACCGAGACGCCGGAGCGTATCCGCGATTCATCGGCTTCACGCTTCATTCGGTTTCATGTTCCCATCGAGCATTCTTGGCCGTGCAATCCGGAGAAAATGGAGGGCTTTATTGAGAAAGCCGCGCAGTCGATTTATTACAAATTCGAGAGCCGGAAGTTGCAAACCTTGTTGGTTGGTCAATTGGATCCGGGAAATCCGAAACGCTATTACAAGCTGCTCGCATCGAACCTGCGGGGTCGGGCTTTGCAGGTGTTTGATTTTCCCGAGACCTCACCCAAATCTGCTGAAGAACAACAACCCGATCTGGAAACCCTGTTCTGTTGGGTGGGCAAAGAAGGCTTGTATGCCGGAGTCGCCACACCTCGCGATGCGGGTGGACTGCATCCCGGTGGAACCAAGTTCATCGCCCAGAACGCCGATGATACGGTGAGCCGGGCCGGCGCGAAAATCGCCGAAGGCCTGCATTTTCTGTCGATGTATCGCAAGTTGCCTTGGGAAGGCGCACATTGGTTGGAGCTGGGAGCGAGTCCCGGTGGAATGACCTCCGAGTTGTTGAGACGCGGTTATCAAGTTTCCGCCATCGACCGCGCACCGCTGGACAAACGTCTCGCGAATCATCCGAATTTGAGTTTCCTGCGTGAAGATGTGGCCGAGTTTGTTCCACCCCGCGGGATCAAATACGATGCGATCCTTTCCGATATGAACGGCTCGCCAAGGCAGGCGATCACGCTCGTCACGCGCTTGAAAGATTTTCTCCGCCCTAGTGCGCTTGCCGTGTTCACTCTGAAAACCACCGGCGCGGAGACGATTGCTGAAATCGAAACATTGGAAAACGATGTGTTAGAAATCGCGAAAGGGAATGGTTTTTCCCTGATTGTAAAAACACACCTGACCTACAACCGCCAGGAGTTCACTTTGTTTTTTGAGAGGGTGTAGTTGCCTTATTCGAGATTGTGAAGGTAGGGCGCTATCGCCGAGAGCGCCGCTGCGAAGCGAATCGTCAATGACTCATTCATTAGATACCTCGTTTCACTCGGCGCCCTCGGCGATCCTCCTTCTCCGGAGGCCACGGTAGGACAAGTTGGCGCCTTGCCCTCGGACTGCTATTCCGGATATCGTATATCTGGGGCTTTCCCGTTCCACATGGGATGTTCGGGGGAGAGAATATCACCGTCTTTGTCGTGGATCGTACCGTCTTTTTGAATTTGGTAGGCCTTAACGGTTTGATCGATATGGAGAGCGATTGCTTTTCCGTCGAAGGGCTTGGGATCAAATTTTTTGGTTCCGGGAATAACTGGGGCGAGGACGAGAGGGCATGATGGGTTGCCTTGGCTACTCATGCCTGTGATATAGGCGAAGCCACATTCTCCTTTCTTGAGAGCTTCTTTGGGAATGATGACGCCGTCAGGTTTGATAGCGTCCATGATTTTTGCATAGAATATCTCTTCCGTGTCGATGACCTTCGCGGCAAAAAGTTGGCGGAACAGGGCGTTGGATGAATTTCCTGTTAGGTCGTAGCCGTGGGATGGAAACGCCGCCGTGACATCGGCTACGGTTGATGGGGAAGGATAAGTTCCGAATTCTTGCTCGAATGTGAAGAGCGCGATGCCTAGTTGTTTCGCGTTTGAGGTTGCATGAGTAAGATTGGATTTTACTGAAGCTCGAATGACGGCAGGAGTGTTGAGGAAAACAATGATAATCAGACAAATGAAAGCGCTTAAGACCCAATAGAATCCTGACTTGGAGGATTCTGTATTTTGCGGAATCTGTTGGATTTCTTGTTCGGCGCTCATGAAAATACGGAGAAGGCCTTTGTAAGCCCTTTGTGGGATTTTTACGAAATGAAGGGGTTGAAAACCCCTTCTCCTTATTGAAGCAGCTTCGCTCTCAATAAATCCGTGACCTGTTT
>CBFGOP010000188.1:0-3306 GCA_965650415.1 uncultured Prosthecobacter sp. | reverse complement strand
CATTTGAATTGCCGGATTCATGCAGGCTTTTCAAAGCAAAATTATTTCATCGGTGGTTTAAAGCAACTACTGAAAAAGAACTCCTTAATATCTCAGAAAAAATTCAGCGTGATGGCATAACCATTCTAGGCTGGTATGCAGGTGGTCCTCTTCCCAAAAATGCGATACAATTATCGGATGCAAAATATGTACAGTGATAGTAATAGCCTGACACAAGGTGCCGTTTTGGCGGAATTCGTGCGATTCGTGGTTTAAAAACACATTCCCACGCAGAGCCCATGAGGACACAAACCGTGAAAATCCCCATTTGAGAAGTTTCAAAAAGCATTTACGGTCTCCGGCATGAAATGGAATGCCACCAGCGTCAGCGCCACTTGTATCGTCATCGGGCTTGGCGGATTCATGCTTGGGAAACTCACTACGGAAAGCACCGAGCCCAGCGAAGCTCAGGAGTTGCTGGAACGTTCGCGTTCGTACACTTCCGCACGCACGGATGGAACTTCCGGCGTTGCGATGCGCGATCCGAACGATCGTAGGCCGAACCGGCCCGGCCAGGATCGCGAAGCCTCAAGTTTTGATGAGAAACTCGTGAACATGGAGGAAATCGTGCGCGGTGAAAACGCCCTTCAGCGCGGACGTGCGATGTTGGAATGGATCGATTCCCTCGCTCCCGAGGAATTCGAGGCCGCGGTCGCCCGTTTCCGCAGTCTCGGTCTAACAGAAGCGCGGATGGGCGAATACGCCATGCTGCTCACCGCGTGGGCACAGGTCGATCCGGTCAACGCGCTGGCCTACACCACGAAAAACACCGGCGGTGGCATGGCGACCAACACGGTTTTGTCCGCATGGGCGAACCGCGATCCCGAGTCGGCGATCGCTTGGGCAAAATCCAACCACAAGGGCGAGGGCGCGAATCCTTACATGGCCGGAATCATTCGTGGGATTGTGGAGGTCGATCCCTTCCGTGCGACCGGTCTTTTGCAGGAACTGCCTTTCAGCGACGTGCGTGGCGAAGCTCTGCAAGCGATGATGCCGCATATTCTGAAGCAAGGCACGGAAGCAGCCAAAGTATGGATTGCGGAACTCAAGGATGAGCGTCTGCGCGATGGTGCGGTTTCGCGTTTTGCCGAGGAGCTGGCGAAACAGGATCCCGCGGGAACGGCGGAATGGTTGCTGGCGAATTTGGGAGATGTTTCTTCCCGCAGTGTTGACAACGTGTTTCGCGAGTGGGCGCGCAAGGATTCATCCGCGGCGATGAGTTATTTTGAAAAGCTGCCGCAAGGGGAAGCGCGATCCAATGCGTTGCGGGGCATGGTGATCGCCGATGCGAGAGAAAACCCTCAGGCGGCAGCCGCGTTGATGAACCGTTTCCCGGAAGACATCACCGATCGCACCGCGCAACATTTTGTCTGGCAGTCCTTCGACAAGGCTCCGGATGTCGCCACGAAACAGATCGCATACATTCAGGATGAGCGCCGTCGCAACCGCATGTATGAACGCGCGCTCGGCGCATGGCTGGAACGAGATCAGGCAGCTGCGCAGGCTTGGATCAACTCCGCCAAGCTGCCGGATTCGGTGATTCAGTCGCTGAATGATCGATAGTGTTTATCGAAAGGACCGCGTGACTCCAGTCGCGCGGTCTAGAATACTGCTTCGATAGCTTTCGGATTTATTGAAACGTGGGAAGAGGGAAAAATCACTTCGCCGCTTGTTTGAGCTCTTTGAAGCGGACGCGCATTTCGGCGAGCTTATCTGCGAATTTCGCGTCGGCTGCGAGATCATTCTGTTCCAGCGGATCTTCGGCAATGTGGAACAACTGCTCGCGATCGAACTCCGGCCAGTAGAAATATTTCCAATCTTTTCTAACAAGAGCTTCCGAAGCCGGGATGAAATCCTTGTTCTGAATGCTCGGATGTTCGTAGAAGAATTCCTTGCGCCAATCGGCTGCGCCTTCGCCGAGATAGAGCTCGGACATGTCACGGCCTTGCATGACGGTTGGCGGTTCGAACCCCGCGAAGCGGAGAATCGTCGGAGCGAGATCGGTGTTGAGGGTGAACTCGTCGTTGGTGCTGCCGCGTTTGGCTGCGTCCATGCGCGGATCGCGGATGATGAGCGGCACGCGGATGCTTTCCTGATGCGGATACCATTTGTCGGCAAGTCCGTGCTCGGCATGGAAGTAGCCGTTGTCGGTGGTGAAAATGATCAGGGTATTGTCGTAGATTCCCTGGCGTTTCAGCTCGGCGATCAAATTTCCGCAGGTCTCATCCACTTCGGTCGCGAGGCGGTAATAGTTTTTCATCATAGTCTGGAATTTCTCCGGAGTATCGAAACGTTTTTTCCATCGGGCCCGACTCTCGTTCTTCGGCCCCTGCAAAAACTCCGGTAGTTTCCGATACGCTTCCTCGTTGGCTGTCGGCGGTAACGGGATCGTCACTTCGTTGTAGAGCGCCATGCTTTTTTCCTGCGGAAGAAACTGCAGTGGATTGCCGTCTTCGGCATGTGTCGCGAAAAAGGCGAGGGTCAAAACGAAGGGTTTGTCATTCGGGCGAGTGGTGAGGAACTCCATTGCATCCTTTTCGTTCTTCTGAGTGACGTGGATTTTTCCACCATCGGGAGTCGGGTGATAATGAGTGCTGTGATACATCCGTCCGAAATCGAATTCCTCCTTGGGAAATTTTCCATTGTGCCACTTTCCGATGTGTCCGGTGTAATATCCGTTGGCGCGGAGGATGCCTGGGTAAGTATCCTTCCATGGTTTTCTGAGTTCTTTGAAATCGGTTGCACCGTGACGCGACATCCATTGGCCGCTGAACAGAGTGGCACGGCTGATTCCGCAGATCGAAGTGGTTACACAGTTGTGGGTGAAACGAATTCCGTCCTTGGCCAGGGCATCGAGGTTCGGCGTTTTGACAATCGGATTTCCCGCAGCGCCTAGGGTGTCGAAGCGCCAGTCATCGGCGAAGAGGATGAGGATGTTGGATTTTTGCGGTGCGGCATGCAGCTGACCGATCACCAACAGAGTGGCGAAAATGGAACAGAATTTCATCATCATGTTACGCATCATCCATTTGATACTTTGCAGTGTCGATGAAAAGTCTTTGATGGCTGGACTCATCAGGAATGGCCCGCCAAAATTCGCACATGGAACCGCAAATGCCAACACTCAGAGAAGCGATCGCCTATTGGTTGAAACTCGGATTGATCAGTTTCGGTGGTCCTGCGGGACAGATCGCGATTATGCATCGGGATCTGGTGGAGAAACGGAAATGGATTTCGGAAAGCCATTTCCTGCATGCCTTGAATTTC
>CBFGOP010000187.1:0-3318 GCA_965650415.1 uncultured Prosthecobacter sp. | reverse complement strand
ACCCCACCTACGAATACATCGAAACCGTCAACAAATCCAAAGCCCTCCTCCGCGCCATCGCCCTGGCAAAGACATTGAAGGAGTAACTGGCTGTCTCTTTCTTGAAATTTGATTTTTGAAATTTATGCTCCTCGTCCTCGATAACTACGACTCCTTCACTTACAACCTCGTCCAATACTTCGGCGAACTCGGAGTGGAGATGAAAATTTTCCGCAACGACGCGCTCACGGTGAATGACGTCAAAAAACTCGCCCCGGAGAAAATCTGCATTTCACCCGGTCCTTGCACCCCGAACGAAGCCGGTATTTCACTGGAACTCATTCGCGAACTCGGCCCAACCACTCCTATCCTCGGTGTCTGCCTTGGACACCAATCCATCGGCCAAGTTTATGGTGGCGATGTGGTCCGCGCAGATCGTTTGATGCACGGCAAGACTTCTCCCATCCATCACAACAACAGCAGCGTATTCAAAGGACTGCCTAGCCCCTTCGAAGCCACCCGCTATCACTCACTCATCGTCAAACGCGAGACCCTGCCTGACTGCCTGGAAATCACCGCATGGACCGTCGAGAACGAAATCATGGGACTACGTCACAAAGAACATCCCGTCCACGGCGTACAGTTCCATCCCGAGTCCATCATCACCGAGCATGGCAAACAGATGCTGGAAAATTTCCTGAAATTCTAATGAAGTTTGCCAGTTGGCTAGTTCGAAGTTTTCAGTGAAAGAATTGCTACTCAGTATCTCTTACGCTTCAAACTGAACACTAACCCACTAGAAACTTTCATATGCCCCGCTTCTACCTGCCGCCTGCCTCTTGGACCGAATCGCCTTTTCTCGAAGGCGATGAAGCCAAGCACCTCGCCCAGGTTCTGCGCATCCAACCCGGCGCGACGATCACGGTGTTCGACGGTTTGGGAAATTTCGCAGAGGCACGCGTCCTCTCCGTTTCCAAACAACGGGTCGACCTCATGTTGGAACTTGCCGAATGCAAGCCGACCCCGCTCCCCGAGATCACACTGGCTCAAGCAATCCCGAAGGGGAAGAACATGGATTGGATTGTTCAGAAAGCCGTTGAGCTTGGCGTGACCACCATCCAACCCCTCGTGACCAAACACACCATCGTCTCACCTGGCAATGACAAGGCGGAAAAATGGCGGCGAACCGCTCTCGAGGCCTGCAAGCAATGCGCCCAGTTCACTCTCCCAGAGATTCTCGAACCGCTGAGTTTCGATGCGTGGATCAAGTCACGAAAACCAACTGAGCTCAGCATCATCGCTTCACTGGCTGAGAATCCACAAAATTTTCGCGAAACCCTCTCCACTCATCCGGAACTTGAATCCGTCACTCTCCTCATCGGTCCCGAAGGCGATTTTTCAGCCGATGAGACAGGCAGCGCGATTGCCGCCGGCTTCGTTCCGGTTACCCTTGGCGATCTCGTATTGCGTGTCGAAACCGCAACCCTCTTCTGTCTCTCGGCAGTTCGTTTTCATTACCTCTGAAAATAAAAAGACCCCACTGGGAAAACCCGTGGAGTCTTTTGTGAGGAAATGAGTGATATGAAATTACAGGGAAGCGACCGCCGATTTCTTGTGCTCTTCCAGCGCCGCATCGGATCTGGATTTCGCCCACTTGTTATAATCTTCCTGAGGCACCACTTCCATGATGCCTTTCATTTCGGCATGACCTGAACCACAGAGCTGTCCGCAAACCACATAGGTTTCGAGAGTCTTGGTAGGTGTGAACCACATGGAAATTTCCCGACCTGGAATCGCGTCCGTTTGAACACGCATCGGAACGATCGCGTAGTTGTGAATCACATCCTTGGTGCCGACGTTCAGCACCGCAGGACGATCCACCGGAAGCTTAATGCTGGCCTCGATGAAGTCGTCGTGGGCGTTCGGATCGGTTTTGTCGATTCCCAGAGGATTGTTTGATGAAATCAAATCGGGATCGGTGCGTCCGAATTTCCCGTCGTTACCCGGATAATGATAGGTCCAGCCGAACTGCCAACCCACCACGCGAACGCGAACCGGATTCATATCCTTGACCGTGCCCCAATCATCCACTCGATCCGCCCAGAGCGGAAATGCGAATCCCAACAGCAATACCGCTTCAATGATGATCACAGCAACCTCAATATGGCTGGAGATATGATTGCGAACGCCATCGTAAGAGGCTTTCGGATTGCGCTTGTGCCAGAATCTGAAGAGGCAGACGAAAAAGAAAATCGTCCAACCGATGAACAAAGCGATCATGAACCAGTGGACGACGTCCAACAAATGGTCCACTTGTCCGCCGTGTAAGGAGTAGTTTTCTGGAAGGCCTAATAATTCGGATGGGCTCATGATAAGTATAAAATAAATCAGTTAGAAATTAGTGGGGAACATAGTCGTCTTGGAATTCCGGATCCAATGATTGCGAATCCCTGCGGACGAGGCGGATCATGTAAAAACCCACTCCTCCGAGCACCGAGAGAATGACAACGAGAAGGGCGAAAATGGACCAGCCGGCAGCATCACCACCGCCTTCAATCATGGAGACACGGCAAGTTGAACAAGCTAAGTGGAAAAGATTCATGGATCGATCAAGATTGGAGTTTCGATGCTTTCTTAAAAAAGTAGATGCCATAAACCGGCATTAACAGGAGACCGACGATACCGGTAATACCAAGACTCATAGATAGACCCGATTTCGGCTCTGAGTTGAACCCAAAGGCCCAAACGATCAGGAACACGCAGAGCAACGTGCAGATCGTAATGAAAACCAGATGGAAACCTTTGAGTGACATTTGCGCTTATTGATAAAAGTAGTTGTCCCAGATCGGGCTGTATTTCGCGAGGAACAGCAGGGCGAACATCGCGGCACACAATACCAAAGCACTGATAAAGATCCAGTAAATGGCTTTTTTCTCGTGATTCAAATGCATGAAAATCAAGCCAACTGCGGAAGCTTTGGCCGTCGCGATGATCAGACCAAGAATTGCATCCCATTTGTCGAATCCGTGGATGCCAATATCGAGTGCCTCGACGGTTGCAACCAATACGGTCACGATGGTGCCAATCAAGAGCCCGCCGAACACGATCATGTAGGTTTTCTTGGACTTCTGAATTTCTTCAATTGAATTTGCCATGTTTTAAAGTGATTGAATTTTGAAAGTGATTGTCTCGGATTACATCAAATACAGGATGGGGAATACGAAGATCCAGACAAGGTCAACAAAGTGCCAGAACAGACCGCCGACCTCGACACGGTTCGCGAGCCATTCGGGATTTTCATCATACATCTTGCGTCCGAAGAACAGGTAGTAAGCGAGA
>CBFGOP010000186.1:0-3373 GCA_965650415.1 uncultured Prosthecobacter sp. | reverse complement strand
TTCTCCCCTTTCTCACCGCGCTTGATCTCATCCCAACGCTTGAGAACCTCATCGGAATTTTCCGCGGAAACCTCGCCGAAAACATGGGGATGGCGGCGGATCAGCTTTTCGGAAATTTCACGCGCGACCTCATCGAGATTGAAACGGTTTTGTTCTTCGGCGATCTCACTGTGAAAAACCACCTGCAACAACAGATCGCCCAGCTCTTCTTTCAGATGCGAATCGTTTCCGCTGCGGATGGCGTCCACGCATTCGTAGGCCTCTTCGATGAGATTGGAAATGATCGACTCATGGGTCTGTTCCGCATCCCACGGGCAGCCGCCGGGTGCGCGTAGCCGATGCATCACCGCACGCAATCTCGCCACTTGTAGCTCGGCCGCCTCACAATCCATCATTTCCCTGTCTGTCATGGCTCAATCCTGATCTTGCTTTGCCGCGCGGTGAAGCAAATCCCGTTCCTCATCGCTCAAACTCTGAAATCCTTCTCGCGAGATCTTGTCCAAAATCCGATCCACTTCATCATCCGCCTGCAAATCCACAACGGTTCGGGGTCGGATCTTGGGCACATAATTTCCGCGCGATGTTTTCCGTGAACCGAATGTGAAAGCCGCTCCACGCTTGGCCAGCACGTAGCCGACGAACGCACCGCCGAGGTGTCCGGCCTCACCGCCAACATTGTTGCCCCAGCGGAAAACCACCACTGCCACAGCGATCCCAATCACCCCCAACGCGAACTGCCGCATGGTCAGGACGATGGGTGGAATCAGCAATTGCACATGGGAATGCGGAGCCAGCACCGCGACCGCAGCGATCATTCCATAAATCCCACCGGAAGCACCCACCAGGGCCGCATCGCGATTCCCTTCCGGCAACACGTTCATCTGGGCAAGTAGCGTGAAAAACAACGCCGCTCCAACACCGCAGGCGAGGTAATAGCAGAGAAAGCGAACACTGCCCCAGACCCGTTCCATCACCGGCCCGAAGAAATACAGGCCGATGCTGTTCATCAACAAATGCCCCACGCTGCCGTGCATGAACTGAAAGGTGATGAACTCCCAGATTTTCAGCTCACCAATCGCTGTCGGAATCGAAAACCTCGCATGATAACGGATCAGATGATCGAAGAACAATAGATCCGTGAGATACAGCGCGATGTTGAGCAGCAACAATCCCCTCACCACCGGCGGCAGTTGGCTGAGTATTCCGGGATGACCGTTCGGCATGCCGCGAGTTTAATCGCTTCAACGAAGAGCTCACAAGTTTCATTCTCAGGAACGCCAACGCCCCCGTTGGCGTTTCCATAAGAAAGCCAATGAGGATGTTCATACACCTCAGGAATTTATAATCTGTTCATTCTTCCTCCCGGCACTCGACCAAGGCCAATCCTCCATTTCCCTGCAGAGCCCCGCTTTCACTGGATTGGAGTGAATATAGTCGATCGTTGACTGGAGATGCTTTTCGTCTCGAATAAAACGATCCCAGTATTCGCGCATCCAGACGTGTTTTGGATTGGGAATTCCTAGCCCGAGTTGCTCATTATGTTTGGACAACCAACGTGCTGTGACAGATTTCCACGCTTGGATGGTTTTGGAAATCGGCTCCGCGGGATCCACAAGCACATGGATGTGATTGGGCATGATCACCCATGAAATGAGACGGTAGCGTTGCCCATCAAAATGGAGTAGAGCATTTTGTACGCAATCAGCAGCGAGAGGATGTCCCAGCGCGCAGCATCCCATGCCTGCGTCCAACCATTGTTCAATACGCTTGCGTTTTTCGATGTCCCTGCGGATTTCTGCAGAACACTGGAGGTCCTGCTCCAATTGTTTCAGTTTGGATTGTGGCAAGCTATCCGCCAAACGGAAGGTAAGGGATTGAAGCAAGCCATGACGATCGCGATGCGGTAGATAGCCACGGGAATACCATTCGATCTCATGGCTGCAATCATCCAGCTTGCCGTATGGAATGCTCGGAGCGACGATTCCTTCATTGGACTCATTCTTCTCCATGCCGACGGGGGCGTCGGCGTTCCAGTCAGGGAAACTCATATCTCATTCGATCATCTTTTGATCACTCCTCCCTCTACGCCTTCTCCGGCTCACGGATGTGCAACCACGCATGCACGTGGGGTTTGCCGCGGAAGTAGGAAACCATGTTCGGTCCCTCGATCTGCCAGACATCCCAGACTTCGTCGTTGCCGATGTTTTCGCCTTTGTAGAAGGAAAGATGGAGGTTGTCGATTCCGCCCGCCTCGATGTGCTTCATCGCTTCATCCGCATCCGCTTTTCGGAACGGAGCAAGAATGTCACCGATGACTTTTTTCACGTGGTCTTTCTGATCGTGGCTGAGATCCGCCACACGAATGCCGGCGAGACCTTCCTTCTTCCCGGTGAGCTTCACGGTATCGAGCCCGTTTTCACCACGGCTCTCGTTGAGCAGGGCGACCTCGCGCTGTTTGCCATCGAGCATCTGATACACCTCGTTCGCTCTGACTGCCTGATACCAATAGGCGTTGCCCTTGTGATCCGGGCCCTCGCGGAAACCTCCCGCCGCATGGCCGTAGAAAATCGGGCCGGCGAAGGCGGCGCCTTCCATCGAATCGCCATCACAACGGCGGGTGCAGTGACGTCCTGTTAGAACGAATTCGAATTTCCCGGTTCCCGGCGTGCCGAAGATCGCGATCGACGATCCGCCATCGAATCCGTCCTTGCCGCTGTCGGATACCACCTGGTTATAAACCTTTTCCGCATACTCCTCGCTGTGCAGGCCCATGAAGATTTCCTTGATCATCGCCTGCTGGTCCTTGGTGAAATCCGACACCAGGGTCTTGGTGATGTGCCAATTGTTATCGACCTCCAAACGCAGCTTGTCGTCGTAACCGAAACAGATCTTTCCACGCATCTCCTCGCTCAGGCTGTCATACAGGGTTTTGACCAACGTATCGGAAGTCGGCTTCGCCTTCGGTTGCTCCGCAGCAAACCCCGGAAGAATACCACCAACTCCAAACGCCCCCGCCGCAAGGCTGGCCTTTTGAAGAAACGCACGACGGGTTGTCGCGCAGCAGGAATTGAGCGGATGATCGGAATTCGGCGATGGATTCATAGCGTGATAGAGTGGCAAAAACGATAGAGGGAGTCGATGGGAAAGTTGAGGTTTGGTTCCTAGTTCACGGTTCCTAGTTCTTGGTTTGACTCCGTGGCGCTCCGTTCAAGCGGTAAGGACTTCGTAGTAAAATATAAGTTCGTTTGCACTCACAGGGCTTTGTGGTTTTTGGTTTGATCAATGGAGCGCGAAGCTCAACCAAGAACCAAGAACCAGGAACCAAGAACAGACAAGAAAAGCCTCACTCCGTGGGCTTTTCTGTCCGAAACGG
>CBFGOP010000185.1:0-3449 GCA_965650415.1 uncultured Prosthecobacter sp. | reverse complement strand
CGAGCTCGCCTTTCCGAATCCCAACCGTGCCGGTATGGCTGTTGATGATGTTGCGACCGGTCCAAGTGACCCTCGATTCATGGGTGTCAATCATGTAGCGGCCGTCGGGCTCCGGAGGAGGGGAGGGCAGTGGCTTTCCGATGACCAACTCGCTGCTCTTTACCTTGGCAATGCCTCCACTGAGAACATGAACATCCGTGTAGCCGAGACGTTTCATTTTTTCCACAGCCATGACTGCCTCTTGGCTCTCGTCTCCCGCACCGTAGACAAGCGTGTGCATGTCCTTGGATGGCGCGGTTTCGGGAAGCCGCGATTCGAAGGCGACTTCAAACACGCAGTTGTTCTTCGCATCCCGGATGTGGGCGGCTTCAAAGTCTTCCGCAAGGCGAACGTCGAGAATCTGGGTGGCTTGCATGGGATTAGGATATGTTGTGTGTTCCGCTATTCAAGACACCTTAACTTACAGCCATTCGGCCTCGGTTGTGTAACTAGGACTACCATTATTGCTTCGAATATCTAAAATAGATCAACTCCAAGTTTATTTAAAGAGAGTAATCGAAACAATTTGATTGCTTCTGCTTCGATGATTCGTCATTGATCAACTCGAAATTGATGTATGGCTAATAATCAAATCAAGAAACTTCAGACCAGCTTACCTCGCGGCGGGCCTTTCGATACTTCGCAATTGTCGGATCTCGGTATCTCGACGGCACTAGCTCATCGCTACGTGAATTCTGGATGGCTCGAAAAACTCGGTCGGGGAGTTTTCATGTTTAGCGGTGATTCGCTGACACAGGACGCATCCCTGAAATTTATCGAGCGGAAAATGCCAGGCCTTCACGTTGCTGCCAAAACGGCACTCGCCTGGCATGGCTTTCGTCACAACGTCGGCTACGATGAATCGATGATCCTCTGGAGCAAACATCCTGGTGTCTTGCCACAATGGTTCAAGGAACGATTCACGACACGCCACAGCACAGCTTGTCTGTTCGATGAAGATCTTCCCCTCGAATACGGTCTCTCCTCGCTGCCGCAAAACCCAAACGGACCACGTGTTTCGGAACCGGAGCGTGCACTGCTGGAAATGCTCAGTGAAGTCGGAGTGCACCAGGAGGTCGATGAAGCCCGCCATATCATGGAGGGTCTTCGTCAGTTGCGCATGGCGAATCTATCAAAATTGCTTTCCGCATGTCGCATGGTCAAGGCAGTGCGGCTCTGCGTCGGATGGTCGGAAGAACTTGGCTTGCCTTGGGCTGCAAAAGCCCGGGAAGCGGCAAAGGGGAAAATGGGCAAAGGCCGCTGGGTCGCACGTTTGAAGGACGGTAAGACACTCATACTGAAACCCTGATGAACCGTGCCTATATCGATGCTGTGCGTCTCCTGCTAGAAGTTGCTCCGGACGTTTTCCGTGATCAGCTTTTCGCTCTCAAAGGTGGAACCGCGATCAATCTTTTCCTTCATGATATGCCGCGCTTATCCGTGGATCTCGATCTCGTTTACATCAATCACAACGTTCCCCGCGATGAAGCGCTCCGGGAAATCAACGCTGCACTCTCGGCTACAGCAGAGATTCTGGAGTCTCGTGGTATGAAATGCGAACCCGGACAAAGCGCGGAGGAAACGAAACTCTTTATCGAACGCGAGCGAGTTCGTGTAAAAGTAGAGGTCAATCACGTCTTTCGCGGTGCCATTCTACCGGCGGCTGCTCGTGCGCTTTCCGAGAACACTCAGAACATGTTCTTCACAGATCTTGAATTACCCCTACTGCATCCCGACGATATTTATGGAAGCAAATTGGTCGCGGCGATGGATCGCCAGCATCCGCGCGACCTTTTCGACGTGATGGAACTCTACGCCCGAGATGGAATCACTCCCGGAATTGTCGAATGCTTTATCTGATATCTGGCTGGGCACAACCGACCTGTGCATGAAGTGCTCTTTGCGAATCAAATCGATATCACTCGTTCCTATGCCAATGAATTTGCGGGAATGACGAAGGAGCCTCTGGCTCTTGAGCCATTGTTCGAAACCCGCAACACGCTTTTCGCGGAATTGCCATCAGCTCTAACAGGAAACCAACGCGAGTTTCTTCTTAGTCTCGTGCGATGCGATCCCGACTGGACATTGATGTCCTGTCCGCACCTCAGCTCCATGCCTGCGATTCGCTGGAAGCTTGCCAACCTCCAGCGTCTGCGAGAAGTGAATCCTGCCAAGTTCGCCGAACAGCAGAGCGAACTGCTCAAGCGTCTTGATGCATAAGGTTCACTTGGAAAGGCTTACCATGGAATATGGAACGGTAGGGTCATTTTGATAAAATGACCGTTGTCTGTAATAAGAGGCAGATCTGAATCGACTCACTCCTCCGGTTCGTCCGGAAGGTTCTTGAGGTTGCGTAGATATCTCTCTTGGTCAAACTCCTTGTTGTTGCGCATGATGTCCCAAATCTCCACACAAACAGCTTGGCCAATGTAGAGCCTCGCATCCTCTTTTGAGATTCCTTCGCTCACAAGGCGATCCAACGTTTGCTTCGTTTCCGGGGGATCGTTGTCGCGGATTTGGTTATCGACGACCTCCATGAGCGCTGCTTTCAGTTGTGGATTCGGTTTCATGATTGGCTTCTGGTTCTTTCTGAAACTCACGTCGTAGGTGAATTGTGTGACGCTTTATTCATGCGTTTTAAATCAATCATCGGAGCCTAGCCAACCACGCGCTGGACTGTCCAGAGTGAAGCGAATGAAGGCTAATGGGATGTCCCTATCCAAAGGAATGCAGAGTGAGCGTTAGCGAACTTTCAACCTAGGACGAAGTCCTGACCGCTTGGACGGAGCGAAGTGAAGTCAAAGTGGATGGGGGATGTAAAATGAGATGCTGACCCCTTTGATTCATTGAGATTCGCCAGCCATCCAATCTGGGACTGCGAGTTTGTAACTGGTAGTCGAATATCTGGTCAGAGAAATGTCTAAATAATCTTGGTAATCCCCAACGCTAAAGCTGGGAAACGTCCCATTACTCCAAAGCCTGCGGCGCATCTCACCCCTCACCTAAAATCAACTTGCTAAACTACCTGCGATCATTTAGTTGGTTGATTGAGTAAATAAAAACAATCAGCATGACTGAAGAATACAAAAATGATTTTGAAGAAAATGATAATCAAGAGCAAGATTTGTCATCAGTAAATTTTCTTGAAAAGAAACAAAGAGAGCTCTTAACCAGCACCATTGATTATAATCTTGAGAGCCTAACAAATTTAATAACCAAGAGAGTTATAGACTTAGCTCCAAAATATCAAAGACGTTTCAGATGGGATGATACACGAAAATCTAAATTGATTGAGTCGTTTTTAATGAACGTCCCCGTCCCTCCAATTTTTCTTAATGAAGATGATTTTGGTAAATACTCAGTGATTGATGGTAAACAAAGACTTTCTTTGTTTCTTTTCAAGAAAATTT
>CBFGOP010000184.1:0-3462 GCA_965650415.1 uncultured Prosthecobacter sp. | reverse complement strand
TGGCAGAACCAGGTCTTCATCAACCAGTTCCTTTACGCGATTCTTGCCGAGGAAAAATGTGAGCAGGCCGGCGTGCAAATCGCCTACCACGAATTTCCACAAGCCGTTACCAAAACCGCAATCGGTTGGCAGATCGATTTCATCGGCTTCGGCACCAAGCGCCAGGTGAACTGCAAGCAAATCATCGACTGCACCGGCGGAGCCGAAGTGGTGGGTATGCTCGGTTTCCCGCGTCTGCGCGAGGAGGAACGCCAGCCCGGATCCTACCTCTATATGATGGGAGAAGCACATGACCCGGGTAGAAACCAGATCCACCGCCTCTATGTCCACGGCGCGGATTCCACCAATTCCCGTACCGTCACCCACGCGAATCTAACAGGACGTAAATCCATCCTTGCCGCATTGAGGAAAAAGAAAGACGCACGCCTGATGCACATGCAGCCGGAAACCGGTTTTCGCGAGAGCTATCGCATTGAGGGCGAAACCCTGATCACCGTGAACGATTACCGTTCCGGCAAAAAATTCGACGACGCGGTGTGCTACGCGTTTTATCCGGTCGATCTCCACACGAAAAACGGGGTGAAACCCGAACCGCTCAAACCCGGTGTGATCCCGACCGTTCCACTCCGCGCCTTGATTCCGAAAGGCAGCAAAAACCTCATCGTCGCCGGACGCTGCGTAAGCAGTGATCGCTTGGCGAACTCCGGCTTGCGGGTGCAATCCGCGTGCATGGCCATGGCCCAGGCTGCCGCTGTGACCGCGGTCCTTGCCGCGAAAACCGGAACCACTCCGCTGGACGTTCCGCTCAAGGAAATTCACGATCTCCTCCGCCAGCACGGAGCCATTATCCCCGGCGATGTCTAACAGTAAAAGGCCACAACTCGGAACTTGGGGTCGGCGCGCGGTTTCGCTGCTGACCGCTCTGACGTTTTTGGTTCTCACGGTCACGGGCATCCTTGCCTTCATCCAGCCGTTCTCGATCGGTATCATCGGCCTGCACGCCCTGATGGGGTTTTTCTTCATCGCTCTGATCGCCTTGCACATCCTCAACAACAGCCGACCCCTCACCAGCTACCTGCGCAGTAAAACCCTGTGGACCAGTCTGCTCATCGTCGCCGCTCTCACGGCCTTGTTTTGGTGGCAACCCAAACCCGTGCAAGCCATCCTGTCCCTGAGTGGAAACCTCGGCCCCGCCATGGACCGATTCGAGATGAGCGAGGATGAAATGGTATTCGATTACACACCATCACCGGACTACAAGATGCGCCTGAATGTGAAAACCGGCTCTTCGTTCAATACCCAGCCTCCACCGCAAGTCGCCATCTGGTTGGAAAACCAGGGAGCCTATCACATCAAAACCCTGCTCATCCCCAAAGATCCGCGCGAAACCCCGTATTGGTCATTCAAACACGCGGGCTGGGAAAAAGCCAAACGCGAGGCGGAACAGCAAATCGATGCGGTGGCATCACCCACGCCCAACGGTTCCTTCGATCCCGCCGACTACATCCTTCCCGGCGATGATAAGGAATCTACCCCTTACCGATTGCTTCTGGAAATCAACCAACCCGGCGACAACCAGGCCTCTCTGGTTTACACCGTGGAAATCGACAACTCCCTGCCGCGTCGCTATCAATTGATGGATCTTCAAGGATACCCCAAACGCGAACCCGATGATGAAAACGGCAAGCAGGTTTGGGGGCTCTATTACATCGACGAAACGTTTACCTCGGCTCTTGATCTCATCGACAGCGCGCTGCTGACGATTCAGAGGTGAAGTTGGCTAGTTGAAAGTTTTCAGTTTTCAGGGAAGAGAAACAAAGATGGCAATATCACGTAAGTTCAAATGGGGATGCATCGCGCCTCTTGTCGTGTTCATCGCGTTTATCGTCGGTGGATTTTTGGTGGACTATTTTATGCCGTCAGCATCAGAGCGAGCGTTGCCGAGCTCGGCGAAGTATGTTCAGACCTACTTTCGTGGATTCAACGACTTTGCGCGACTGATTAAGGCAGATATAGATCCGGAAGATTACTCGACCTATGCCGAAGCAATCAACCTTACCAAGCGCTTTGATCCTTCGCTACACGCCGACATCGAGACGATGCTCAATATAACAGTGGGGGATGCTCCAGCTTGGTGGAACCCTCCCAGAGCTGATGAGACAACCTATTTTGAATACACCGAAGGAGACGATTACCTCCGATATCTGAAAATTGCCGATGGTCGAATATACCAGCTCACCCTTTCATGGTAATGTCGAAGATACCTGACAAACCGACACATTCAACGACGGGCAACGTTCTTCTCTGGATTCGCGCTTCCATCCCGCCGTGTACGCGCTGTGACGTTACTAGGGAATTACGACCAAATTCTGTATAAATAATGCTGTCTATCCTCCAGCGTCTCTTTAACCGAAAACGAAATCCTAAGGACTTCGCATATTCAGTATTTGCCGAATTTGGCCCTAAGCTGCGTATTAACAGAGACGAGCGACTGAAGACGAAGTTTCCGAGTGTAAGTGCTAGTGATATTAAGCAATGGCTGAGCGACTTCGAGGATGTTGAGAAGAGGGTATGGTATGCAGCGAAGGCAGGGGGAAGCGTTCACAATTCACATGAAGAACTGGAAAGCTTTATGAAGTCCGAATTTAAGTGGCTGGAAGGCGATGGGTTAAGGACAGCGCTCTTTAGGATCGACTATTTTGCCTGGCACGAAGGGTTTCATGAGAGTCCTATCAATGACCTAAGGAACCAAGAAGCTGAACTCGATACCCACAAAAACAGCCAATAACGTCCTTTCCCGTATTTAAGTTTCCGTCTCTACTTTCAGAAAATTCTCATGTCCTGGCTCTATCTCATACTCGCGGGTGTTTTTGAAATTGGTTGGCCGGTTGGGTTGAAAATCGCTCAGAATCCGGGCACGCGAATCGCGGGCGTGAGCATGGCGATCGGATTCATGATCATCAGCGGATTTTTGCTGTGGCTGGCGCAACGGACGATTCCTCTCGGGACGGCTTATGCCATCTGGACGGGAATCGGTGCGGCAGGGACGTTTCTGATCGGGGTCGTTGTGTTTCGCGATCCCGCGAGTTTGCTCCACTACTTCGGAGTGATCCTGATCATTTCGGGAGTGGTCACACTGAAGCTGGCGCATTGAAGATCACTTCTTCAGCTCAAAGCCGCGACCTGCGGATTTTTCGGCTGAGGGGAAATCTTTGGGGATTTCCTGAGTGACGTTGCCGGTGGCGGCCCATTCCGCTCCGCGGAGGAAGGTGGTGATGAAACCCACGCCTTCGAACGCCTCGGTGTCGTGGCCGAGGGTGGTGTGGAAAACGCGGCCTTTGCCGTAGTCGAGCACCATCAGCATGGGTTCGTTGCGACCTGCTTCCTTGAGTTTCGGAGTGTCGGCGGCGGTGGCGAGGATGGTCATGTTTTCCGCAGGTCCACGGAGCATGGAATAGCATT
>CBFGOP010000183.1:0-3475 GCA_965650415.1 uncultured Prosthecobacter sp. | reverse complement strand
GGAAAAGGTTTCCTCATGATCGGGGAGCGAACCAACGTGGCGGGGTCGCCGCAGTTTGCGAAACTGGTCCGTGCGAATGATCTTGAAGCGGCGGTCGAAGTGGCGCGTCAACAGGTCGCGAACGGCGCGAACGTGATCGATATCTGTTTCGATGACGGACTGATCGATGGCAAGGCGATGATGGCGAAATATCTCAATCTGCTCCAAGGCGAGCCGGATGTCGCGCGGGTGCCCATCATGGTCGATTCGTCGAAATGGGAGATTTTGGAAGAGGGTCTGAAACATCTTCAAGGGAAGGGGATCGTGAACTCGATATCGCTGAAAGAGGGCGAGGAAGTGTTCAAAAAACACGCACGTCACATCATGAAATACGGCGCTGCCGTGGTGGTGATGGCGTTCGATGAAAAAGGCCAGGCGGCGACCTATGATGAAAAGATCCGCATCTGCGAACGGGCGTATCGAATTCTGGTGGATGAGGTCGGTTTCAATCAAAACGACATCATTTTCGATCCGAACATCCTGACGGTTGCGACAGGGATCGAGGAACACAACAACTACGCCTTGGACTTCATCAACGCGACGCGTTGGATCAAGGAAAACCTGCCGGGTGCGAAAGTTTCGGGCGGTGTTTCTAACATTTCATTTTCGTTCCGTGGCAATAACAAGGTCCGCGAAGCGATGCATTCCGCCTTCCTCTACCACGCGACCAAAGCCGGGATGGACATGGGTATCGTCAACGCGGGGATGTTGGAGGTTTATGACGAGATCCCGAAAGATCTTTTGGAACACGTCGAGGATGTGTTGTTGAATCGGCGCGACGACTCGACGGAGCGTCTCTTGGAACTCGCCGAGAGCTACAAAGGCGTCGGCGGAAAAAAGGTTGAAGAGGATCTTTCCTGGCGTGAAGACAGTGTGGAAAAACGTCTGGAGTATGCGTTGTTAAAAGGAATCGACCGTTTCATCGATGAAGACACCGAGGAAGCACGGCAGAAATACGGCAGGCCGTTGAAAGTGATCGAAGGGCCGTTGATGGACGGCATGGGCGTGGTGGGTGATTTGTTCGGTGCTGGAAAAATGTTCCTGCCACAGGTGGTGAAATCCGCCCGCGTGATGAAGAAGGCGGTGGCGTGGCTTTTCCCTTACATGGAAGCAGAGAAGGCGGAAAACCTCGCTGGAGATATTTTGGCGATCCAGGAAAAGAACCCGGGCATGTCTCATGATGAGGCGTTGAAAATCGCCGAGCGCGGCAACTCCGCCGGACGTTTCCTCATTGCGACCGTCAAAGGCGACGTGCATGACATCGGTAAAAACATCGTTGGCGTTGTGCTGTCATGCAACGGCTTCGAGGTCACCGACATGGGCGTGATGGTGGCTTGCGACAAGATTTTGGACAAGGCGATCGAGATCGGTGCGGATGTCATCGGTCTCTCGGGTTTGATCACGCCATCGCTCGATGAAATGGTGCATGTCGCGAAGGAAATGGAACGTCGTGGTTTTACGGTTCCGTTGTTGATCGGTGGAGCTACGACTTCCGCCGCGCACACCGCGATCAAGATTGCCGAACATTACTCAGGTCCCGTGGTGCACGTGCTGGACGCATCGCGCTCGGTTCCCGTGACGACTTCGCTTCTTTCAAAAGACGGACGCGATGAATTTGTTAGAGAACTGCGCGAGAAGCAGCAGAAAGCGCGCGAGAATTTCCTGGGTGGGCCGAAGAAGGAAACCATCTCTCTTGAAGATGCCCGCGCTGCGGGTCCGAAATACGATTGGGACAACTACTCACCGCCGGTGCCATCTTTCACCGGAACGAAAACCGTCGAGCCCGAGATCGGCGACTTGGTGGAATACATCGACTGGACCCCGTTTTTCCATGCGTGGGAATTGCGCGGGGTTTGGGACAGGGAGAAGAAAGAACTCAAAACAAAAAACGAAGGCGGCGCGGCAGAGGCGAAAAAACTCTACACCGAAGCCTGCGAGTATCTGGAAAAATTGGTTGCCGAGAAACGTCTCAAAGCGCGGGGCATCTACGGATTTTTTCCAGCGAATGCGGATGGTGATGATATCATTGTGTGGAACGAAGATGGAACGAAACGAACCAAGTTTCACACCCTGCGCCAGCAGCTGAAGAAGACTTCAGGAAAGCCGAATGTGGCACTTTCCGATTGGGTGGCGGTGAAGAAAAAAGATTTCATCGGCGGCTTTGTTGTCGGAATCCACGGAGCGGACGAGTATGCGAAGGAACTCGAGCTCGCGCACGATCCCTATGGTTCGATCATGGTCAAGGCGATCGCAGATCGCTTGGCGGAAGCGTTTGCGGAAATGCTTCACCACCGCGCCCGCATCGATTGGGGATATGAGGCGGAAGGTGAGTTGACCAAGGATGCGCTTATTCATGAAAACTATCAGGGAATTCGACCCGCTCCCGGTTATCCGGCGCAACCGGATCACACCGAGAAACCGATTTTGTTCGATCTGTTAGGAGCAACCGATGCAACCGGTGTTTACCTGACCGAAAGCTGCGCGATGCATCCCGGTGCGGCGGTCAGCGGGATTTATTTTTCCCATCCGGAAAGCCATTACTTCGCGCTATCGGAACTTCAGAAAGACCAGATTGAGGATTACGCGAAGCGTAAGGGGATGACGGTCACCGAAGTCGAGAAATGGCTCGGGCCTTGGTTGGGGTATTAGGCTCAGTGCCGAGTGATCAGTGATCAGTGGAAAGATTTAAGTCTCTGAACTGTCTTCTCTTTTCCCAATATCGCGAAGATGTCTCCGAGATCCGGACCGTGGGCACGGCCGGAGAGGGCGACTCGAATCGGGAACATGAGTTGTCCGGCTTTTGCTCCGTTGGTAGCGGCGACTTCGCCGATGGCGTTTTTCGCGTTGTCGGCATTCCAATTGCTTAGGTTGGAAAATTGATCGGCGACGGTAGACAAGAGTGCGGCGTTGGGATTCGCTTTGGCTTTCGCGACGGCTTCGTCATCAACTGGCGCGGTGTCGGTGACGAGGAAATCGATGGCGGCGGGGACTTCGGAGAGAAGCCGGACTTTCTCTTTCACTGCGGCGATCACGGCGGGATAGTTTGCGGTGATCGGGAGTTTCTCGGCCTCAACGAATGGTTTCGCCAAATCCGCGAATTTCTCCGTCGAGATTTTTGCGATGTGCTGCTGGTTGACCCATTTGCATTTCTCAAAATCGAAACGTGCCGGAGCGCGATTGATGGCCTCGATGGAGAAACGATCGACCAGTTCTGTTAGGGTGAAAATTTCGTCATCGGATTTCGACGACCAACCGAGCAGGGCGATGAAATTCACGACGGCTTCGGAGAGGAAACCTTGTTTCGGGTAATCGCCAACAGCGGCTCCGGCATCGCGTTTGGACATTTTTGATCCATCGGCGTTGAGGATGAGCGGGATGTGGGCGTATTGCGGTGGCTGCTCGCCGAGAGCTTCGATGAGCTGAAGATGTTTCGGGG
>CBFGOP010000182.1:0-3684 GCA_965650415.1 uncultured Prosthecobacter sp. | reverse complement strand
GACGCATTTTCTGGCGGCTTTTGGATTGACGGCGTTTTGGTACGGCCATGGTGGTAGTTCGTTAAGGTTGATCGTTGAGACCCGTGAGGTCGTTGAGGGCTGACCATTGGTCGCTACCCTCGCTGCGGGGGGCAGGTGATAAATCATTATTTGAGGACTTGTCCACTGCTAAATATCGAGAATCTACTTCGCAGGGTTCGGGATGGTCGCCTTCGTCGCAGCGGGGGTTGGTGGGGAAAGAAATGAGAATCTCCTCACGCAGGGCTTCGGTGAGGTCAAGTTGGGAGGAATGGCCGATTTCCACCGAAATGGCGGCACTGGGGAGCTGTATGGTCTGAATGAAGGGTTTCAGGGTTACCACACAGGTGAACTCGAAGGGGGCAGAGAGGGATCCTGTGAGAAGCAGTTCGGTCCCAAATTTCTGAGCCCAGAGGTCGTATTTGAGGGGTCCTGTTGAAACGGCGTCGTTCTTCGGGAGATCGAAAATAGCTCCATCGAGTTCTCCGGACAGGGCGAGGCCTTCTTCGGGGAGGTTAGCGAGGTCGAGGATGAGGTTGGATTTCATGGGTTCGGATTCACTGGGCTCGGGAGAGTTGGTTGAGGCCGCGTTGGAGCAAAGCGTTGTCAACCATATCGGACAGTGCTTCGTCGAGGTTCACGGTGAAATCCTCGTCGAGAAATTCGATGGAGTGGATTTTATCGGAGTTGGGTTTATTGAAGGCCTCAATCAGGGATTTCATATTTTTGATTTCAAGCCCGTTGACTTTCTTCACAATGAGGTTGCGTAGGGATTCGTAACCGACGGTGGCGGGGGTGGGAATGGAACCGCTGAGAAAAATGATGCGATCGAACTGTTCTTCGTATTTCTCAGGGTTTTCGAGCGCATCGAGAAGATTGAGTGGGGCACGGCTGGTCCATTCCTTACCGTAAGATTCCAATAGGGGGCGGCTGAGTTCCTGAAAAATGAGTCCGCCTTTAACGAGGTAATTGGGTGCACGATCAAACTGATATTGAGGCACAAGCACATCATCCGGGTTTTCGCGTTTGAGTGTGGCGTTGATTTCGATGGGTTCACCCTCTCGCAGGATAGAGAGCTTTACCTGGTCGCCGTCGGATTGTGTGCCTCTGACGATGTGCCCCCAAAATACCGAGCCGTAGTTAGGATGTTGATAGAAACCGAGTCGATCAATGGTGAAGCCGTTCACGGCGAGGATAACATCGCCTTTTCGAATGCCAGCCATGTCGGCTGAACCGCCAGGGCGGACTTTACTGATATAAATTCCACCTTGTTCGGGGGTGAGTTTGAGAAAATCTCTAAAAAGAGGATCGTTGGTCGCCGCAATTGACACCCCAAGGGACGGGAAACCGGCGTAATTTTCGTCGGCCGCATCTTCGAGGAAACGCTGGATGATATCGACCGAGAGGACGTTGGAGATTTGATCCGTGTTGTCGTAGCTGAGCAGGATACCTGCGAGTTTTCCATTCTGGATGGCAGGAAGTGAGAAACTGCTGGCCGCACTCTGCATGGAGGCTTTGACGAGGTAGCTGAGAAAGGATTGGCCTGGCAGGAAACTAGCGCTGACTTCGACGGATTGGAGTTTTCCAGAGGTCATCAGAGGTGTGCCGTTGTCCTCGACCTGAAGAATCTGCAGTTCGTCGTTGATCGAAGGAGGTTCCGCGAGTTCGATAGGCTTGGTGTTTTCAAAGAAGGCGGCGCTCTCGACCTCGGATTTCACAGAAAGCAGAGCGAGGTTGGTCTCGTAATCAACTGCGATGGTTTTGGCCTCTACGGTTTTAGAGCCATCGGTGAGTTCGAGTTCGAGGTAGGTGGCATCGGCGACCATTTCCGCGCTGGTAAGCACTTGGCCGGGTTTGACAATCACTCCGAGAGAACGGAGACTGGTAGGCTGGTTTTTCTCCCAAGGTTGGGCAGGGCTCCAAGATTGGCTGGTGGAGTTTACACGGATGGTGGAGAGAACGACATCGGTGTTGTCAACGTTGCCCGTTTGTTTTTCTTGATCGCAGCTGCAGACAGCGATTGCGAGCAGGAATGTGAAGAGTGGTTTCATAAGGAATAAGGAAATTTGGCGACCGGATTATTTTAGATCCAACACATCCTGCATGTCGTAAAGTCCTGCTGGTTTGCCTTGAAGCCAGAGGGCGGCACGAACGGCACCAGTGGCGAAGGTCATGCGCGAGGATGCCTTGTGGGTGAGTTCGACGCGTTCGCCATCCGCGGCAAACATGACCGTGTGATCGCCAACGACGTCACCACCGCGAAGCGTGTGCATACCGATTTCGTGGGGTTTGCGCGGGCCGATATTGCCGAATCGACCATGGGCGATGTCGTCATGGTAAGAAGTTTCGGTTTCCTCGTTGAGAATCTCCAAGAGACGGCGCGCCGTGCCTGACGGGGCGTCGATTTTATGACGGTGGTGCATTTCCGTAACCTCGATATCGAAGGTATCCTGTTTTAAAATACGAGCTGCCTGGCGGGTGAGCCAGAACAGCGTATTTACACCCACTGAGAAGTTCGGTGCGTGTACGATGGGGATTTGTTTTGCAGCGGAGTGGATGATGGAGAGTTCGGCATCGGTGTGGCCGGTGGTTCCCATCACTAGGGCGACTTTGTGGCGCAGCGCGGCTTCGACCACGCTGGTGGAAAAGGAATGAACCGTGAAGTCGATGATGCACTTCGCTTTCTGCACGGCAGCATCGAGATCTTCGCCCGCATCATGGGTTGCGGCGATGGTGGTTCCTGGGTTGGCGATGGTGGCTTCGGCGACAGCCTGGCCCATACGGCCTGATTTTCCTGTAATAAGAATGGGTAGCATGCACGGGGATGATGGTCGTGGATTGGGAAAATGGAAATGGGATTTTCATGAAAATTTGGATCGACATATTGCCTTGCCGTTGGCGGTTGGGTGATGGATTAAAGGTTATGTTCAAAAGTTTGATCTTAACGGTATTTTTTGGAGTTTCAGCTTTCGGGGCGAAACCGAATGTTCTCTTGATCTGTGTGGACGATCTGAGGCCGGAGTTGAAATCGTATGGAGTGGAGCACATTCATTCACCGGCGATGGATTCGATTGTGAAATCCGGCCGGGCTTTCACCAGACATTATGTCCAGGCACCGACCTGTGGGGCGTCGCGTTACTCACTTTTGACGGGAAAATATGGCACCGCTCCAATGTTGAGAGACAACGATGCGTTGATGTCCGTGGCTGGCATGGCGGACACCGAGCCGTTCGCTCTACCGAGGCAGTTCAGAACCCAAGGGTATCGTACGGTGGCGATTGGTAAAATTTCTCATTATCCTGGAGGATTGGGTGGGGAAGATTGGAATGATGCGACAAAGATCGAGATGCCGGAATCTTGGGATTTGAATCTGATGCCGACGGGGCCATGGAAAACCCCACAGAAAGCGATGCACGGGTTAGCAGATGGCAAGCCGAGGATTATAGGAGCGTGTCCGGTCAACGAGCATCTGGAAGGAGATGATTTCCGTTATCACGATGCATGGATCGGCAAAGAGGCGGTGGGGCAGTTGGATGATTTGGCAGAAAAGAAACAGCCGTTTTTTCTTGCCGTGGGATTGATCAAACCCCACCTGCCGTTTGCGTGTCCGAAGCAGTATCTGGATTTATCCAAGGATGTGAAATTACCGCCGATTCCGCATCCGAA
>CBFGOP010000181.1:0-3772 GCA_965650415.1 uncultured Prosthecobacter sp. | reverse complement strand
GGGAACGAACACCTTGGAAGGCGGTCGAGTCAAGGGGAAAGAGGTGGGTTTATCGAGTCACAAACTTCCATTCCAAGGGAACGGTTACGATGTCACCGTTTTCGCCGGTGATGCGGACATGGTCGTCGCTCAAAGGAGTGATCGATGTCACTTTCCCAAAGTCTTCAGCCACAGCCGCCACGGCTTGGATGTTGCGCAGCGTGACGGGTTGGTCTTTGGAGAAACACCGCGTGGTCGGGATACCGAGGTTTTCGAGGAGGTTTTTGCGGGAAATGCTGACGTTGTCACAAAAATGCGAGCAGACGTCCTCGATCCCGATGCGGGAGGTATGGCGGGAATGCCACGGCGCGGCGGATCGACCCCCGTTCGAGATCCAGAACATGGTTGCGGGGAAATCGACGGGGTTTTTCAAGGCGAACCAAACATATCCGTCAAAAACACAAGCGGACCACGCGAAGGGTTGTTCCTCGGTGGGGTCTTGGGAAACCATCATCACGAGATCGTCACAGGCCACATCCGACGGGTAGTAGCTTAGATCTGTGGTTCCGCCCTCATTCAGCGGCACTTCGGAGAGATCGGAAAACAGGCCTCCGATTTCGAGTTGTTGGTGCGCTCCGTCGGCGGGGTTGGAGAAAAACTCGGGATAGACCGAGGCCCAGCGGAAAGGAGAAACACTGAGTCGAGCGGTTCCTGGGGCCAGTGACGAGAGATCGAGGATGGGATGGGTGCCGTATGACCAATCGCCCTCCAGTCCTTCGATATGATGGCTCATGTAGATGGCGGTTTCACCTGATCGGATGGAAAACGTTTTGGTGATCTTCGCCGAGACGTCTGATGCTTCCATTTCCAGAGTGATCGAATCCGAATTGGCGCCGACGAGTTTCCAATCGTTGTTGGCGGTTTCGCCATGCGGTGGACCGTTGTCCTGTGGACCAAAGGGCAGGCAGAGAAAATCTCCACGCAGGTTTTTCAAGAGCATGGGAAGATCGGGATCGACCTCATCCGGCTGCCATGGGGCGAGTGCGTAGGGAGTGACGATTCTTCCTTCGAGATTGAAAGAAACGGGAGCAAGGTGACCTCCTTCACGGGTGATGTGAAGGAAGACGAGGTCGTGTTGAAGCGAGAACGATGGGGCGCCGTGGACTTTTTCCATAATAGAGGGGTGGGTATTACTCGGTGATTTCCGGAGATTTGCTGTGATTGAGGTTTTGCATGGATTGTCTGTATTGCCTGAGGGCAAGAATCAGGAAGGCGATGAGATAGATCATCTGAATCAGGATGGTGCAGATCAGGATGGTATCTTCATCGATCCGGTGATTTTCCAACATGATCATGCTGACGGGCGGAAGCCAGACGAAGAGCCATAGAAAAAGCGGATTGGACAAGGATTCCGAAATCGCAACCAGCGTTAACGAAACGATGCCGATCGCTGACGAAAGCAGGATGTAATTCGACACCCTTGCCGGTCCTTGCATTTTGAAAAAGTAAACCAGCAGGGCGGGGAAAATCAGACTTCCGAGCATGGCGATGGATACGGTAACCAACTCCTTATTGTAGCTGGGAATGTTGACGAAGAAAAAAGACGTGGATGCGATCGCAACCAACAGATAGCAGAAAAAGACTCCGCTGGCCCAGCCCGGCAGAAGGAAAAATCCGAGCAACTTTCCGATCAGGCCACGACGATGGAATTGATTCACCACAGGAGGCACAAGGATATTGAACTCGGTAAGGCTGATGATGAAAATCGGAGTGAAAATGACGGAGAATACGGCTATCAAGCCTTCGATATCATCGACGTATTGGATACAAAGTGCGGTGGCGATGATGGTCACAACCAGAGCGATCAGACGTCGCAGGGTTGAGTAATTGTCCGCCAGTGGCGCGATCAGTGTGGTTCCGATCGATAACATGAAAAATCCATAATAAGCACAGGCCGCGATAAAAATTCCGATTGAGATTCTGGATTCCTCGGTTTCGAGAGAGAAGAAATCGACGAACGATCCACCACCGCCGATTCGGCTGAACATCATGATTCCAAACAATGCGTATGTTCCAAAGGGAACACCGAGGATGGGGAGTATGGAGCGCAGGATGACGGAAGTCGAAGCCGAGAGTCCGACCGTGATGGCGGTCAGGGTGGCCGAGCTGATGAAAATGAGAAGGATGAGAACGATTTCACCGATCAGATTCATACCACCGAAGAAATACCGCAGGATGAGATAGGGAATGATGGTGATCATCATCAGTGCCGACTGGCTGACGATGGCCGACCATTTTCCTGCGACGATGCGCCACGCGGAGAGCCGGGTCAGGACCATCATGTCGATCGTGTTGCCCTTGATCTCCGAGGACAAGGCGCCCATGCCGCGCAGCGGTTGAATGAGCAAAACGGCGATCGAGAAAAACGTGATGATGATGGATGAAATCGTGTCGCCTGCGCGATCGGATGTGGAAGCGGTTCCTGCTCCGAGCAGGATGACGCCGAGGACGATCTGGAGCGTGAGAAAGACGCCGATGAACGCGCGGGTGCGGAGTCCTTGGCGCAGTTCTTTCACCAACATCGGCGAGAGGCGGTCGGGGAAATCGTTTGGAAATGCAATTTTCATGTTGGAGGATTTCGGCAAAATTTGGCTCAGATCACGGCTTGCGGATCTTCGGCAGGTTGGGGAGGTAGGGGTGGAGGAGTGGGTATTCCTTTGTTGCCGTTTTCGATATTCGAGAGCATGTCGATAAATGCGTCCTCCAGATTGCGTTGCTCGCGGTGGAAATCGATGATGCGGAGGTTGTCCCGAACCATGCGCGCCAGAACATCTGCTGCCTTGGACGGGTCTTCGGTGTCGATGCGGATGCGGCCTCCCTGTTTCCGGGTTTCCAGCAACTCGACGTTGGGTTGAAGGATCGCCCAATCGGACAAGGCCTGAGGATCTCCGTCGAGCTGCACATCGTAGAGCACGCCTCCGAGAGAGTCGGAACTGCTGCGTTTGAGCGACTCGGAATCGCCGTGGTGAACGATGCGACCGTTGTTCAGAAACAGCAGGGTGTCGCACATTTCACCCAGTTCGGAGAGGATGTGGGAGGAGATGAAAATGGTTTTTCCTTCTTTCGCGAGAACCCGGATCAGGTGTTTCAGTTCAACCCGGGCTTTGGGATCGAGTCCCGCTGCGGGTTCGTCCATGATCAAAACCTGCGGATCGTGGAGCAGGGAGCGGCCCAGGCAAAGGCGCTGGGTCATGCCTTTGGAAAGTTTGTTAGAAAAACGGTCGGCCAACGGGACGAGGTCGGTGAACTCCATCACCTCATCGATCCGCTGTCTGCGTTCCGCTCCCTTGTAGCCGAGGGCGCGGGCATAGAAGTCGAGATACTCCAGCACGGTCATGTTGTCGTAGTTTCCGAAATGGTCCGGCATCCAGCCGATCAGGCGCCGCACTTCCGCAGGGTGGTGGGTGACATTGATTCCACAGATTTCGGCATGACCCATGGTCGGGTAATCCAAACTTGCCAGAATCCTCATGGTGGTGGTTTTTCCCGCGCCGTTGGCACCCACAAATCCGCAAACCGAACCGTGAGGAATTTCGAAGGAAATACCGTTCACCGCCTGCAAAGGACCGAAGAAACGGTAAAGGTTATGCACTTTGATCGCTGCGTCGCTCATGAAATTTTAAATTTTAAATTTTAAACCCCAAGGAAGAAAGGTTTGATGGAAGTTGATGGTGGTTAAGAATTTTTGGAGAGTATCCATGATCTGCACATCTAAGTGATGTTCTGTTGGCTG
>CBFGOP010000180.1:0-3830 GCA_965650415.1 uncultured Prosthecobacter sp. | reverse complement strand
CACGATGGGCGGCCTGTGGGTGGATTACAACCTGATGTCCAACGTCCCCGGCCTCCACGTTTTGGGTGAAGCCAACTTCTCCGATCACGGCGCAAACCGCCTCGGCGCATCCGCACTCATGCAGGGTCTTGCCGATGGTTATTTCGTCATCCCCACCACCATCGCCAACTACCTCGCCACCCAGAAACCCGGAACGGTCACCACCCAGCATCCGGCCTTCGCACAAGTGGAAGGTGAAGTCCGCGAGCGCATTTCCAAACTGCTTTCCATCAAGGGCAAACGCACCGTCGATTCCTTCCACCGCGATCTCGGAAAAATCATGTGGGACAAATGCGGCATGGAGCGCACCGAAGAAGGTCTCAAATGGGCGCTCAAGGAAATCCCGAGAATCCGCGAGGAGTTCTGGAACAACGTCCTCATTCCCGGCAATGCCGACGGAGCCAACATGGAGCTGGAAAAAGCGGGTCGCGTGGCGGATTTCCTCGAGTTCGGCGAACTCATGTGCCACGACGCCCTCCAGCGCGAGGAATCCTGCGGCGGACATTTCCGTGGCGAACACCAATTCACCGAGAAAGATCCGGAAGTGTTAGAAGGCAAAACCCAACCCGGCGAAGCCAAACGTCACGACGACAAATTCGCTTACGTTTCCGCATGGGAATACCACGGCCCCGATAAACCGCCGACCCTTCACAAAGAAGAGCTGAAATACGAAAGCGTGAAGCTCTCGGTCCGCAGTTACGCGTAACTGCAAGGGTCATGCGACGCTTCGTCCATCCTCGGTCCGTCTTGAAAACCCAAGGCGCGTTGTTGGCTCTGATCCTGCTGATCAGTTTGATTTACCTGCTGCAGGTTTTCTTGGGCGAGGGGTTTTACGGCAAATACATGGCCGTGCCCGCTGAAGTTGTCAGCGCATGGGAAGCACTGAAAATGGGCGACTATCAAAAGGTTCCTTGGAGCGAGTTTGTCACACTTTTTACCGCTGAGCTTCTCCATGGCAGCCCCGGGCACTTGATCGGAAACATGATTTTTCTTTGGATCTTCGCGGCTTTGGCAGCAGAACTCCTCGGCCAGCGTTGGATGCTTTTCACTTTTGTTTTCACAGCCATCACCGCGTCTCTCTGCCACATCGTTCTCAACCCTGAAGAATGGATTCCCTGCCTCGGCGCCTCCGGTGCGGTCATGGGCTTCGAAGGACTCTATCTCGCCATGGCCGTGCGCTGGCATCTGCCGGACCCGCATGTATGGCCGATGGCCAGGCCCATCGCTCCAAGCCGACTCGCTTTACTAGGCGTCATCAGCTTGATCCATGATTTCATGAACTACACCGACGGCATCACCGGCGTCGCCTACGGCGCCCATCTCGGCGGTTTCATTGGCGGACTTTTTCTCGGCAGCTTCATCGTGAAAATGCCAAGAGTCGCGCTGCCGAAGTGAACGATCGCTTTCTCACCTTAGCGAGGTGGCAGAACAAGATATCTAGAGAGCGGCTTCGAGTTTAGTTAATTTAAAGAGAATCTTATCAGGCATGGAGGCCGAAAACTTGCGAAGTTCAAAGGATGAGATGAAAGAGCACGTCTTACCGCATTGGCCTCACTTCAACGGCCCAATCAAATCCGCAATGGGTCGGAATGCAAATGCCTTGCCGATTTTGTCGCGGCGGAAATAACCGCGCCGTTGAAGATCGGCGAGGTCGTTCAGGGCTGTCTGATAGGAGGTGCCATGGGATTGCTGATGGCCTGCGACGGTGTAAGTGGTTTGCGGATATTTGATGGCGTGTTTGAGGATGGCGAGCTGACGATGATTGAAACCACTTCCAGGGCCGAGGATATGCTTGATGGCATCAAACTCCGCACGCTTCCGTTCAATGTGTTGTTTCAGTGCATGAATGGAAGCGTTGATGACTTCGAGTTGATGTAGGATGAAATAGTTCAGATCGTTTTCATCGGTCTCGGTGTAAAGGAACGCACGGTAGTATTGCTTGGGGGCTTTGAGGATTTCATGTGAGATCGAGAAGAACTCGGCCAGCCAGTAGCCGTGCCTGAGCATGGACCAGTAAAAAAGCGCGCGGGCTGTGCGGCCATTGCCATCGACAAAAGGGTGATCATAAGCCACCCAGAAATGGAGAAGGATGGATCGGATGACAGGATGCAAAAATCCTTCCATCCCTTGCTGGTTTGCAAAGTGGCAAAGCAGATCGGCGCGGCTGGCGAGTTGGTTGGCTGGGGGAGGAGTGTGAAACGTCTCACCGCTTTCGTCATCCACGACCCGAATGTCATCTCCCAGATCGCGGAAGCGACCTTCTTGTTTTGGGTGATCCAAAGTTCCGGCAGTGATTTCCCGATGAACACTGAGGATGAGTTCAGGAGTGAGAGGTTCATTTTTCAATTCGGACAACAAACGCATGGTGCGGTAGTTGTTCACGACCATCAGCTCATGGCTGTTAGATGGAGCGCGCTGTTTTCGCAGGATTTCCTGAGCTTCCGAACGTGTTACAACCGCGCCCTCCAACTGGCTTGAGGTCAAAGCTTCCTCAAAGACCGAACTCACATAATAGGCATCGCGGCTGCCTGCCTGAATGATTCCTTCTTTCGCTACGGAGATACCGCCTCCGCAATGGAGATCGATTTCATGCAGGAGCTCAAAAGTCCGTTGGTTGAGCGAGAATGTAAAAGGCCTGCCTGTGGGGTCTTTGAGCGAGATCGACTGCGTTCCGAATGTCCGGTTCATCCGGATCGCGGCCCAACGTTCCTCGATGCTGAGTGCGCCTTCATGGGAAACCCGATGGCGGAATTCATCCCAGTGAAGATATCGATCGGTACGTCGTCGCTCCGCTTGGCCATATTCATAGAAAGCCTGTGCCTGGCCGCGCTGGGTGACATCGAGCATCAGAGGCTGCCAGGCTGGCGGTGTTTCAGGGTAGCGCATGGATAATTCCTAATTTTGAGCGGATTAGGAATTAAAGCGAAGTTGACCTAGAGTCAACCCAATTCCTAATTTAGGAAGAATTAGGAATAAATTAGGATTTACGCATAAATCTTTGGTTTTCAGAAGCTTATAGATATGGGCGGATAAGGATCCTCCTTCGCCAAGGCTACTGAGGACGCTTAACCGTCCCTGCCGATCAACATCTTCCGCTCCTCCGCGCTCAACTCTCTCCACTCTCCTTGGCTAAGCTGGATTTCATCCAGCCCACCAATCCTGCACCGGATCAAACGCAAAGTCGGGAAACCGACAGCCGCAGTCATCCGCCGAACCTGGCGGTTTTTTCCCTCTACCAATTCCATGCGCAACCATGAGGTCGGGATGGATTTCCGGAAACGCACCGGCGGATCACGCGGTGGAACGTTTGGTTCGTTGATCAACTCTACCCGACACGGCCGGGTCTTATGGCCTTGGATATCGATGCCCCCGGATTTCAGTTTTTTCAGCGCAACTTCATCCGGCTCGCCCTCGACCTGCACCCAATACGCCCGCGGATGGCCTTGTTCGGGGTCGAGAAAACGGTGGTTGAACCCCGGTTCATCGCACAGCAACAGCAGACCCTCGGAATCCATATCGAGTCGCCCGACCGGATAAACCCCTTTCGGAAAACCGAAATCCGCCAGGGTTTTCTGGCCCGGCTGATCCGGTGTGAACTGGCACAGTACGCCGTAGGGTTTGTGGAACAGGAGAAGCACGTTGCGGGATTGGATACACAACTCGCCGGAGATGTCACGTTTGCCTTGCTTTCAGCCCCTGCCTGCCACGAAAGTTTGCGCCGTCATGTTGGATATTCGGATCATTCGGGAAAACGCGGAAGAAGTGCGCGAGCGTTTGAAAAAACGCGGAGG
>CBFGOP010000179.1:0-3889 GCA_965650415.1 uncultured Prosthecobacter sp. | reverse complement strand
ATCGAAAAAGCCCTCTTGGAAAACGAAGCCTACGACGTCGCGAAATCCCTCGCATTCCGCCGTTCGCTCCAGAAAACCGGCGAGGTCGATCTCGGCTCCAGCCCACACGCGCTTCCCGTGCGCCTGATCCGCCGCAACGGCAACGTCGTGCCATGGTCGGAAACCAAAATCGAGATCGCTGTTAGAAAAGCCTTCCTCACCATCAAGGAAAACCCCGAGCCCGCCATCGACGTCGCCAAAGCCGTCACCGAGCGCGTGCGCCGTGGCGACCAATCCTTCGTTCACATCGAGGACGTCCAGGACATGGTTCAGGAAGAACTCATGCGCCAGGGCCACTTCAAGGCCGCCGAGCATTACATTCTCTATCGCGCCCAGCGCAGCCTTCTTCGCCGTGAAATGGAAGGCGAAACATCCGAGGATCTCGCCCAAGAGTCGATGATCGTCGTCACCACCGATGATGGCCAATCCTCTTTCTGGGACGGATCGGAACTCAAGAAACGCATCGCCTTCGCCTCCATCGGACTCAAGCTCAACATCGACGAAGCCGAAATCGAACGCGAACTCCGCCGTTCGGTCGGTGCGGAAATTTCCGCCAAGGACCTCAAAGCCACCATCATCCTCAACGCCAAAACCCTCATCGAGAAAGATGCCGACTTCGCGAAGTTCGCCGCACGCATCCTGCTCTCCTACATCTATGAGGAAGTGCTGAACTGGAACATCTCCACCGATGGCGTGGACAAGCTCAAGCAAGCCCACAAAACCGGTTTCAAATCCTACATCAAACACGGTGTCGCGATCAAACGCCTCAATCCCGAGTTGTTGGAGAAATACGACATCGAGCAGCTCGCCGAAGCCCTCGACCCGACCGCCGACCTCGATTTCGACTACCTCGGCATTCAGACCCTGTATGACCGTTACCTCATCGTGGACAAAACCGGCGACAAACATCGCCGCATGGAAACTCCGCAGTTCTTCTGGATGCGCGTCGCGATGGGCTTGTTCAAACGCGAGGCCACCAAGGCCGAAGACTGGGCGATCCGTCTCTACAACCTCTACAAGGGCCGCCGCTTCTGCTCATCGACCCCAACCTTGTTCAACTCCGGAACCCTCCATTCCCAGCTTTCCTCCTGCTACCTCTACAAAGTGGACGACACCATCGAATCCATCATGCAGCGCGGCATTGCGGAAAACGCCTACCTCTCGAAATGGGCGGGCGGACTCGGTGGCTCCTGGACCGCGGTTCGCGGCACCGGTGGCTACATCCAAGGCACCAACGGCGAATCCCAAGGCATCATTCCTTTCCTGAAACTGCACAACGACCAATTGCTCGCCGTCAACCAAGGCGGAAAACGCAAAGGCTCCGGCTGCGCTTATCTCGAAACCTGGCACAACGACATCGAGGACTTCCTCGAGCTCCGCAAAAACACCGGTGACGACCGCCGCCGCTGCCACGACATGAACACCGCGAACTGGATTCCCGACCTGTTCATGAAACGCATGGACGAGCGCCAGAACTGGACCTTGTTCCGTGCCAACGAAACTCCCGATCTCCACGATCTCTACGGCAAAGCCTTTGAGGAAAAATACGTTCAATACGAACAAATGGCCGCCGAAGGCAAAATTTGGTCGCGTTCCTTCCCGGCTCTCGAGCTTTGGAAATCCATGCTCAAGATGTTGTTCGAAACCGGACACCCATGGATCACCTTCAAAGATCCCTGCAACGTGCGCTCGCCTCAGGATCACTGCGGCGTCATCCACTCCAGCAACCTTTGCACCGAGATCACCCTCAACACCTCCCATGAGGAAACCGCGGTTTGCAACCTCGGCTCCGTCATCCTCGATTCCCACATCACCAACGATGGCGCGATCGATCACGACATGCTCAAGGAAACCATCACGGTCGCGATCCGCGCCCTCGACAACGTCATCGACATCAACTTCTACCCGACCGAGGCCGCCAAAACCTCGAACAACCGCCACCGCCCCATCGGCCTCGGCGTGATGGGTCTCCAGAACGCGCTCTACAAACGCAACCTCGCCTTCGCATCGGATGCCGCGGTTGAGTTCAACGACGAGATGATGGAAGCCATCGCTTACTACGCCTACAGCGCATCGTCCGATCTCGCGGCGGAAGTCGGCACTTACTCCACCTACGAAGGTTCCAAATGGAGCAGGGGACTTCTCCCACAAGACACGGTCGATCTCCTCGAAGACGAGCGCGGTCGCAAGATCGATGTCCCACGCGGTGGCAAAATGGATTGGTCCGTCGTTCGTGAGAAAATCAAAAAACACGGCATGCGCAACTCGAACGTCCTCGCGATCGCTCCGACCGCGACGATCTCCAACATCATGGGCACCACCCCGTGCATCGAGCCGAACTACAAAAACCTCTACGTGAAATCCAACCTCTCCGGCGATTTCACCATCCTCAACACCGAGCTCGTCAAAGACCTCAAGAAAGCCGGCCTCTGGAACCCGGAAATGGTCGATCAGTTGAAATATTTTGACGGCGAACTCGATGCCATCGACGAGATCCCCGAGCACATCAAACTCAAACACAAAACCGTCTTCGGCATCGAATACGAATACATCATCGATGCCGCCGCACGTCGTCAGAAATGGATCGACCAATCCCAATCGGTCAACCTCTTCCTCTCGACCCCGGACCTCAAAACCCTCAGCCACATGTATCGTCGCGCCTGGGACAAAGGCCTCAAAACCACCTACTACCTCCGCACGCTCCAGGCTTCCAACATCGAAAAAACCACCGTCGATGTGAAGAAAGAGCAACGCGGCGTCATGGCCACCCAAACCGCCACCACCGCTGCAGCGAACGCGGCTGCGAAGACATTTACCGCTGAGCAGAAGATGGCTTGTTCACTTGATGCGATGCTGAATGGCGGAGAGTGTGAGGCTTGTCAGTGAGGTGCCTTCATTCCCGTCCACTTCTGAAAATCTTACCACTTGAACACTATGAACCCCGAAGAAAATCCCGATCTCCCTCTTTTTGAAGACGCTGCCCACGACGAGGGCTTTAGACACTGGTATTCTTCGGAATTCATGAAATTCCTTGGTTATTCTAGCTATGGATCGTTCTCTCAAGTGATCAATAAATCAATGGGAGTTTGCGCTTCTCTGAACGTCGATATATCAGAGGCGTTTACTCCTCTTGCTCAGAAGCTAGAGGGAAAAGTAATCTATAAGCTCAGTCGTTTCGCTTGCTTCCTTGTTGCGATGCACGCTGACGAGCGTAAGGATGAAGTGAAGCAGGCTAGAGTTTATTTGGCAGCTTTCGCTTCATCAATCATCGACGCGAGCTCATCCGGTGAAGGATTTGTCCGGATGGAAGTAAGAGATGAACTCAAAGATTCTGAAAAAACGTTGTCAGGAGTTGCACAAACTGCCGGGTTGCAATCAAAACAATTCGGTATTTTTAAAGACGCAGGGTTCCGAGGAATGTATAATATGTCGTTAAAGGATCTTAAAAAATACAAGGGATTTTCCTCCAAGGGAACCCTTTACGATTTTATGGATCGAACTGAGCTAGCAGGCAATTTCTTCCGGGTCACACAGACTACGGAAAGGATCCGCGCTACAAAAAGCCGAGGATTGAATCAGCTCACAGCAACGGCAGTTCAAGTAGGAGCAGAAATTCGCCAAATGATGATAAAGAACAGCGGTACGGCTCCCGAAAAAATTCCACTTGTCGAAGATGTGAATGCCGTAAAGCGAAAGCTCAAGAATGCTCACAAAGTAATGTGCCGAGCTGATACGATTGACTAGGGAAAACTTTTACATCACCAGACGATCTCGTGGACGAGATCCCAACTTATCGCAGCAATGGTCAGATCAATTCCAGTGGAGCTTCCAAGTAAGACTTTTGAAAAAC
>CBFGOP010000178.1:0-3977 GCA_965650415.1 uncultured Prosthecobacter sp. | reverse complement strand
TTCTGGCATCGAACTGCCGCGAGATCCTGCGCTGCATCCGTTGTTCGGCCTGTCAAAATGTTTGTCCGGTTTACCGTCAGGCATCGGGTCATGCGTATCGCTCGGTTTACGGCGGTCCGATCGGCGCGGTGCTATCGCCGATTCTCTTTGGCAAGCGTTTCCCTGAGCTCGCGGATTTGCCGAAAGCATCCTCGCTCTGCGGTGCTTGCAATGAAGTTTGTCCTGTCGATATTCCCATTCCCGATCTGCTGTTGCGACTGCGCGACAAAGCCAAACGTGAAGAAATCCCCTCCGAAGGCGCCATCCCCATGTCGCCATTTGCGACCCTTGCCACATCGCCGTCTCTCTGGCGCACCGCGATGACCATGTCGAAAGCCATGAATCATCTGCCGATCCAGGTAGCCCCGATCAAGCCATTGCAGGATTGGTTAGGCCAGCGAACCCTGCCGGAATCCCGTGGCGGGCATTTCAGGAAATGGATGAAAGATAGGTCGGCTGACAAGGTTTGATCCGGCTTAATTTACAGGGAGAGAAGAGAAACGGGAGAAGAAGGAGTTGATTTAGGATTATGGAAAATGACTTGCCCCATCAAGAGCTCACCAGAGAGGTGATTTCTGCTGCGATTTCCGTGCATCAGGAATTGCGTCCCGGTCTTGATGAGAAATTGTATGAACGTGCTTTGTGCGTCGAGTTTGCAGACAGAGGCATTCATTTTGAACAGCAACCCAAGTATGAAGCTTTTTATAAGAATCGCTTCATTGGCCATCTCATTCCTGATCTTGTCGTCGAAAACAAACTCATTGTTGATGCAAAATGCGTGGACAGTCTGCTTCCCTGCCATGAGGCCCAAATGATCGGTTATCTCAATATTTCAAAACTTGAAGTAGGCTTGTTGCTAAACTTTAAAAACTGGCCTCTGGGCAAACGCCGCCTTTTCCGCAAACCCCAATAAATCAATTTCACCTACACCAATCATACCTCCTCTTCTCCCGTTTCTCTTCCCTCCCTGTAAAAACAAAGCTTCGAAATCATGTCCCGCTCTCAAATTTTCTCCAAAATCCGCCAGACTACGGATCATCTGGCCACCAAGGCCGAATATCCGAAATACGATCCATCCGTGATGATTTCCGATGTGAAACTCAAGGAGACGGATCTCTGGAAAGCCTTCAGTCAGAATTTCAAGGCGGTGAACGGCAAGGCGATGGACAGCGTGAAAGAGTTGGCGGATTTCCTGAAATCCCATGACCATCTGACCGGTTACTGCGATCCCGAGCTGTTTGATTCGGTTGGCAAAGGCTTGGTGGATGCGGGGCTGAAAGTGGAAACGACCTATGACCGCGAGCGCTACGACGACTATCAGTTCGGCATCACGCGTGCGACCGGGGCGATCGCGGAATCGGGTTCCCTGATCATCGATGATTTCAAAACCTCGCATCGACTCGCCGCCCTGTCACCTTGGGTCCATGTCGGGGTACTGAAAAAATCCGAGATCCATCGCTCCATTCCAGAGGCGATCGCGGCCTTGGGGGACGCCCCGAACGTGATTTGGTGCACGGGGCCCTCAAAAACAGCGGACGTTGAAGGGATTTTGATCGAAGGAGTCCACGGCCCGGGCGAGCAGATCGCGCTTTTGGCCTGAAATCCTTAAGATTTCCTGATTTTTAGGGTATGAAAACAATCTTGCCCTTTTGGGGTGGGCAAGGGATGCTGTGGGCGTTGTAAATCCATGGCCAATCGAGAGAACAAAAAACGTGGGCAAGTTGAGGAGCCAAGCAAATGGTCCGGCGAGGTTGCCGGGGTGTGCTGGTTGGCTGGCGGCTTGGTTTTGTTGTTATCCCAATTGTCTTACAGTCCGGCGGATTTGCCGAGCTGGGGATTTTTCGGGAGCTTTGCGGATGACAGCGGAAAGAGGGGAGACAACTGGTTGGGCCCGGTGGGTGGAATTCTGGGGTTTGCGCAGATTCTTTTGACCGGCGCTGCAGGCTGGTTGCTTTCGATCGGGTTCATCTGGTTCGGAATTACCAAGCTGGCGTTCCGTTCGTTGATTTGGCCAAGGGTGTCAGTTGGTTTGATCACCGTGCTCATTTCCGCCTCGGTCTGGCTTCATGCATCAGGTTGGTTTTTTGAGGATTGGGCGAAACGCTGCGAAATGCCCAGTCCGGGTGGAGTGATTGGCTATGGGATTGGAGAGTGTCTGATGATCCCGTTTAACAAGTCCGGAACCATCGGTCTCGCGAGTCTGGGCTATGTGTTAGGTCTGATTTATCTAACCGGACACACGCCTTTTGCTTTCGCCAAAGCCTGCTTCGCAGCGCTGAAACGCAAATTTGATGCATGGCGCATGAGCCGTACCGAAGCCGGACGTGCCGCATCCAAGGAAAAGGAATTGCTTCAGGAACGCGAACGCCAGCGCGAGCAGCGACGCGTGGAGCGCGAGATGGCGAAACTCAAGGAAGCCGAAACCGACACTCCGGGTCAAAAGGAACTGCCGATCCGCGAAACTCCGCTGCCACAAATCATCGATGCCTCGCAGCGTCGCTCGGTTGAGCAAATGGAACTTGGGGCGAAGCCGTTCGAGCGCAAGAAACCGGGCCACCAATCGCTTTCCGTGACGGGCTACGAAAATTACGAGCTGCCCGGATTCGATTTGTTGGATGAAATCGAGGAGGAAGCGGAGGCTGCGGATCACGATGAATTGATCGGCATCCAGACCACGATTGTGAACACGCTCAAAGCCTTCGGTATCGATGTCACTCCCGGCGACATCACGCGTGGCCCGACGATCACCCGTTACGAAATTTATCCCTCCACCGGACTGCGGGTTTCACGCATTTCCCAACTGGAAGCGGACTTGGCTCGCGCCACGAGAGCCGAGCGCATCAACATTCTCGCACCGATTCCCGGCAAGGACACGGTTGGTATAGAGATCGCGAACACCAGCAAGGTCGCGGTTCCTTTGCACGAGTTGTTGCATGATACCGATTTCCGCTCGGCGAAGAAAAAAATCCCACTCGCACTCGGCAAGGACGTTTACGGCAAGACCGTGATCGGAGATCTCGCGGCGATGCCGCACTTGCTCGTCGCAGGCGCGACGGGTTCCGGTAAATCCGTTTGTATCAACTCCATCATCGCATCCATCCTTTTCAAATTTGGTCCCGATGAACTGCGCTTCATCATGGTCGATCCCAAAGTGGTGGAGATGCAGATGTATAACAAACTGCCGCACATGGTTGTGCCGGTGGTGACGGATCCGAAGAAAACCGTTGCCGCGCTCAAGTGGGTGGTGAACGAGATGGAGAAACGGTATCGCATTTTCGCCAAAGAAGGCGTGAGAAACTTCGATGGGTTCAACAATCGTCCGCGTCCCGACAAGGTCCAGCCACAGGCGGTCGAAGAACCTGAGGAAGAGGAGGCCGAAGTCGACGAAGAGGAAATCGATGCCATCGCCACCGCACTGGAAGAAGGCGATCTCGGTCCCGAGGCGGAGTTTGAAGAGCTGGAACTCGAGGACGATGAGATTCCCGATCGTTTCCCTTACATCGTGGTCCTGATCGACGAGTTGGCAGATCTGATGCAGACCGCGCCTGCGGATGTGGAAATGTGCATCGCGCGGATCGCGCAAAAGGCCCGTGCCGCTGGCATCCATTTGATCATCGCAACCCAGACCCCGCGCGCCGATGTGGTTACTGGAATCATCAAGGCAAACATCCCGTGCCGCATCGCGTTCCAGGTTTCCTCCGCGCTCGATTCACGGGTCATTCTCGATACCAAAGGTGCGGACAAGCTGGTTGGAAAAGGCGACATGCTTTATCTGCCACCGGGATCCGCGAAATTGGAACGCGCCCAAGGTGCGTTCGTATCCGATGCGGAAGTGGAGCGGATCGTCGATCATTGCTCCAAGCAGGCGAAGCCTCGCTATGAGAAAGACATCCGCGAATCCATCGAAAATGGTGGAATGGATGATGAAGAGGAAGTTT
>CBFGOP010000177.1:0-4008 GCA_965650415.1 uncultured Prosthecobacter sp. | reverse complement strand
GCGGAGGTCACGGCGAGTGCCGGACGAAACATCGATGTCTTTGTTTTCATGAATTGGGTTTATGGGGGTTTCGACAAGAATTTCTTGCGTGCAAAAAGATCTACAGGCAGTAAACATCTCAACGTGTCCATTGGCAAGAAAAAAATTTCGGGAATGTGGTGTCGCGCTTGATTGGGGGGCTTGCCGGAATCCTAGGTGAAACCCGGCCGGAGGGAGATCGGGAAGCATTCCTTCGTTCCCAGCGGGTGGGAGCCTCTGGTATCGCTGGGCGCCGATGGGAATCTCGGTTACAAGCCATACACGGATAAGGGTGACACGCCGTAGGATCGGTCTTTCACCGGCTACAGGCGCAGCGAGGTGCCGATCCCAGACGTTCCCGTAACAACGGTCGTGCCGCTGGTCGGTGAGGGTGTGGCGGATGGGGAAATGGTTAATGCGCAAGGTCCTCAGAACTTGCGGGGATTTAGAGTGTGTTGGACAAGGTTGTGGTGATGCGTGCTGACGGTCCGGACGGCACATTGCTGATCATGAGCAGCCTCTGGGGGGCAACCCCTTTTTCACCTTCGCAGAGCGGTTCTCTGCTGTAGTCTCCGCTATGGATGACAAAGCAAATCCCAGCATTCAAGCATTTCGAAGCGATGTCCGAGGTGTTAGGGGTGATGCTCTATCAGCCGGGATACAACGGGATGTATCATCCGGAATCATGGTTGATCTCCAATGCGTCGGGTGCGGATCTTTGCTCCGCCATTTCGTGAAAAGTCCTCCACCGCGCCGACACCGCCGAGGACGATCCAGTAAGTGATTTGGCCGATTCCGATTTTTAGGATCGTTGAGGTCGCTGGCGAGTTTCTGCCATTCGTTGTTGGTATCAGTCTGCCCCGGGCCTGCGTTTTCGATGTTCAACTGTTCGATGGTAAAACCGTGTTTGCCGGTGACGGTGACATGGTGGGTGTTGCGCATGGAGCTTACCCGGTCGAAGCGTGATGCGTGGTGTGCGGTGGCGAAATCGAGGCCGTGGATATTGCTGCCGAGGATGATGTGATCGCCGTCGGTATGTTCGTTGACCACGATGCCTGTGTGGTAGCCGGTGACGGCGACATTGCGCAGTAAAGTGAGCGCCGCGTTATTGATGGCCGGAGTGACAAGGCCTTTGGTGTTGTGGGTGGGTTTGGCGGATTGCACGTTATAAACGCCGGTGTTGATGAAAACGTTTTCGAGTCGGCACTGCATGGCGTAATGCAAATCGATACCACTGATCGCCGGATTATCGTAAGTTCGGACATCAAGATTTTCGATGACGACGTGCACGGCTGAGAACCCGCCATAGAGGGAATTTTTTGAAGCTTGGGCTTGAATCACCGCAGATCCTGTCTTGTCCAGGCATTTGAGAATGGTTCCTTTATCGCGCAGAGGGAAATTTCCGATGGTGCCGAATACGGGGGTTGGCGAAGCTTCGCCAACGATCTCTACCGTGATCCAACTCGGAGCGGGTTTCGAAACCGGAGGAATGATGATGCGGCCTTGATAGACTCCTTCTGGGATCAGCATTTTTCCGCCACCTGCGGCGATGATTGCCTCCATGCATGTCGTGAATGCGGCAGTGTTGTCCGTTTTGTCATCTGCGATCGCGCCATAGTTGGTGACGTTGAAGGTAGCAGCCTGGATTTGGATGATGAATGAGAGTAAGATGAGCGGTATTTTCATATATGTGTGGGTTGATAAAAAAGAGCGCATACCAGCCAGAAGAGAATTCAAAAGTGTCTGACAAGAATCATGATTCAGGCGATTTAAAAATCCGGGTAGCCAGTTATGGGGGCGCGATTGATCCGCAATCCATAGAGACAGCTCCGCTTTATGTCCCGCAAAAGGTGTTCTTCACGCACTGATCAGGAAGCGGTGCGAGTTCCAGGTCTGCGTAAGCGGAATTTTCATCAAACGGTTTTTTCAACGCATCGACCAAGCGGTGGAAAAGAGAGAAATCCTCCCGGTAGGCGGCTTGGATGGCCTCTTCGATTCGGTGGTTGCGTGGGATCAGAATGGGGTTGTGCGCCTGCATGATGGCGGGATGGTTTTCCGATTTCCGCATCGACTCCCAATCGGAGATCCAGCGTTCGTTGATCATGTGATGCAGGTCGGATCGCGCATCCTGTTTGGCGAACAAGGTGAGGTGTCGGAAAAACAAAGTGAAATCGATGTTTTCCTTGGCCAGTGTGCCGAGGGTGGATTTCAGAAATGCCATGCGGGTGTCGGGATCTAACCGTTCGCTGAGACCGAGCTTTTTGCTGAAATGGTCGAGGTAGGCGGATTGGAAATGGTGCATGAAGTTTCCCAAGGCGGCTTGGGCGAGTTCCTTCGAGCGCTCCGGGGAGGGGTCGATGATGGGCAGCAAGGTTTCTGCGAGCCGTGTGAGATTCCAGTGGGCGATGGTGGGTTGGTTGCCCCAGGCGTAGCGGCCGTTTCGATCGATGAAACTGAAGACGGCATCCGGGTGGAAAGTGTCGATAAAGGCGCACGGTCCGAAGTCGATGGTTTCGCCGGAGATGGCGCAGTTGTCGGTGTTCATCACGCCGTGGATGAAACCGAGCGGCAACCATTTGGCGATAAGCTTTGCTTGGGCTTCAATGACGTTTTCAAGAAAGGCGAGAGCGGGGTTTTCGGCATGGGCGGCATCCGGGTAGTGGCGGGCGATGCAGTGATCTGTTAGGATGCGGATCGCTTCGGTATCCTGACGGGCGGCAAAGTATTGAAACGTGCCGACCCGGATATGGCTGGCGGCGATGCGGGTGAAAACGCCTCCCGGGGTGGTTTCTTCGCGAGCGACCGTTTCACCAGTGGCCACGGCGGCAAGGGCGCGGGTGGTTGGGACTCCGAAAGCGTGCATGGCCTCGCTGACGAGGTATTCGCGGAGGACGGGACCGAGTGCGGATTTTCCGTCGCCGCCACGTGAAAACACCGTGCGACCCGAGCCTTTGAGTTGGATGTCACGGCGCTGGCCGTGGATGTCGATGACCTCGCCGAGCAGGATGGCGCGACCGTCGCCGAGTTGCGGGACGAAACCGCCGAATTGGTGGCCGGCGTAGGCTTGGGCGATGGGCTCGGCTCCTTCGGGGATTTGATTTCCGGAAAAGGCAGCGAGGGCTTCGGGGGTGGAGAGCCATGCTGGATCGATTCCGAGCTCGGTAGCCAGTTCGGGGTTGGTGCGGATGACAAACGCGTTTGGGACAGAGGCAGGCGTTTGTTTGGAAAAAAATCGCTCGGGCAGGTGCGCGTAGGTGTTTTGGAAGGGAATTCCCATGGGTAGATTATGGTCTGAAAGTCTAAAGGTCTGAAAGTCTAAAGGTCTTTTTATCCAACCGCACCAGCGGTTCTGGTTGAGACTTTTAGACTTTTGACTTTCGACTTTGATTGGGTGCTGCTTCAAGTGGACATGCCTGCATCACCCGCCCCCATTTTTGTTTGTGGCGCGACCGCGTCCGGCAAGACCGCGTATGCTCTGCATTTGGCGGGGGAACGGGATGGGGAAATCGTTAATGGCGATGCGTTTCAGTTGTTTCGTGGGATTGAAGTGTTGAGTGCGGCGCCGAGTGAGGAGGAGAAGTCCGGTTTTCCACATCATTTGTTCGGTGTGTTGGAACCCGGAGAGAAATGCGATGCGGGCCGGTATCATGAGATGGTGATGCCGGTGATTTCCGAAATCCAATCGCGGGGAAAAACACCGGTTGTGGTGGGTGGATCGGGTTTGTATTTGAAATTTCTCACCCACGGTCCATCGCCACTGCCCAAGGGAGATGCGAAGCTTCGTGAGCAGATGGAGGTGAGGACCTTGGAGGATTTGTTGGCGGAGTTGGAAAGGATCGACCCTGTGGAGGCAGCGCAGGTGAATCGTGGCAACAAGCGTTATGTATCGAGATCATTGGAAATTTGTCTTTTGACGGGACAGAAAGTTTCCGAGTTGCGGGATGGTTGGGAGAGCAAGACGAGAGAGTTGGAGAAATCGCTCAAAGGTGT
>CBFGOP010000176.1:0-4012 GCA_965650415.1 uncultured Prosthecobacter sp. | reverse complement strand
TCGGCGCACCCTGATAGACATCCGGAATCCACATCTGCATCGGAACCGCACCGACCTTGAACCCGAGAGCAACCAGAACCAACGCGATCCCGAACAACAACGGCACGGTGTTTTCCATACCGACGATTTGCTGGGAAATCTGATCCAGTCTCATCGTGCCGGTGACACCGTAGATCCATGCGATTCCGTAAACCAAAAATCCCGTACTGAGCGCACCGAGAATGAGGTATTTCACTCCAGCTTCCAGCGATCCGACATTACGGCGCATGTAGGCCACCAAAATGTAAAAGGTGATTGTGACCAGTTCCAAAGCAACAAAAGCAACCGCCAGATCCTTCGCGGAAGCCATCCACATCATCCCCGCACAGGCGAAGATCGGCAGGGAGTAATATTCACCCGTTCCTTCTTCGGTCGATGGGCTCTCGGTGAAACGGGCAAGAATCTTGCGATAATCGATCGCCATCAACAACACGGCAATCGTAGTAATCAACGCGAAGATTTTGAAGAACTTCGCAAACGAATCAAACTGATAGAAATTCCAAAGCGCCCATGATGCCCATGGAGCATCAGGCTTCGCATCCGGACCGATCGCGCAACAAACCATTGCCAAAATCCCCAACAAACCGGCAGCACCGATCACGCCGACCCACGATTTGTTTTTCGATGATACAAAAGCCTCGGCGAGCAGAATGATGAAACCGAGGGTGACTGTGAGTGCTTCCAGATAATAGGCGGGCATTGCGTGAAACGTTGAAAGTTGGATTCTTGAGAAAAGACGTTATTAGAGAAATTGAAGCAACAGGTTCGGATAACAACCCACAGCGAGCAGAACGATGACCAGCAACACAGCCGGAATCCGATCCGCAAGTGTGAGATCGGCGGCTGACTCAGTGGATTTCACTGCCGGACCTTGGAAAATTTTGCGATACGCGCGCAGCATGTAAACCGCCGAGATCACCACTCCCCAGATCGCGAGGATACAGGCAATCTGCACCGCACCCAAACCATTCGCTGGAACGTAGTCACGGAATGCCGAGAGAAACACCATCACTTCACCGGCAAAGTTTGCCAAGCCGGGAAGACCGATCGATGCCATGGCTGCGATTCCGAAAATCAGTGCCATCACCGGAGCGGATTTTGCCAATCCACCCATATCGGAAAGATCGAGTGAACCCGTGCTGCGTTCGATGTGATCCGCCAATCCAAACAGCAAAGCGATCGAAATCCCGTGAGCGAACATCAACAGCACCGCCGCAGGAATCGCGAGATCGTTTTCCGGATTTGCAATCAAAGCCGCGATCGCGAGGAAGATATAACCCATGTGCATCACCGACGAGCTGCCTAACAGGTTATCCAGACGTTTCTGGGAAATGGTCACAAAGCCCACCCACAGAATGTTCGCAGTCAGCAACACCAACAGCGGCGTCAACCAGGCTTCCAAACCTTCGGGCACCATTGGAATTGCGACTCTCAACAATCCGTAGAGGCCGAATTTTTTCAAAACCCCCGCGTGCAACATCGCCGTCGGTGCAGGCGCACTGGCGTAGGCAGGTGCGGCCCATGAATGAAATGGGAAAAGGGAAACCAGGGTGCCGAAACCGACAATCAGCAGAGCGGCGATGCCTTTTTGCGCAGCGAGATCGATCGATCCCGCGGCATCTTTCATTTCACGCAGATCGAATGTGCCGGTCAAGGTCGCCAACCACACCAAACCGGCCAGGAGTATCAAAGAGCCGAGCCCGAGATAGATCGTGATTTTCCATGCGATCCCACGGCGATCGCCGCGACCCAGAATTCCGATCATCAGGAAGGTGGGAATCAAGGCGAGTTCGTGGAAGGCGTAGAAGAAAAACAGATCCGTAGAAACAAAGGCGCCGATCGCACCGGCGGCGATCAGCAGAGAAGAACCGTAATAAAGTTTTTCAGAACCCACCGGAGCCTTGCCGGAGAGAACTGCGGCAAAGGTGACGATCACCGACAACAGAACCATCACCAAACTCATCCCATCCAGATAGTCGAATCCCAGGTGCAAGGCGGGTTTTTCCAAAACCAGAATGGAAAGCTCCCAGACCGGCTCTTGCCAGCAGAAGACTGACCCCACTCCGATTATCAGGTTGATTGCAGCAGCAGCGACAGCGGTTCGGCGTGCGGGCGCACCGAGTAAAATCGCAATAAAGGCCAGAACCGGAAGAGCAACAAGAAGGGTGAGCATAGGGTAAAAAGGAAAAATCTCGCAGAGGGTCTAATTCCGCACGGCGAATACAGCGAACTTGTGGCACCCCGAAAAGGGCAAAATCGCGAATTTTCCATGAAATCTCACCCACCCACCTCTTCCTTGAGATTTAAAGTTTCAGGTTTAAAGATTGAGCCCATGCCCGAGCTACCAGAAGTCGAAACCACCCGCCTCGGAATTACCCCTCACGTGATCGGCCAGGAAATCACGGAAATCCTCATCCGCCGCTTCGACCTCCGCTGGCCGATTTCCGAAAATTTACCGGAACTCGAGGGCTCGACCATCGTTTCGGTCAGTCGTCGGTCCAAATACCTGTTGATCGAAACCAGCCTCGGCGACTTTGTTCTAATCCATCTCGGCATGTCCGGCAGCCTACGGGTGATTCCTCAGGGCGAGGCTTGGAAAAAACACGACCATCTCGGAATCAGCCTGAAAAACCAACTCCAGTTGCGCTATCACGACCCCCGTCGATTTGGTCTGACCCTCCGCGTTCCCGCCTCCGAAATCACCAGTCATCCCCTGCTGCAGCAACTCGGCCCCGAGCCGCTTGAAGAAGATTTCACCGCCGCCCACCTCCACTCCGCCCTGAAAAACAAATCCATTCCCATCAAGGTCGCGATCATGGACGCGAAAATTGTCGTCGGGGTCGGGAATATATACGCTTCGGAAAGCCTGTTCCGCAGCGGCATTCATCCCAAACTTCCTGCCAATCAACTGAGCAAACCCCGTGCGCAAAAACTTGTCACCGCAATCAAGGAAGTGTTGACCGAATCCATCACTCAGGGCGGCACCACTCTCCGAGATTTTCTCAAATCCGATGGCGAACCCGGCTACTTCAGACAACGCCTGTTCGTTTACGACCGCAAAGACGCACCCTGCCGCCGCTGCAAAACCCCGATTTCTCAAGAAGTTCTCGCACAGCGATCCACCTATTGGTGCAAGAAATGCCAAAAGCGTTGAGCGCCTTTGGCGCTGCTCCTAGTTCTTAGTTCCTTGTTCCTAGTTGGAGCTTCGCACTGGATTTTCAAGAACCAAGAACCAAGAACCAAGAACCAAGAACTACTTCATCCTCTCATCTAACAAACTCAGAAGTTCCTTAACCACCTCCGTTTTGGCTTCAGCCAGGTTCTTCGTTTCTTTCTCCGAACTTGTGTGATCGTAGAGTTCGATCGCAGGCTCGCTTTCCTTTTTCCCAAGGTGCCGGATCAAGCGATATTGCGCGGTGCGTATGGTGTCCGCCTTAGGCGAAAAACCCAAGGCCACATCACCCTCCGCTGCCGGATCCTCCATCTGTTTGACCAGGGATTTTCCCGACAAACCCTCAGGAATCGAAATGCCGGCAAGCTCACAAAGAGTCGGATAAATATCCACCGTCTCCACCACAGCATCGCTCATCATGCCAGCCTTCATCATTCCGGGCGCGCGTATCACAAGCGGTGCACGCAGCGATTCCTCAAACAAAGTATGTTTTCCCCACACAGCGTGTTCTCCCAGATGCCAACCATGATCCCCCCACAGCACCACGATGGTATTTTCTGTTAGTTTGAGATCATCCAGCTTTTTCAAGATCAGTGCGACCTGCGTATCCGCATAGGAAACACATGCCGCATAGGATCTTCTCATTTCATCAGCCAGCGCGGAGTCTTTTCGTGGATCCTCACTGACATAATTGCCGAAAAACTCTCCGCTCCCATGCCAGGTGCTCAGTCCATCGGGTTTTTTCGGATGCGGAATCGGCGGTAATTTCACATCCTTGTATAAATCCAGATACTGCTTCGG
>CBFGOP010000175.1:0-4134 GCA_965650415.1 uncultured Prosthecobacter sp. | reverse complement strand
GCTGGGAGCATGTGCGTTTGTATATGACCCGGCACGAAGGTTCCGTGCATTTTCCGGCGGCGGAAATCGAATCCATGATGCCGTTTCCGATTCATGAAATCAAAGCCTGGATGAACGCGAAACCAGATGATTTCTCATCGACCTTCCGCAAGTTTCAGGAAGTGGATTGATAAGGTGTCGTTCCTAAGTGTGAGATTTTTTGATACGGATGCTGAAACCAGATTCATCTTGCTCATCCTCCTTGCGATGATTTAAAGATCACCCAATGAACCGACAATCCAGAGTTATGCACTTCCGTGCGGCGTTTGTCGGTATTATACCAGGCGCGGCATTTGCAGGGCAAATACCGCGTGCGGCTCAATAAAACTGTTCGGCAAAATAATACCATGAGATTGCTAATCTTGATTCTACTTAGCTCGTTTTCATCTGCATCAAGTGGTTACAGATACGGAATCCCTGACTACCCAGTGATGTATCGAGACGCCGACTTGGTAGCCATCGTTCGCTTTGTAGGGCTTAAGGACACCAAAGAGAAGCGAATGTTGGATGACGTGTTTTCGAGGCCGACTGGACTGTATTTTCGAGAACTCAAAGGAACAGTGAACGTGATCACCCTTCTCAAGGGCGATGTGGATCCGAAAAGAAAATTGATTTGTAGGTTCTACAGGTTCTCAACCCTCGAAGAGAGTAGCGAAGATTTAGGTGACTCGGAACTTGCTAGGAAGCGTCTAGCTGCGTGCTTCAGGAATTGGGGAAAGATTCACGTATTTGCTGGGCCGCCAGATCAAACTGAGGGTTTTGAGAGGACGGATTTTCTAGTCTATCTGAAGAAGACCTCAGATGGCTTTTACATTCCTGTAACTGGCGACTCAGATTCCGACAGCGCGATACGCGAGCTCAACAGGCCTAATGTCGCCGCAAAACTAACAAATCAAGCCGAACAAGGCGGCACTGAGCAACCCGCTACCCGCCCCGAGTCGAAGCCGGAGGGTGTCGACAAACCTCAACCTGAAGCGGAGGGACGCTCCCGGTAGCGGGTGCCAGGCCTCGACGTTTGGTATAGAATAATAAACCTGCTCAAACGAGATGACGTAGTCGGCATGCGAATAATCGAAGTGATCGTATTGTTGCCCGACAGGCCAATCAGCATGTCTGACATGTCCTGCAGCGAGGGATTTGTCCGGCTCGAAAATGGAGTGTTGATCGACCTCGATTCTCCTCCGCCCCTGCACGCCATCGAAGACGAACGGATGCAGGCCAAAGTCCGAGATGAGATATACGAAAAGGAGTTTCAGGGAGCGATTGGGCGAAGAGTTGTCGATGTTAGATTCGACCATTCGCTGCTCTATATCCTCATCGAAGAAGGCTGGATGATTTCAATCTTACCAGCCCAGTTTTGGGTTCGTCCTTGTCTCGAAAGGGATGAAGCGATTAACCCAGACGCGCGTTCCGTATGGCAAACAAAAGATGCCGAACAAGACGTCGCTCTTAACGACTGACCTGGTTCGAGTTCCACCCCACATGAACGTTCCACCTTTTCTTCCAGTCCAAGCGCCTCCCCCGGTCAGGCGTAGGAGGTCTTGATCGTTAACTGAACAATTCCATCTCATAGCAGGCGACAGAGCTTATTCCACCGGATTTCATTATGCCAAGGAGTTCAAGTTACCCAGGGATCAGGATTGAATCACTCGTTGGTTACAAGGATGGAGGAACCATCTTTCGTTCCGTATCCCGGTTACGTGGTTTGATCGAGCTTACTGCACTCTTGGGTTTCATCGGTTGCTATATCGCGATTTTTCGAGAGTCTAGTTCTTTTCTAGCTGGATGGTTTCTGGGTTTAATCTGCCTTGCGGTCTTGATTGTTGGGAGAGTCAGGGACTGGCGTGGTGAAGTTTTGAGTCCAGCGCCAGGGAAGCCGTTGAAGCGTTACATCAATCTCTCTGCATCTGAGTTTCACTTGGAAGTTCTGTATGTGGATGAGGCAACTCAGACGTTTTATCGTGATACGTTTCTTGTTGAGCCCCGTGACGGTTGATCGCTTTTTCAATTATCTTCATTTTTGCTTCCCATGGAGCGACAACATGTTCCCGTGACAGACTGGAACTGCAAGTCCCAGCTAACGATTAAACTTTCAGTTCCCACTTTCATCAAAACGGTTTAGAGATGCGGCATGTCTCACGAACTGATCATGATGGCACTGAAGGAGGATATCGGTTCCGGCGATGTCACGGCGGAGTATTTTGTTCCTGAGGACAAGATGGCGAAGGCTTTTTTGGCAGTGAGGCAGGATGGAGTGGTTTCAGGCGTGAAACTTGCGGAGGAGGTGTTCCGGCAAGTTGATCCGAATTTGCAGGTCAGAGTGCTGATTGAAGACGGATCAAGAGTGGCTGCAGGTGCGGTCCTGATGAGTGTGGAGGGAAGGGCTCGATCAATCCTGACTGCGGAGCGCACGGCGCTGAATTTTTTGCAGAGGCTTTCCGGTGTGGCGTCGCTGACCTCGCGCTATGTGGATTTGGTCAAACACACTCGCGCCCGGATTTTGGATACCCGCAAGACCACTCCTGGGTATCGCGCTCTGGAAAAACAGGCGGTGTTGCACGGTGGTGGAACCAACCATCGCATGGGTCTGTATGACAGGGCGATGGTGAAAGACAATCACCTCGTTGCCGAAGGTGGTTTGGCGGCTTTGCAGGAGTCGATTCTTCGTCTGAAAGCCGACAAACCGAAGGTGAAAGTGGAACTTGAGGCGGATCGGATCGATCAGGTCAAAAACTTCCTCACACTTGAGGGAGTGGATTATATTTTGTTAGATAATATGGATCTTGATGAAATGCGCGAGGCTGTTGAGCTGCGCGGATCGGTGGAAAAAGTCCAACTGGAAGCCAGCGGTGGAGTGAATCTTGAAACCGTGGCAGCAATCGCCGAGACAGGCGTTGATTTTGTCTCGGTCGGTGCTCTGACACATTCCGCTCCATCTTTGGATGTGGGGCTGGATTTTGTTTGAGGGAGTTCTTGGTTCCTTGTTCCTAGTTCTTGGTTGAGTGCTTCCTAGAAATCTCATTTTGAGATGTCCCATGAACGGAAACGCTTACACGAGCACCATGCTTCGCATCAGCGGTCTCGGGGAGACCGCCCTACCGAGCGTTGCGATTTTTTCGAAAACTTGGCCTAACCGAAGATTTCAAGACTAACAGCCACTAAAAAGCACTTCCAGTCTTCTATCTTCTACAAATTATCCTGCACGTTTTTCTTCGCGGCTTTTTTCGCAACCTTCTTAGCCGGCTTTTCCGCGACCGGTTTCTCCTCCTCATGATCATCGTCGTCGATGCTGTGGGAGAGGATAAACTGGAGGTCGTCGATGCCGAGGTTGGAGGCGAAGCCTTCATCACCGAGCACGTTGGTGACGAGCTGGGTTTTCTGATGCTGAAGCACGCGGATTTTTTCCTCGACCGTGTCGCGGGTGAGCAAGCGGTAGGCGATCACCTTGTTTTTCTGGCCGATCCGGTGGGTTCGGTCGATCGCTTGGTTTTCGACCGCAGGGTTCCACCATGGATCGTAAAGAATGACGTAAGACGCCGAGGTGAGGTTGAGTCCGGCGCCACCTGCTTTGAGGGAGAGCATGAACACGGAAGGATCGCGGGTGGTCTGGAAGCGTTCGATCTCGCCTTTGCGGTCTTTGGTTTGACCGGTGAGGTAATGGAACGGACGGGCTTCGAGTTCGAGGCGTGCCTTGATGAGGTCAAGCATCGAAACGAACTGAGAGAAGACCAATACCTTATGACCTTCTTCGTAAAGTTGGTCGAGCAGGTAGAAGAGCGATTCCATTTTCGCGGATTCCTCCTTGAGATATTTCGGATCGATAAGACCCGGATGGCAGCAGATCTGGCGCAGGCGCATGAGGCCTTGAAGGATGGCGAAGGAGTTCTTTTTGACCGCTTCGTCGGAGTCCAATCCAAGCAGGGCTTTTTGAATGCGCTTGAGTTCGTTTTTGTAGAGCTCGAGCTGCACGCCTTCCATTTTTGAGTAAACCTCTTCTTCGGTTCTCGGCGGAAGATCCTGGGCCACTTGCAGTTTGGTGCGGCGGATCAGGAAAGGACGCAGGCGGGAAGCCAAGCGCATCTGGGAGAGGGGATC
>CBFGOP010000174.1:0-4143 GCA_965650415.1 uncultured Prosthecobacter sp. | reverse complement strand
GCATTCGAGGAAAATGTTAGAACGAACTGACGGCGAAGCGTTTTTTGAGGCGGTTGCGGATCAGGATCGCGGTGAGGTTGAGGATCACGACGACGAGGATCAGCAGCAAGGCTGTGGCGTAGACCATGGGTTTCGCGGCTTCGGCATCGGGTGATTGGAAGCCGAGATCGTAGATGTGGAAACCGAGGTGCATGAATTTGCGCTCCGCGTGGATGAAGGGAGCGACACCGTCGATGGCCAACGACGGGGCGAGTTTGACGACCCCGACGAGCATCAGTGGCGCGACTTCGCAAGCACCGCGCGCCATCGCGAGAATTACTCCTGTTAGAATTCCGGGAAGCGATGCGGGAAGCACCACGCGCTGGATTGTTTGCCATTTTGAAGCACCGCAGGCGAGAGCCGCTTCACGCACGCCGCGAGGGACGGCGGAGAGGGCTTCTTCGGTCGCGACGATAACGACGGGCAGGGTGAGAAGCGCAAGTGTTAGAGAAGCCCACAAAATTCCGGGAGTGCCGAAGGTGGGGGTCGGTAGTTTTTCGGAATAGAAGGCTTGGTCGATATTGGCACCGACCACATAGACGAAGAACGCGAGGCCGAAGACGCCGAAGACGATGGAGGGAACGCCGGCGAGGTTGTTCACGCAGACCCGGACGATGCGAACGAGCAGCCCCTGCTTCGCATATTCACGCAGATAGATCGCGGCGATCACACCGAAGGGAGTGACAAACAAGCTCATTGCCAAGGTCATCACCACCGTACCGAAAATCGCAGGGAAAACACCGCCCTCCATGTTCGCCTCGCGGGGGTCCTCGCTGAGGAAATGCCAGGCGCGGCGGAAGGTTTCGCCAATTCTACCGAAGAAACCGTGATCGTTGGAGGCAAAGACCGCCAGCAGTTGACCAGACTCCAGAGATTTCTCGCGATCATCAGCGACCCGATACACAAAGCTCGTCGCTGCCATTTCTGCATAAAGCTCATCAGCTTTGGCCTTCAGTGTGTCGAACTCCTTCTGGAGCCCTGCACGTTGGGTTTTTGCCTGATCCGCAGTGATGCGCTCGGCCTTTTCGTCATAACCCAGCTGCTCGATCGCGGCACTGACCCGGCCGATCTGTTTGCGTTCGATCTGCAGGAGTTGTTTGCGGATCTCTTCGTTGCTTTCCAATGTGTTTTGCAGCGATGAGGAAAACTTTTCATCCTTCGCTTCAATACGACCCTCTTTGGTTTCGATCGCGACCGGATAGCCGATGGCTGGGCCATAGGTGAGGCGCTCGATCAGCAAAATGTTTTCGGGCGTGCTGCGTGAAACGATGTTCTTGGCATCGACATACATGAACGCCTCACCGTTGAGATCCTTGTTGGCACGGAAAATCTGGATTTCATCGACCTCCTTGCCTGTTGGGTCTTTGCGCGTCTGGACCTCGGTGACGTAGCCTGCAACTTTTTCGATTTGGTCACCGCTTTTGATTTCGAACAGCTCGATGCGTTTCGGCCAGAAGGATGCGGTGCCTTTGACCAGGATCAGCAGCAACAAGCCGAGAGCCATGATGACGCCGATCGCCAGACCGCCGGCGGTGAGCCAGACCAAGGGCTCGCCTTTCCGCGATCTCCCTGTGGTCGCGAACGGTTTCTGTGATGTTTTGGCGGGTTTCGACATGGATCAGACGAGTTTGTTTTTCTCACGCAGGCGTTGGCGGAGGACTTCGGCGATGGTGTTCATCACGAAAGTCATCGCAAACAGCACGACGGCTCCGAGGAAAAGGGTGCGATAATGGGTGGAACCGACGGGGGCTTCCGGGAGTTCGACAGCGATGTTGGCGGCGAGGGTTCGCATCCCGGAAAAGAGGTTCCATTCCATGATGGGAGTGTTGCCGGTCGCCATCACCATGACCATGGTTTCACCAACCGCGCGGCCGAAGCCGATCATGAGTGCGGAGAAAATTCCGGACGAAGCAATGGGAAGCATGACCGACCAGAGCACCTGCCAGCGGTTCGCACCGAGGGCGGCGGCGGCGGCTGTTAGGTTTTTCGGAACATTCGAAAGGGCGTCTTCGGAAATGGTGAAAATCACCGGGATCACCGCGAAGCCCATGATGAAACCGAGCACGAGCGAGTTGCGCTGTTGGAAACTTGTGCCGGTCGCCTGCGGCCACCAAAGGCGGAAGTCGGCGATTTGTTTTCCGGTTCCCGGTTCGGTGTAAACGAAGAAGATCTTCTCGATGACGGGCCCCAGGGTCCAGCCGGTGTAGGCGGCGAGGGCGAGAAACGGAATCACAATGGCCCACTCGAAGCCACCGGCGAAGCGATTGCGGAAAGCGAGAGGTGTGCGGCACCAGAAATAACCTACGAGAAGTGCAGTAATTGGAACGAGGATCACCATCATCAGCACCGAGGGAACGCGATCCTCGAGAATCGGTGCCAGCCAGAGGCCGGCGAGGAAGCCAAGAACCACCGAAGGAAGCGATGTCATGATCTCCATCGTGGGTTTGACGATTTGTTTCACGGCCGGAGGAAGGAACGCGGCGGAGAACACCGCGGCGAGCAGAGCGATCGGCACGGAGAAAAGCAGCGCATAGGTTGTGCCTTTGAGAGATCCGAAGATCAGCGGCATCAGGGAGAGTTTCGCTTCGAAATCATCCGTTCCACCGGTTGACTGCCATTGATAGATGGGGCCGGAGCCACCCTCATACCAAACTTTCCCGAAGAACGCCTGCATTCCCGCATCGGGGTGGTGGTCATCGACCGCAAATTTCTGAGCTTCGCCGTTTGCGGATGCGACCCAGAACGATTGTCCTTTCGCATCAAGGGTCAGAGCGACGGGATCGATATCCAGCTCGCCTTCCCAACGCGTCGCACCCGAGGTGCTGTGTCGGATGGAGAGCTTGCGTCCCGCGCCGGTGATGAAGGTTCGGTTGCGTTGGCTTTTCGCGAACGTTTTCGGTTCGGGCCCGATGTTGGGAAACTCCTTCGTCATGCCGAACATGCGTTCCGCGTCTTCGGTCACACGATAGAGACTCCATTGTTGTTGGGTTCCGTCCTCGGCTGTTAGAATGGCGGAAACCCCGCCGAAAAGGAAATCCATCTCCGCGAGCGGACTGCCGGCGAAGGGAGTGAAGGTCTGGCGCTTGGAAACGCTGCTGCTGTCCGCGAGCAAATACGCAACCTCGCCTTTTTCGTTTGCAACCAGGATGATCTGGCCGTCTTGGGAGGCGCGGATCATGGTGATGTCACCATCGATTTCTGCGGTGATATCGGTTTCTGATAGAAGTTTCAGCGTCTTGCCGCCAATCAGCCCGCCTTTCATGCCGAGCTTCAAAACTTCCACCGTGCGAGCGCCTTCGGATTCGCGTTTGGCAACGATGATTCGGGAATCTCCGCTATCGCCATAAGCGATTTTCGTGACCGGACCTGTGCCTGCCTTGAGCTCGAACCATGGTTCGGTCTTGATTTCCGGTATCACGCCCTTGGCTTCGCCATTTTCAAAGGCACGTTGGTAGTTCACCAAGAACGATCCGACCCGGCCATCTTCCAGGCCAACCGCCACGCGGCTTTTCACCACGTCGTAGGAAATCGCCGTGATTTTCAAATCCGCGAAACCCGGGATTTCCAACTCGCTACGTTGGTTGGTTTTCGCGTCCACAAAAACCACTTTCGATCCACCCGAGTAAAAAAACGGCAGCTCGCCCCATTCATCGACACCGAGCACGAGCGGCTTGGTATTGCTTTGAACGGTCGTGCTTCTTTCAACCTCACCCGCATGGAAAAGCGGCATGACTTCTTTGCCGATGAAGTAAAAAATCCCGAACACCGCCACGATCACCGCGATCCCACCGAAGCGAATTCCCCAGCCCATCATGCGGTCAAACCACAAGGTCGCCTTGGAAACTTCAAACCGCTTCGGGTCCGGGGTAAACGGCTTATCGGATTTCATTTGGAAACTGAAGGATGCTACAAATTCGTCACATTGGCAGAACGCCAATGACAGCCTTTTCAAGCCGCGATTATTGATTCCATAAGCGCTTCCGCCTGCAAAGTGCTGAATGTGACAAAATCGTCACATTCAGGGAGATCGTCCTGTTCAAGCGTGGTATTCCTGCAAGCACTTGACCGTGAGCTCGCGCTCCTTGAGGGAGCGGATGGCTTTCA
>CBFGOP010000173.1:0-4260 GCA_965650415.1 uncultured Prosthecobacter sp. | reverse complement strand
CATTCCGCAAAAGCCATGCAGTTCGCGTCGTTGTCGGCCACCACCGGCAATTGCACTTTCGATTCCAACAAATCTTTTAGCGCGATGTTTTGCCAACCGCGCACGTTGGTCAGATTGAAAACCAAACCTTTTTCAAAATGCACGAAACCCGGCATACCCACACCAACCGCTGCGATGGACGGATGGCGCAAACGCAAATCTTCCACCGTACGAACCATGGTCTCGATCAGACTCTCTGGTCCGTCAAACTCTTGAGTCGAGATCGGTGGTGCGGAATCCATGATTTCTGAACCGCGCACAACGCCGGTCTTTACACTGGTGCCACCAAAGTCGATGCCGATTGCCAAAGGAATTTCGCTCATTGCCGTGCTCTGCCTAATGAGCGTCAGGGAAAAGATCTACATAAATTTCAAAATACTCTCGCTGCAACGATTCTTAATCCCTCAAGAGTGAGATCCAAATCCACTGAGGAAATTTCCGGTAATCCCGGAGCCGCGAAGACCGCACCGCCACCAGTAGCCACTACCTTGATCGGTTGGCCAAGCTCGGTCCTGATATTCGATAAAATTTCCCGAACCATCCCGCGATGCCCCACAGCCGCACCAATTCGCAATGCCTCCATGGTATTTTTACCGATCGCCGACAAGCATTCCTCAGGATTCACTCGCGGCAACTGCGCGGTTTTTTGAGCAAGGTATTCCGTCATGCAACTCATCCCGGGAGCGATCACACCACCTGCGAAATTTCCGTGCGCGGAGAGCACACTGAAGGTCACGGCCGTCCCGAAATCGATCGCCACAGCGGGCGAGCCGTATTTTTGTTTCAACGCCGCCACATTCACCAAGCGATCATGACCGATCTGCTCGGGCGAATCGAGCTCAAAGCCATAGCCAAGCGGACTGAGATAAGTGACCGCATGGTAAGCAAGCTTATCAAAAAAGCAGCGGAGCAATCTTTCGGTCTGCGGCACCACTGAGGCGACTGCTACGGCAGAAAAATTCACACCGTCCAACAAACCAGCAAGCGAAGATGGGGTCAGTTCCGCAGTCGGCAGGATCACGCTCCATTCACCCAAGCGATCTCCGTCACCAAGGCGAAACTTGGTGCGTGAGTTTGAGTTATCAATCAGAAGCCAAGCCATATTTTTTCCCAGTCTGAGGATTTGAAAACCGTCTCTTTCTGACTACCAATCACAGGAATCGCGTCCGAGGTTTTGAGTTTCAGAGTTCCCCCGTTCATGGTCAGTTTCAGCTCACCCTTGAGATCCTGCCTCTCTAGCCAGAATTTGAACCAGATTTCTGAAAATCCCTCCTCCGGGGTTCCAGCAAAAGTCGTGTCAGCCGGCTCATGCTTTTTGCCATCTGCCGTGACCAAAAAAACCCGCTGCTTGAGATCGTGATCGGCATTACCGCTTTTTTTCAGATGGGCTTCCACCCAGACAAATCCGCGATCCTGTTTCACCTTGGCCGCCTGAATTTCAAACCGCGCTTTGGGATCTGGCCCGGACTCATATCCGCCGACCCACATCATGCCCAGAATCACAGTCAATGCGACCAAGGTTGCTGCCAGGAAAAACCGTAATATTTGTCGCTTCATGCCGCAGTTCTAGCTCAACTGGTTATTCTCGCAAACGAAAACGGGCGAACCGTTTCCAGTCCGCCCGTTTGGTGAAAATTCCTGATTCAAGAATTAGTGACCATCGCTGTAAGCAGGTGAACCGTGCTCTGCGACATCGAGTCCTTCTGCTTCTTCTTGCTCGCTTACGCGCACACCCATGATGAGTTTGATCACGAAGAAGAGGATGAAGGAAGTGATGAAGGCGAATGCCGAGATGGAGAGAGTGCCGATGATCTGGGTCTTGAGATCGCCCGTTCCGAAGAGAGCAACGGCAAGAGTTCCGAAGATACCGCAAACCCCGTGCACGGAGACTGCACCAACCGGATCGTCGATTTTGATTTTGTCAAAGAAGAGAACGGAGCAGACAACCAGAGCACCAGAGATCAGGCCGACGATCACAGCGGACCATGGGCTGATGGCATCCGCACCGGCCGTGATACCCACAAGACCTGCAAGCATACCGTTGAGTGCCATCGAAAGATCCGGTTTCTTGAGAAGAATCCATGAAGCGAAGATTGCTGCAATACCGCCACCGAAGCCAGAGACTGCAGTCGTCACGAAGACGCGGGATACGAGTTCAGGATTAGCGCTGAGAACTGAACCGCCGTTGAATCCGAACCAACCGAGGAACAGCATGAATACACCGATGTTCGCGAGTGGAAGGTTGTGAGGAAGGATGGGCTTCACACCATCTTTGGTGTATTTGCCATTGCGAGGTCCGAGGATGATGATCGCAGCAAGAGCGGCGAATCCACCGAAGGCATGAACCAGAGAGGAACCCGCGAAGTCGGCGAAACCGAGAGTGTTAAGCCATCCGTATCCCCATTTCCATGAACCGGTGATTGGGTAAAGGAAGGTAACAAGGATGGTTGCGTAGATCATGAAGCTGGTGAGTTTAACACGCTCAGCAACAGCGCCGGAGACGATGGTTGCCGCAGTTGCTGCGAACATCGCTTGGAAGATGAAATCTGCCCAAATGGTGTAACCTGGATTGTAAGCGCTTGTGACCGCTGCGGTCCGAGCTGCCTCATCTGCGAAGACACCATTGGTGAGCGGGCTTCCGATTGCAAAGAAGTCTTTGGATACGCCAGCTTCCCAACCTGGATACATCGCGTTGAAGCCCCAAGCCATATAACCAAGAGCACCGATACATACGATGAAAACGTTCTTGAAGAGAATGTTCACTGTGTTTTTCTTCTGGCAGAGACCGGATTCCACGGAGCAGAAACCGAGGTGCATGATGAAAACCAAGGCAGCTGAGAGCAAAATCCATAGGTTGTTCACCGTGAACATCGAAGCTTCCGGAGTTGTCATGAAGGCCTCGTAGGTTCCCTCTGCTGGTGCTTCTTCCGCAGGAGCTTCCTCTGCCACTGCCTCAGTGGCAGGAACGGCATCGGCAACCGCTTCGGTTGGCGCTGGTGTTACTTCATCCTGACCGAGAGCGGTTGCAGGCATGAACGGCATGGCGAAACAAGCGACTGCCGCTAGGGCAATGGCTCGCAATGTTGTTGGATGTCTTCTTATCATATGAGTCGGGGTTGTCGGATGTGAGTCACTTCCGTCGGATTAAACCTCGGGAGACGTGACCGCGGTTTCACCTAAGCAAAGGTCGTGCCAAAACTCCCAGGGTGATATTTCCTTACTGAAAACTGAGGGTGGAAAGCCTTACTGGGGATAAAGGGGCTTTATGTACGAAAAAATTGTTGCATATAAGGGCTTGCCTTTCTAATTCTCTGCCGTGTGCAAGCCATTCGCTGCTCCAATTTTTGTCTGGACACATCGTTAAGATTGGTTAATTACCAGCCTTGATGGTTGCTCCAAGCACCTATTGGTACGCGGATTGCTAACCCCGCACTACCTTTTCTGTGCCCCCGGGCTCAGTCTGGGACGCTAAAAGCAAACAAAACCAACAACATATAATACACTATGAAAAACTACTGCAAAACCATTGGCGCCCTGGTCGTAGCCTCCGCCTTCGCGGCTGGCAACGTCTCGGCTGAAGTCGAATCCGAAATCCACGCTGGCTATACTTCCGAGTATCTTTTCCGCGGTCTTAACCTCGGCCAAGACCTCGTTGAAGCCGGTCTCAACACCGCAACTGAATACAACGGTCTCGACCTCAGCGCTGGTGCTTGGTACGGCTCCTTCAGCGGCACAAACGACCAAGATTTCGATGAACTCGATCTCTACGGCGAAGTTTCCAAAGATCTTGGTATCCTCACCGCAGCCGTCGGTTACATCAACTATCAAAATCAGCGCCAATTGGGTGATGACGCACAAGAAGTTTACTTCTCCGTTGCTAAATCTCTCCTCGGCCTTGATTTCTCCCTTACTCACTTCTGGGACATCGAAACCGACAACGATGGCTACACTGAACTCGCAGCTGGAAAAGGCTTCGAGCTTAGCCCATGCCTCACCTTGAACACCGGTGCAACGCTTGCTTACCTTGCAGAACAAGGTCAACTCGCTCACCTCACCGTCAAGGCAGCTCTTGACTACGCATACAGCGAAACCGCGACCATCTCGCCTTTCGTTGCGCATTCCTGGAGCCTCAACAACGATGTTGACACTGCATACGACGACAGCAAAAACGAATTCGTTGCTGGCACCATGCTTTCCGTCAGCTTCTAATTTGAAGTTTAC
>CBFGOP010000172.1:0-4285 GCA_965650415.1 uncultured Prosthecobacter sp. | reverse complement strand
GGAGTTGCGTAGTAACTAATCGCTGCAACCACTCCGGCACCAACAGTGCCAAGGCAAAATGCGATTTGAAAGGGAAGCAGATTGGACCAACGTGGAAAAATATTCGCCATGAGAAGCTAGGTGAGTGAGGTGGTAAGCCGCGCGAAGAGTGGGAGATTGTGAAAAATTTCACAAGCGTTTTTCGTGAACAAAATCGGTTTTTTGAGACGTTGTAGCGAATTGCTTGAAACTACGGGGAATATTTCAGTTTTGTGAAATATCCAGCCTGACTCCGATCTGAAAACAACGGTTTTTATAGGCAATCAACCACTCAACCTACGATAGAGAATCTGTTCGAAAGTAGAGACCCATTGGGCGAATGCCGTGAGTCCGAAAGAGAATGCCAACAGCGGAACCGTTGGAAGCCCCGCCAAAATCATCAGTGGAATGATCCCTCCCGTCACAAAAGTAATCGATCTCCGCAGTCGGGTGGCCTGACTCGGTATCGGCAAACGGCGCAAATCCGCTATGCGGATGTTCCAGCCCTCCACCAAGAAAAGCAGCCAGCGCAGGCCAAAACTTGCGAGAATGATCCCAGTTGCATGAGGCAAACCCCACTCTTTCCAGAAAATCGCGATGAATGAACAGGCCAGCAACAAGCAGGCGACGAGTCGCATCCATAAGCCCATTTCAAGTCTGAATTCCCCCCCGATCCCGGCGCAGCCCGGGAAATGGCTGACACACATCAGGATTAAGGAAAAAAACCACAATCCGAGGGTATGTCGCAGTTCGATCCCGGGAAAGAAAGGCAGCACCATCAGCACCAAAATCATCCCCAAGCCGAAATTTCTCGCAACTGTGGCGAACGCGATCCGATGGATGTTCGCATCGGTTTTCATCGATCATTCAATGCGAAGCGACCGAGAAATTCCCCGAAATCTCCACTTGCCCTGCCTCATGGACATCCGAGGGATTGGATTTTTGAATCTGGCTTGGCCGGATATGAGACAACTCGTTCAGATATCTCAACAGGTGGCCCTGGATTTCCTGATAGCGCGGATCCGCCATGATCGCGGCACGGTTGCGCGGGCGTTCAAACGGAATTTCCAGGATATCCCCCACTTCCGCTTCAGGACCATCGGTCATCATCACGACCCGATCCGAAAGGAAAATGGCTTCATCCACATCGTGGGTCACCATCAGGGTCGTCAGTTTGTTTCTTCTCCAGAGATCCAAGAGGACTTCCTGAAGTTCCATCTTGGTCAGCGAGTCCAACATCCCGAAAGGCTCGTCTAACAGCAACATCTTGGGTTGAAGTGCAAACGCCCTCGCGATACCCACCCGCTGGCGCATTCCCTGCGAGAGTTCTCCGGGATATTTGTGCATCGCATCCCCCAATCCGACCACGGTCAGATAGTATTCCACCAACTCGCGGCGCTCGGCTTTCGAGGCAGTGAAATACACCTGATTCACGCCTAGCATGACGTTTTCGAAAGCGGTCATCCACGGCAGCAGACAGGGGGATTGGAAAACCACGCCGCGATCCGGCCCGGCTTCGTTGGTTTCGCGACCCGACAGAATCATCGCCCCAGCGGTGGCATCGGTGAGTCCGGCAACCATCGACAGAACTGTCGATTTTCCGCAGCCCGAGTGACCGATCAAAGTGACGAATTCACCCGGTGCGATGTTCAGATTGAAATCGCGAACCACGGTGGTTTTGCCGTAGGCTTTGGATAGTTTGAAAAGTTCGAGGACAGGTGTCATACGCGTGATCTTATGTTATGAGACTTCGACTTTGAGTTCTTCCCTTTGCAGCTGGGAACGACGGCGTGGAACAGGGCGATCGAAGAAGGAGAAATTTCTCGGTTTCTCCAGATCTTCCGGAAGGATATCAGGTGCGGCGAGTTTCTTGGTGACCACAGCGGCACTGTCTTTCTTCGCACTCAGCAGAGTCTGCGTGAGCTGCAGTTTGAGATCCTTGAATTCAGGAGTTGCGAGCAGGGTCTTGCGGTCACGGGGACGACTGAAATCCACCTTCATGTCCTCTCCCAAGGTCGCGCCATGTTTTCCGGGAAGCAGCGGGATCACGCGGTCGGCAACCAAGAGCGCCTCCACGGGATCGTTCGTGATCCAGACGACGGTGGTTTTGTTTTTCTGCCAGATATCGGCGATCTCGTCCTGCAAGGTCGCACGGGTCAGCGCGTCCAGAGCGGACAGCGGTTCATCTAACAACAGAATGCGCGGGTTCGCGGCAAGCGTTCTCGCCACAGAAACCCGCTGCCTCATTCCTCCCGAAAGTTCTCGCGGAAGTTTTCCGGATGCGGGCGTCAGCTTCACCATCGCGATATATTCCGCGGCACGATCCGCACGTTCCTTATCGGTGAGTTGCGGAAAAATCTGATCCACTGCAAGACGCACATTTTCCGTCACCGTCAACCATGGCAGCAGGGAATAGTTTTGAAACACAATCCCCCGCTCTGGTCCGGCTCCCTTGATGATTTCGCCATCCATCTCGGCCGTGCCAGATGTGGGTTTTAACAAGCCCGCGATCAGGTTGATCAATGTGCTCTTGCCTGTTCCCGAGTAACCAATGATGGAAACAAAGTCCCCTTCCTCAACAGTAAGGTTTACATCGTTGAGCACAGTCGTGCCCTCAAAGGATTTTGTAACACCGGCAAGTTTCAAGATGGGATTCATAGGTCTTCTGGGTGGGATATGTCCTATTGTTTCATCAGGCGGTTCTGAATCTTCCTTCAACCACACTCATGAGTCGGTCGAGCACGAATCCAATGACGCCGATGGTCAGAATGGAGAGGATGATGTGCGAATAGATGCTTGCGTTGTATTGCTGCCAAAGGAAGCCGCCGATGCCGGGTTTGCCGATGAGCATTTCCACAGCGACAATGACGAGCCATGCGATACCCAGTGACAGGCGATAGCCGGTAAACATATAGGGAAGCGCCGAAGGGATGAGGATTTTGACCAGGGTTTTGAACTTCGAGAGTTTCAAGACCTTCGCAACGTTGAGATAATCCTGCGGCACCGCGCGCACACCCACTGCGGTGTTGAGCACGGCAGGCCACATCGCACAAATCGCAATGGTGAAAAGTGAGGCGGCATCCGTTGGCCCGAAAATGATGCGTCCGGTGTCATCGGCGATTTTCACACCGCTGAAAAGCACCATGCCGAGCGGCAGCCATGCGAGCGGTGAAACGGGACGGAGAATCTGGATGATGGGATCAACCGCCTTGGCGAAGTTTTTAGAGAGACCCAACATGAAGCCGAGCGGCGTGCCGATGAGCAGAGCGATGAGATAACCTTGTGCCACAAGCTTGAGTGAAAGCCAGGCAAAGCGGAGAATTCCCTGATCGAGTTCACCGCGTTTAGCAAAGGGCTCTACCATATACGGTTTGCTCGTATTCCATGATTCCAAGGGTGTGGGAAGGTTCGGTGAAATTCCGTGCCGTTCAACCTTTGTGATCATGTCACCAAAACCATCATCCACCTGGCTGGTTTTTTCACGACCCGCGATCACATGCCAGCCAATCAAACAGATCAGAATGGCAATGAGAGGAAGAATGATCGAATCGAGTTTGAGGGATTTCAGTAAATTCATTTTAGGTATCTATCAGTTTGGAGGATATGCCCCGCGAGCGCCGGGGAGGTTTCGCTCGCAGGGCCTTGGGGGGGGAATCGTCTAGCCTTTGAGCGTCTTCACCGCAAAGGATGCGGCGTAGGCTTCCATGTCGCCTTTCGGATCGAACACGGAGCCATCGAACAAGGTTTCCTTTTCATCGCTGGGTCCGCCGTGCTTGTAGCCGATTTCCTTCATGGCATCCTCATAGATGTCGGCGCGCATGACTTGCTTGGCCACACCTTCATAGTCCGGAGCACCATCCGTGAAGCCCCAGCGGCGAAGCTGTGTGAGCCACCACTTGCCATATTTCAACTGAGGATAGTTGCAGTTGCGATCGCTGAAGATCATGTAGTTCGGATCACGAACTTTGCGTCCGTCACCCATATCATATTTCCCCTGAAGACGGGGAAGGATGGCTTCCGGTGGGCAGTTGATATAGGTGGGTGCGCTGACGATTTTCGCCTGTTCGGGACGGTTCTCCATGACATCGAGCCAGACGCTTGCCTCGTGCAGAGCCTTGAGAACCGCTTTGACCGTCTTTGGATTTTTCTCAGCAAACGCCTCTGTGAAAGCGCAGACTTTTTCCGGATGATCCTTCCAAATGTCTTGGGTGTTGATCGCGGTGAATCCGATATCGTCTTTGATGGTTTTGTCGTTCCATGGCTCGCC
>CBFGOP010000171.1:0-4305 GCA_965650415.1 uncultured Prosthecobacter sp. | reverse complement strand
AAAAGCCGCTGTAGCTCAGGGGTAGAGCAATTCATTCGTAATGAATAGGTCGTCGGTTCAAATCCGACCAGCGGCTCCAGTTTCTTCAAAGTGGATTTTGAACAACGACTGGTGGCTTTGGTTTGTGCTGATTTTCTGGTGTTATGGTTGTGAAAGGTCATGGATAGGGCATGCCTAACCCATGGACCGGAATCGGAAATCCCTACACGCGCACGGAAGTTTTGGAACGTTTGCATGATACTTTGTCAAAAGGTCAGGCGATCATTGCTGCAGGAGCGGGCACGGGGATCAGTGCGAAGTTTATCGAAAAGGGCGGGGCGGATCTGATCATCATCTATAACTCGGGTCGGTTCCGGATGATGGGACACGGCTCGACTGCGGGCTTGATGGCTTATGGAGACGCGAATGCGGTGGCGATGGAGATTGGCGAGTATGAGGTGTTGCCGGTGGTGAATGAAATTCCTGTCATCTGTGGCGTGCACGCGACCGATCCACGTCGGCGCATGTGGCATTGGTTGGGCAAGGTGAAGGACATGGGTTTCTCCGGGGTGAACAATTTTCCAACCCATACGATCATCGACGGCCAGTTCAGGGACATTCTCGAGGAGACGGGAATGAGCGTGAAAAAGGAATTTGAAATGGTCGCTCTGGCGCGTCGGATGGATCTGTTTTCCATCGTCTATGTCGGCAGCCCCGAGGAATCGGTGGAAATGGCGAAAGCCGGTGCGGATGTGATCATCGCGCATTTGGGGACGACGGTGGGTGGATCGATTGGTGTGACCGATGCGGTGATACCTTGGGAGGAAACGATACGCCGGACCCAAGCGATCATTGATGCGGGGAAATCGGTGCGCGATGATGTGTTGTATCTCTGCCACGGTGGACCGATCAACACACCTGAGGATGCGGATCGGGTGATCCAGGCGACGGATTGTGTGGGTTTTGTCGGTGCTTCTTCCCTGGAGCGCATGGCCGTTGAGGAATCGCTTACGGCTTTGACTCGTGAGTTCAAGTCCATCACCTTGAAACGGTAAAGCTATGGCAACGATCGCGATTTTAGGAACGTTGGATTCAAAAGGAATCGAGCATGGATTTGTCGCTGAGATCATCAAACAGCGTGGGCATGAGCCGTTGTTGATTGATGTCGGAACAGGTGCGGATCCGCAGATTTTTCCAGATATCACGCGTGAGCAAGTCGCGGCAGCGGTAGGTTTGGATTTGGCTGCCTTGATGGCAAAAAAAGATCGCGGTGAGGCCGTGACGGCAATGAGCAAAGCGGCTCCGGTGTTGTTAGGGAACCTCCAGCGCGAGGGAAAAATCGACGGAGTTATTTCACTTGGAGGTGGTGGTGGAACGGCGATTGCGACTTCAGCGATGCGCGCATTGCCGATTGGTTTTCCGAAATTGATGGTCTCGACCTTGGCTTCCGGAAATACCGCGCATTATGTCGGGACGAGCGATATTGTGATGATGCCGAGTGTGACGGATGTGGCGGGATTGAATCGCTTGTCGAAAATGATTTTCACCCGGGCTGCTGGAGCGATTTGCGGGATGGTGGAGTCGAAAGTGGATATCTCGGGAGATAAGCCCCTGATTGTGGCCTCGATGTTCGGAAACACGACCGCGTGTATCACGGAAGCGAAGCGGATTCTGGAAGAAAATGGTTTCGAGGTTCTGGTTTTCGCGGCAACGGGTGTGGGTGGCAAGGCGATGGAAGCGATCATTGACTCTGGCATGGTGGCCGGGGTGTTGGATATTACGACGACCGAGCTGGCCGATGAATTGGTGGGAGGTGTTCTAACAGCGGGTCAGGACCGGATGAACGCCGCGATGCGGATGAAGGTTCCGGCCGTGGTTTCCGTGGGTTGTTTGGACATGGTCAACTTCGGCGAGCCATCGAGCGTTCCCGAAAAATTCGGATCGAGGCTGTTTTACCATCACAATCCACAGGTAACCCTGATGCGCACGACGCCCGAGGAGTGTGCCGAACTTGGAAACATTCTTGTCGGGAAAACCAACGCATATCGCTCGCAGACCGCGATCCTTATTCCGACCAAAGCGATTTCGGTTATCTCCGCGGAAGGCCAGTCATTCCATGATCCGAAGGCGGATCAGATGCTGTTCGATGCGATCAAAAAAGGCAGCAAGCATCCCGTGATCGAGATGGATGTTGAAATCAACGATCTCAAGTTCGCGAGGGCTTGTGCGGAGAAATTGATGGAGATGATGAAAAATGAATTACGGTAGGGTCGTTTCGATGAAACGACAGAGCGTTTGAAGCATGATATTCCTTTTCCGGCGGTCGTTTCGTCGAAACGACCCTACCATCTCTGGCTGCAAACAGCCTGGTTGACGGCGGAGGGAGAAAAGATTGAACTGCGATTGGTTTGAAAAAGAAAAACGATCTCATGCCAGCTGCTGACGTGCAGATATTCGGTTCGAAGACCCGGTATCGGGTGGTGCGCGCGAATGCGGATGATGGGAGAGAATGGTTGAGGAAAGGGGAGTGTTGTTCCCTGTTGCAGCAACATCATATTTCCCATCTGGGGATCATGAATGCGCAGGCGCCGTTCGAGGTGATACGCGCCAATCTGGGTGGGACATACATGATCGCGTGTATTGAAGGGGAAGGGGTGGTTTTGGTGGATGGAGTTTGGAAAAAAATCCGACCCAACCAAGCGTGCCTGCAACCGCCGTTCATGATGAATGCGTTGAAATGCCTGCCCGGCAAAGCGTGGAAATTCGCATGGGTGAGATACGATGAATCGCGGGAGGTGCATCCGATTGTTTCGTCGGATTCGCCGGTGATCGGATCGTTTTCAAGTGCGGCTTTGCAAGCGGCGATTGAGGGCTTGTATGCGGAGGCCGGAGGTCAGGCTGCTCCCGCGCTGATGCATCATTGGAGCGAGCTGATTCACCAATACGTCGTTCGTTTCGCGCAACCGCACCGCAAAGATCCACGACTGTGGGAAGTTTGGAAAAAAGTGGAAGGAGATCTCACACGCAACTGGACTTTGGCGGAGATCGCAAAGCTCGCGCACATGAGTGCGGAACATCTGCGTCGGGTTTGTCGCAAGGAACTCGGCAGGACGCCGATGCATCATTTGACCTACCTCAGGCTGCACAAGGCGCAGCACTTGTTATCCGTTACGGACGACAAGGTGGAATACATTGCCCGCGAGGTGGGTTTTGAAAGTGTGTCCACATTTTCGAACACTTATAAAAAGTGGGTCGGCTGGCGGCCTTCGGAGCAGAAGGGGAAAAAGGAAAGGTAGCCGCGACAATATCGGGGGAGGCTGCTGCTACGAAGCGAGTTGTGATTGATTGCCTATCGATGAGTTAAGCAACTCCCCGCTCCGCTTGGCGATCTGCGGCGAGAGCGCCCTACCATTCCCATGTGTATTCCGGATATGCAATGGTTGATTGATGACGGTGCTCTGGGATGTATTTGTTACCAGATCAAAGATAAGGATAAATCATGAAAGTCAGACATATCGCATTGTTTCAATTCAAGCCGGAGATCACGCAGGGAAAAATCAACGAATGTTTCGATGCACTCAAAGGCATGTTGGGTCGGATTCCGGGGATTGTGGATTTTGAGCATGGCCCCTACGACAGTCCCGAGGGATTGAACGAAGGGTTCACGCATGGTTTCATCATGACCTTTGACAGTCCGGAGAGTCGCGATGCCTATCTGCCGCATCCGATTCATGAGGAAGTGAAAGACATCGTAGTGCCTTGTCTGGAGAAAGTGGTGGTCTTTGATTTCAATCTGCCATGAAATTTTCCATCCTTTTTCTGTTAGGTTTTGGCGTGTTGCATGCCGGATCGGTTTCCATCTTCGATGGCAAGACTCTTGATGGCTGGGAAACCCGTGCGGGAGAGGAAAAATGGTGGAAAGTTCAAGATGGGGCGATCACGGGTGGATCGATGGATGAGAAGGTTCCGAAGAACACCTTTCTCACATCGAAGAAGAATTATGAGAATTTCGAGCTCAACTATCGTTTGCGATTGGTGAAAGGAGATGGGTTCCAGAACTCGGGGATGCAGATTCGCAGTGTCCGGCTCAAGAACCATGAGATGAAGGGCTATCAGGTCGATGCGGGGATTGGTTATTGGGGCGATGTGTATGATGAAAGTCGGAGAAAAAAACTCTGTGGTCCGCTGCATCCGGCAGCGTTGAAGGCGGTGGTGAAAGATTGGGACTGGAATGAGTATCGGGTGCTATGTGAGGGGCCGCGGATTCAGGTTTGGATCAACGGGGTGCAGGTCACGGACTACACGGAAAAGGATGCGACCATTCCT
>CBFGOP010000170.1:0-4325 GCA_965650415.1 uncultured Prosthecobacter sp. | reverse complement strand
ATAAACGATCCATTTACCATCTGAGAAACTTGCCTGATATGATTCCGAATCTGCTAGGGCCTCAGGATACGCAGTAAGGATAGCAGGAATAGCGATTCGAATGGCTTCATGAGAACTCAACCGACTATTCTTCTGAGAATCTGTAATAGATTCTGAGGGACGACAGCCACACAGAATAAAAGTGAGAAGAGTAGAAATTGTAATAAAAAGATGCATATCCAGCCGGCAGGCGATTCCTACAACGCCTGACTGTGAAAGATAATTAGACTGAATATTGCAGTTATAAAGGTCATGACGGTTTGATTTTGAAGTATTCCAGCATTTGGAATGGTTAGGAGTTTTTTATGAATCTTATGCGGGGTAGCGATTGCAAATCACGACTCCTTTCGTGGACAGGATGTCCCCGCCACGTCTGGGGCTGTAAGTCCCAGCTACTACTATAAACTCAACGAAAGCTCGGCGATTTTTTTGCAGAGCTCCGGGAAGGGGAGTCCATCCGCGGCGGCGGATTTGGGTAGGAGGGAAGTTTCGGTCATGCCGGGAATCGTATTGGCTTCCAGAACGTAAGGGTTGTTGTTGGAATCCAGCATCACATCGACACGGGAGTAGACTTCAAGTCCAAGGGCCTTGTGGGCGGCGACGGCGGCGGCCTGGACCTTGATGGTGGTCTCGAGATCGAGATCGGCGGGGCAGATGTATTGGGATCCTTTTGCGGCGCCGGTGAGCCATGGGTATTTGGCTGCCATGTCGTAAACCCCTTCGGGCGGGATGATGTGGATGACGGGATAAGGAATGTTATCGATGACCGGAACGGTGAGCTCGTAGCCGGAGATGTATTCCTCAATCAACAGATCTTTGGAATGTTGCGATGCTTTGGCGATGGCGGCGGCTGCGTCCTCCTGGTTTTTGACGATTTCAATTCCGACCGATGAACCTTCGCGTGGGGGTTTGACGACGAAGGGAGCGGGGAACGAGGGAAGGACCGGGCCGTTGGTGCAATCGATGATTTCGGATTTCGGGGTCGGCACTCCTGCTGCGAGGAAAGCCTGTTTCGCTAGGCTTTTATCGAACGCGATGCGTGAGGATTTCGCGCGGGCTCCGGTGTAGGGAATGCCTTTTTTGTCGAGGATGTCCTGGAGTTGTCCGTCTTCGCCAAAGGTGCCGTGGATGAGGTTGAAACAGAGGCCGGTGCCTGCGGGTAAATCGATTTCGGTGGAGGTGACATCGACGGGAACCGCATCGAGCCCGAGCGAGAGCAGGGCTTTGAGGACGGCGTTTCCGGAAGCGAGCGAGACCTGGCGTTCAGAACCAGGTCCGCCCATGAGGACGGCGATTTTGATATTAGAGAGTGACATGGGATAAGAGGGAAGAGATCAACGCAAAGCCGCAAAGAACGCGAAGGTTCGCAAAGCAGGTGCTATGAAAAGGTTTAAGTCTTACTTGAAATTTGAAACTTGAGATTTGAAATTTAAAACAATGTTTCATCGTCTCCGATGATTTTGACTTCGGTTTCGAGGTCGATGTTGTGTTTTTCTTTGGCGGTTTTGCGGATGGAGTCGATGAGGATGAGGATGTCTTTGGCGGTGGCTTGGCCGTTGTTGACGATGAAGTTTCCGTGAACTTCGGAGACGGCGGCGTTGCCGATGCTTTGTCCTTTCAGGCCGAGGGTATCGATCAATTTGCCTGCGGGAATTTCCTCGGGGTTTTTGAACGTGCATCCAGCGGAGGCGGCGATGGGTTGGGAGTCCTTGCGTTTGTCGCGGGATTCCTGCCAGCGTTGTTTGATGTTTTCGTGGCTGTCGGTTTTGCCTTTGAAGACGGCTTGAAGCGCGAAGTTGCGGCGGAGTTCCTGGACGTTGCGGTAGTTGGCAACGATCTCGTCGCGTTCGCGGGTGCGGATGACTCCGTCTTCATCGAGAAAGGTGACGCGGACGACCTGGTCAAAGGTTTCGATGCCCATCGCTCCGGCGTTCATGCGCAGGGAGCCGCCGACATTTCCGGGGATGCCTTCCATCCACTCGAATCCGCCGATGCCGTGAGCACCTGCGAAGGAGGCGAGTTTTTTCAGCCGAACCCCAACGCCAGCGGTGACGTGGCCTTTGGCGTCGATACTGAGTTCGGAAAACGCACCGCCGTTGGGATGGATCACCGCACCGCGGATGCCGCCGTCTCTAACAAGCAAGTTCGATCCGCGTCCGACAACTCGGATCGGCAGTCCGCGCTCGCGGCAGGAATCGACGAGGAAAGCGAAGGCGAAAAAGGAATGCGGCTCGAACCAGAATTGCGCGGGTCCACCTACCAGAAGTGTCGTATGTTTGCGCATCGGCTCGTAGAGCTTGCCATCGATCTCACCGGGAGGTGCGACGGCGCGGAGTTCTTCGAAAATTTTCAGATCGCGGCAGATGCGGGTTCCGACTTCATGAACGTTTCCTGCACCGAGAGTGATGAGGAGATCACCGGGTTCGAGTGCGTTGCCGACGATGTGGTGGGCGGTGCTGATATCGGTTAGAAATTTTGCGGGGATGTCGCCGTGGACTTTCATCGCATCGACAATGGTTTGTCCGCTGACTCCTGGAATCGGCGCTTCGGAAGCGGGATAGACATCGGTGATGAAAACCTTATCGGCGGCTTGCAGGACTTTTCCGAAATCGTCTGCAAGCAACTGGGTGCGGGTGAAGCGGTGCGGTTGGAAAAGAACGACGAGGCGCGATGGTTTGAGCGAACGCGCGGTTTGGATCGTCGCGGCGAGCTCCGTGGGATGGTGGCCGTAGTCGTCGATGATGCGGTATTCTTTGGAGAGGTATTTCGTTTCGAAACGGCGTTTCGCACCGGCAAAGGAAGACAGGGCGCGGGCGATGAGTGAGAAATCCGCACCGCAGGTATCGGCGATGGCGATGGCGGCGAGGGCGTTGAGAATGTTGTGTTCGCCTGGGATGGCGAGCTCGATGTCGCCGAGGACTTTGCTGTTTTTCTTTACCGTGAACGCGGAAGAACCTTTGAGATCGCGGATGTCGGAGGCGGTGTAGTTGGTTTGATCATCGGTTGTTTCCCAGCCGTAGGAAATCGCGTTGGCGCGACCGGAGCAGATCTCGTGAGCGACCGGGCTTTCGGCGCAATAGACGATGTTTCCAGTCGTTTGATCGGCGAGTTTGGAAAAGACCTGTTTGATGTGTTCGAGGTCTTTGTAGAAATCGAGATGCTCGGCCTCGATGTTGAGGATGACGGAGTGGCGGGGTTTGTAGAGCGCGAGCGTGCCATCGGATTCATCGCCCTCTGCGACCATGAGTTCGCCCTCGGGTTCCCATTTCGCGTTCGCACCGAGGATGGGAATTTCCGCACCGACGTAATACGAAGGTTGCTGCGAGCACTCGCGGAGCAAGTGGGCGGTCATCGATGACGTCGTGGTTTTTCCGTGGGTTCCGGAAATGACGATGCCGGCTTTCGTGTGAAGAATCGCGGCAAGACATTCCGCACGACGCATGAGGGGAATGTTCGCTTGTTTCGCGGCGGCGAGCGCGGGGTTGGAATCGTTGATCGCGGAGGAATACACCACGAGCTCCGCACCGTTCACCGATGCGGCGGTTTGAGGGCAGGAAAATTTCAGCCCGAGCTTCTGCATCCGATCCGTCTCCGAGGTCGTCACGCGATCGCATCCGGAAACATGGTGGCCCATACCAAGCAGCAACAGGGCGAGCCCGCTCATGCCTGAGCCGGCGACGCCGATGAGGTGAATGTTTAAAGGTTGTGAGAGGTCGGTGAGGTCCCGTGATGTATCGTTTGCAGCCATTTCAGAAGCGCGAAGTTGGCGGGTTTCGGGGGCTTGGGCAATGGGAAAGCGGGGATTTCAAATTCTAATCCAATGGAAAAAGAGGAACCGCGGATGGACACGGATGAACACGGATCAATTCAGTGGGGAAATCCTCTCAATTATTCACTTCTTTTAAAATCTGGGATGCGACCTGATCTGCGGCGTCGGGGATGGCGAGGGATTTGGAGGCGGCGGACATGTTTTTCAGGGCGCCGGGGTTGGTGAGGAGTTGGGAGAGGAGTTCGGCCAGGGAGGTGGGGGAGAGTTCTTTTTCCTGGATGAGTTTGGCGGCGTTGGCTTTGGCGAAGACTTGGGCGTTGGCGGTTTGGTGGTCGTCGGCGGCGTAGGGGAAGGGGACGAGGACGGAGGGCAGGCCTGCGAGGGAAATTTCTGTTAGAGTGGATGCGCCGGAGCGGGCGACGACGAGATCGGCGCAGGCGTAGGCGGAGGGCATTTGATCGCAGAAGCCGATGAGTTGGTAGCCGGGGCGTTGTTGGGGAAACTCGGCTTGGATGCG
>CBFGOP010000169.1:0-4369 GCA_965650415.1 uncultured Prosthecobacter sp. | reverse complement strand
TCAACCTTACCGAAGCGAATTTCCAATCCGAAGTGATCGATTCCGATCTCCCTGTTCTTGTCGATTTCTGGGCAGAATGGTGCGGCCCCTGCAAAATGATCGGCCCCGTTCTTGAACAACTTTCCGGCGAAGTCGAAGGACAAGCCAAAGTAACCAAGGTCAATGTGGACGACGCCCGCAGCCTTGCCGTTCAGTACAACGTCAAATCCATCCCGCTACTCCTGTTCTTCAAAAACGGTGAAGTGAAAGACCAGATCGTCGGCGCCAACGTCACCAAGGACATGCTCAAAGCCAAACTCATGGCACTCGCATAAGTTATCCTGAGAAACTTCAAACCAAAGCCTCTCCCGTTTGATGGGAGAGGCTTTTTCTTTGGCGTTGAGCCTCAATTTCCGATTCAATTCGAGCATCGCCTCGTGAAATCTCAAATCTCCGCCATCCTCGTAGCCGCCGGAAGCAGCCAGCGTATGGGCTTCGACAAGCTCGCCGCCCTGCTCGATGGCAAACCTGTATTGCAGCACAGCGTCGATGCCTTTTTGGCCTGCGATGAAATCGCCGAAATTCTCGTTATCTGTCCAGCGGAACGGTTTGAACTGTTAGATCGAAAAACTTTTACCAAGCCCGTCCGCCGCATCGATGGCGGGGTCGAGCGTCACCTCTCCGTCGCCAACGGCCTCGCTGCCGTCTCTCCGAATGCGGAGATCATCGCCGTACACGACGCAGCACGGCCTCTCGTTTCCCAATTCGACATCCTCGCAACCATCGACGCAGCAAAAACCCACGGTGCGGCATCACTCGCACGCCGCGTCACCGAAACCCTGAAGCGTTCCGATGATAACGGCCTCACGTTATCTCCCGTTTCCCGTGAAAATCTCTGGTTCATCGAAACTCCGCAAATTTTCCGCACCGAGTTGATCCAGTCCGCTTATGCAAATGTGATCAAAGCAGGAATCATTGTCACCGACGAAACCTCCGCTTTGGAAACCATTTTCATCAAAACCCAACTCATCCACTCCACCTCACCCAATCCGAAAATCACCACACCCGCAGATCTCGCTGCCATCTCACCATGATCCAACTCGCACAAAACCAACTCTGGAAAAAGGGTGACCAATATTTCCGCATCGTAATCTGGGAACGCCTCGCGATCCGTTACAAACTGACCGACAGCGCAGAAGCCACCGAAGGCACTTTGCACGATGTAACCAAGAAAGAATTCTGCCGCCTGATCAAAGGCGCGGAATTGATCGAAAGTTGAGTATTTTGATTCCAGTAATCATCCAAGCTATGAAAACCCTCAGAGCATTCCTGGCTTTCATGCTTACCTGCGGCCTCGGTTTCGCTGAAACCACCGCGGACCGGCCGAACATCATCCTCATCATTTCGGACGATCAGGCTTTCAACGATTACAGCTTCATGGGCAGCGAAAACGCGAAAACCCCGCATCTCGACCGCATCGCTTCCGAGGGAGTCGTCTACACGCGGGGTTACGTCATGCCGGTTTGTTCACCATCGCTTGCGTGCCTCCTGACAGGAAAAATGCCACGTAACCACGGCATCACCGGAAATGACCTGGCACCGGAGGCTCCACAGTTTTCGGGCGGAAAACAAAACCGTAAACCTCTCATGGACCAGTTGCTCGGCAACTCGCTCATGCTCCCGAAAGCCCTGACCGATTCCGGCTATCTCACCTTTCAAACCGGCAAACTCTGGAACACCACTTACAAAGATGTCGGCTTCACCCATGGCATGACCGGTAAACAAGGTCGCCATGGCGGCGACGGCCTAACTATCGGCCGCAAAGGCATGCAGCCGATCTACGATTTCATCGAAACATCCGGGAAAGAAAAGAAACCCTTCTTCATCTGGCACGCCCCACTCATGCCGCATGATCCTCACACCCCGCCGAAGGAAATTCTGGAGAAATACAAAGGCAAGGGCCTCACGCCAGCCGCGGAGAAATACTACGCCATGGTCGAGTGGTTCGACAACACCTGCGGCGAACTCGATGATTATCTAACAAAAAACGACCTCAAGAAAAACACTGTCATCCTCTACCTCGCCGACAACGGCTGGAACGCGGCCGAAGGCTACAACGGCGGACGCGCAAAAATGACTCCCTACGAAATCGGAATCCGCACTCCCATGTTTGTCCGCTGGCCGGAAAAAGTGAAACCGCTCCGCGATGAGGAAACCCTCGCCCACATCACCGATTTCCCGACCACCATCCTCAACATCGCCGGCGTGAAGCCACCAGCCGATATCCCGGGGCTGGATTTGTTAGATCGCGAGGCGATGACCAAACGCAAATCCATTTTCGTCGAGTCCTACTGCCACGACATCGCGGATCTCAAACAGCCTGGCAAAAGCCTGTATGCCCGCGTGGTGATCGACGGCTTCTCAAAACTCATCATCCCCGGCCCCGCCAAACCCACCAGACCGTTTCATACCATCCCCACCGAGATCGAACTCTACGACCTCAAAGCCGATCCGTTGGAAAAAACCAATCTCGCCCAACAAAAGCCCGACGAAGTGAAACGCCTCATCGCCATCCAGAATGCCGAGTGGGACGGGAAATGATTTTCAAATCTTCCCCGCACGCTCGGAGATCAGCGCGATCAAGGTTTCCATCTCCGCGTTGCGGGTCGTGTTTTTCGGAAGAATCAGCAACAACTCCGAATGCACCTTCGGCGCACTGAATGGAACCAACACGCAACCATTGTGCGGAAGTTTCGCCGCATGTGCCGGCATGATCCCGACCCCACCTCCCGTGCCGATTTCCGCCAACATCATCGGCAGCGAATCCATCTCCGCCGTGATGCGCGGAACAAAACCCGCTTGCTCGCACGTGCTGATCAGAAACTCTCGACGTTTCGGAAAAAACGCATTCGATAACGAAACCCATTTGTCATTTTTCAACTCGGAAAGTTTCAGCGACTTCCGACCCGCCAGCCGGTGACCCGATGGAATCGCCGCAATAAACCGGTGCCGAGAAAGCGTACGGACATCGAACTGTTTCCGCTCCTCATCCTCGAGATTCGCAAGTATCCCGAGATCCAGCTCGCGCAAACGCAACCGATCCAACTGCGCCCGCGGCGCGAGATCGAACAAGCTGACTTTGGATCGCGCATGCCGCTGCTGAAACTCACGCACGACTGGCGCGATCAAATCATCGAGAAACGGCGAGAGAAACCCCAATCGCAAGGTCCGCTTCATTCCGCCGAACTGCTCTTGCGTCTGCTGCACCGCCATTTCCGAATCGCACAACAACTGCCGCGCACGCGCCAAAAAGAACGTTCCCGCATCGGTCAAATAAATGCGCTGCTTGATCCGGTGAAACAACGCGGAGCCGATCTCTTCCTCCAACAAGCGAATCTGCCGACTCAGCGCCGGCTGCGAAACATGCACCCGCTGCGACGCCCGCGACATACTGAGCTCCTCCGCCGCAGCGACAAAATACCGGAGTTGGTGAAATTCCATATCCGTTTTCTAGCCTTGAAATTTTCCCACGCAAGTTCATAACTTAAATGCATGAAGTTGGGAACCAAGTGATATTATGCAATATGCGTGTCCCGTGACATCCTCACATCGTTATGAAAACGAAATCACTCACCATCCGTCGCTCCGCAGAACGCGGCCACGCCAATCACGGTTGGCTGGATAGCTATCACACCTTCAGCTTCGCGGATTACTACGATCCAGCCCACATGGGCTTCCGCAGCCTACGGGTCATCAACCAAGACATCGTCGCTCCCGGCGCGGGTTTCCCAACCCACCCGCATCGTGAAATGGAAATTTTCAGCTACGTCGTCTCCGGAACCATCGCCCACAAAGACAGTATGGGAAACGGCCGCGAACTGAAACCCGGTCAAATTCAGCTCATGAGCGCCGGCACAGGGGTCACCCACTCCGAATTCAACCCTTCCCGCTCCGAGCCCCTGCACCTCTTACAAATCTGGATCCAGCCGAACCAAAATCGACTCCAGCCCTCCTACACCGAGTGGCATCCATCCGCCGATTCCGAGAGCGACCCCAAAGTCCTCGTAATCTCCGCAGACGGCAGAGAAAACTCGGCGACCATCCATCAAGACGCCGATGTCTACCGCGTGAAACTCAAAGCAGGTGACATCATCACCCACGATCTGACAAACGGGCGCGGTCTGTGGTTCCAACTCATCAAAGGGAATGTTGACGTCAATGGCATCGAGCTCAAACCCGGCGATGCCGCAAGCTCCGAATCCACAGACCTTTACACCTTCACCGCCAAAGAAGACGCCGAAGCGCTTCTCTTCGATCTCGCGTAATCCAAACCAAATCTAACAACCAATAAACATATGAAATGTGCAGCAAACATCGTCGGAGGCCTGCT
>CBFGOP010000168.1:0-4415 GCA_965650415.1 uncultured Prosthecobacter sp. | reverse complement strand
GAACTAAGAACTAGGAACCAAGAACAGCACCGTAGGTGCTAACAAATACCCCCCATGAAAATTGAGCGATTTGAAGAAATAGAGGCCTGGAAACTGGCTCGTCAGTTGACCAAATTGGTTTATACGATCACTAGAAAAGATCATTTCTCCCGTGATCATGGACTGAAGGATCAGATACAACGAGCCTGTGGGTCCATCATGCACAATATTGCTGAAGGCTTTGATGGAGGAAGTAATGCCGAATTCGTGAAATTCTTACGTTATTCTCAACGCTCAAGCTCCGAAGTGCAAAGCCAGCTGTATATTGCATTCGATCAGAATTACATCAGCGAAGCAGAATTTGATCATATCTATGAACTCAACAGTCATACTCGCGCAAAAATTGGTGGTTTTATTGCATACTTATTGAAATCCGATCGTAAAAGGTAGCGTTTGTGGTGCTGTTCTTGGTTCTAAGTTCGATTGAGCGTAATCGCGAAGCGCCAACCAGGAACGAGGAACCAGGAACCAAGAACAGCGCCGAAGGCGCTCACTCCTCCACACTGATTCTGATTCCAAGCGTTGCACTCGTCCCCGGCATCACGATCACGGCCTTGTCGTTTGCAATGGCGGATTCGATGCAGCAGAACTTCCGATATCCGTCATCCGGAAGATCCTTCAGTGCGGCAGATTTTTCCTTCCACGGATTCCAAACCACCGTTGAGGGACTGCCGGTTTTCTCGATCAGCAATGTCCGGCCTGAAAGGTCATCAACTAACAGAATATTTTCCGAACTATCGTAGATGGAATCGACTTCGCCTTTGAACGTCAGCTGGCCTTTTTGTTTGTGTAAGGTTGGCTGATCCACCGTATCCAGGTAATCAATACCATCCAGATTGACGATGCGGACCTGTTCGATATCGGACAAGGCAAAGTAAGGATGCAGAGCCCCGGAAACCACGATGGGGATCTCGTTGGGGTTGAGAGTCTCGAGGATGATTTCCAGAGCATCGCCGAATTTCAGAGTGGCCGAGGCATGCCAAATACCCTCGTTCATCTCGAACTTCATTTCCACTCCTTGCTCGGTTTCATCGGCTGCAATGAGATTCCAGAAACGGGTTCTCGCGATTCCATGCGATGGCATTTCGGGGTTGGTTGGGTGGGCATTGAACCACGGCCAACAGATGGGAACTCCACCACGAATGGCTTTTCCCTCCTGAAACAGGGCGTCTGGACTGAGATAAAGCACCTCGTCTTCACCTGCTGGTCGCCATGACAAAACCTGAGCGCCATGCTTCGCCACCCGTGCCTTGCACGATGGGTGATGGATTTCATAAATCGGATAATCGGGTGAACTCTCATTCAAGCGGATGCTCGGGGGCAGTTCGATTTCCATGTGTTTCATAAAGCTGGGGACTACTAAGGTTGAACCGCATCACGCGCAACCCCTAGCGTCATCAAAATGAAGAAAATCGGAATGGATGAAAAACTAGCCCAGACATATCGATGCTTCCTCCCACGCAAGGTAAGGCGGCATAGGCAGGGCGCTCTCGCCGAGAGCGCCGGGTGGAACGCGGGATCTTGATAGAAGTCCCGGCACTTGGGCGGTGATTTCTGCGTTGTTCTTCAGTTGCGGATGTTAATCCGCGCCCTCATCACGCCTTGAACTCGTCACCCAAGCACTCGGCCCTTTACGCAAGGACTTTTGGCAAACAGTCTATGCAAAAAGCGAAGGTTACGTGATTGTAACTCAGGATTCCGACTACGCCGATCTCGACATTCTCGAAATCTGGTGATTTATCGAGAGTGTAGAGCGGAACACCGGAGAGCCGCGCCTCTGGCCGGCTGGGAGCGGAGAGTGGAGGGAAGGTAGCAGGGAGCGGTATCACAGGTAGGGCGGCATCGCCGAGGCCGCCGCGTGGAACGAGGTTTCATGAATGATTCATTGGCAGCGGCGCCCTCGGCGATGGCGCCCTACCTGGCGTGGGGTCTATCCAGCATCCAGATCGTTCGGATTTGCTCTCATCCTTGAGATTTGAATTTTGAAACTTGAGATTTGATCACCCCCATCGATCATAGGAGCTAGATGTCAGCATCATCCGAAAACCCAGCAAAACCGGAGATCTCCGCCGCGCGTCGCGTCGGCGTTGATTGGATGACTTTGCTGTCGGTTGGGGTGACATTGCTGGCTTTGTTGTGGTTTTATGGATTTGTCCCGCGGTATGGCGAACTCAGTGCCTTCACATGGTTGAAAGCCGCATGGAATGAGGAGACGGACTATGAACACGGCCCTATCTATCCTCTGATCATCATCGGATTGATTATTTATCGATTTAAAGACATTCGAGGATCGATCACTCAGCCTTGCTTATGGGGATTGGCATTCGTGGCTCTTGGTGTTTTGTGTTATCTGATTGGTTTTCGGACGATGCAGCCCCGGATCACCCTTGGAGCACTGCCTTTTTTGACATGGGGAGGAGCTCTTTATCTTTGGGGTTGGCCAGCCGCGAAGAAACTCATGTTCCCTCTGTTTTTCTTTTGGTTGGCTGTTCCTTTGCCAAGCTTTCAACAAGCCACCGTGCATTTGCAGCTGCTCGCCACCTATTTATCTGAAATCGGTGCATCTCTTTTGGGCATTGAGACAGTCGTGCAGGGAACAGCCATTTCATCCGCGAACGGGGAGTGGGCGCCTTTAGAAATCGCCAAGGGCTGTAGCGGCATCCGTTCCCTGATGGCCTTGATAATGATCACCACCGTTTGGTCTTACCTTGCCCAAATGGCCCTTTGGAAAAAAATCCTGCTGTTTTTGAGTGCCTTGCCGTTCGCCATCTTCGGAAACGCTTTGAGGGTGATATCGATTCTCTTCATTGCCGAACATGGAGATGAAAAATGGGCGATCGGCACATGGCATGATTGGTCAGGAATGCTGCTCTTTTACCCAATCACCTTGCTGATGGTGCTTGGAATGCATTCATGCATGGAGCGTGGATTGCCATGGCGCAATCGGAAAAAAATGATCGTGCGTCGTGTTGTTTCGCCAAAACCCGAGCCCACACTGGAGTCATGAGACGTGCCACTTTAATGCTTCCTCTGTGTATCAGTCTCGGACTGAGCTTCATTTATCTACTGCCGCAGGCTGACAAACCCTTGCCGTCCGCAGTGAATATGGCACTGCCAAGTCATCTCACGACATGGCAGTTACAACACATACCTCCCACCAAGGACGAAATCGGATCTCTAGGGCTTGGGACGGAATTCTCCAAAGCAAATTGCTTCAGGGCAAGATTCGGAGAATACAATGCCGAGGGTTACGCTGTTCCGGATCGTATTGATTTATCCATCGTTCTTTCCGGAAATGACATGAATACCTCCATTCATCGTCCCGAGAGATGCCTGCCCGCCCAAGGACACCTCATTCGAGATAGCTCTCCGACACAAATCATTATGGTAGATGGCGAGGAAATAACAGCCCAACGCCTCCTTACCACTCAATACATCAAAAATCCGGAGACAGGTGAAGTTACACATCAATTCGATTGTCTCACTTACTATTTCTTCATCGGCCATGACAAGATCACCCATGATCATTATCAACGGACGTTCATCGATATTAAAGAGCGTCTCATTATGGGAAGAGAACAACGCTGGGCTTACGTTTCAGCCTCGATGTGGTTTGGTAAGCTGCCATGGATTGAGAAACCTGTGGATGAAAAAGAAGCCGACCAAAAACTCAAAGAGTTTCTAGCCGGCTTCGCAAAGAGCCAGATTGATTGGGAGATGATAGATAAGTGAGAGGCGCCGAGTGAGTAGTGATTGGTTTGGAGTGGCGGGTTACAACCGACATGGCTCAAATCAGAGGCTTTCAGCTCTTCTCATTAGATCTCAGAGTTTAGAGTTTCTTCCAGTGTGTTCTCGAAAAATATCTTTAAACTCATGGGTGTGATTGATTTGCCATGCAACCAATTTGAAATATAAAACCTCACCCAAACATTTACGCACCATATGCTTGAAGTTTGAACCGATCCGTGCGGGACGCCACAAATTGGTGGCATGGTGACGCGCATAGCCAGCTTCGGCTTGGTAGTTTGGAACGGAAAAATATTCTTTGGGATAAATGTGTAAATCTTGATCCAAAATCTGTTTCGAACCGTCGAGCAGAAAAGAATCAAATGCATTCAGAAAGTGGCGGGTCACCAGCTTATTGTTGATCATCGGTTGTTTAAGTGAGCTATATAATGAGAGAATCTCTTCAAGAAAGGGATGCTTCGCTTCGCTACCGATGATAGAAGTTGCTAAGTAACATTCGTACTCAAAGCCCCAAAACATACGGTGTATGAGGAATGGATCGAGTGATTTCATCACTTCCATATCGATGTCCAAATAGATTCCACCGTGTTGCTGGAGGATCTTTAATCTAGCCCAGTCACTAGCAAAAG
>CBFGOP010000167.1:0-4429 GCA_965650415.1 uncultured Prosthecobacter sp. | reverse complement strand
GAACGATTGAGCTCACGGGTAGGCTTAATGGAACAACAAGATTACATGGGTTTATCAGCAAAAATAGGTATTTCTTCCAGAGAACAAGAATCCGACATTTCCGATGATTTTGAGCTGATACGCCGAATGAACGAGGGGGATTTGGATGTATTTGACACTCTTTATTACAGGCATCGTGATTGGGTTTTCCGTATGGCTAATCGGATTTGCGGGTGCGAGCACCTTGCTGCGGATGTTTTACAAGAAGTGTTTCGCTATTTCCTTGGTAAATTTCCCGGCTGTGAGCTGCGTTGCCAACTGCGAACATTCCTTTATCCCGTAGTTCGCAATAACGCGCTCTCTGCGCTGCGTGGATCACGCCGTTTCATCGGTGGCGAGACAGCCACTTCGTTGATCGATCAGCTTGTTGCTCCAGATCACGAGCCAGCGGGGCAAGATGATTTGATGCAAATTATCGCGAAATTGAGTTCTGATCACCGGGAAATTCTTATGCTGCGTTTTGTCGATGGTATGACACTGCCAGAAATTTCCGAACTCACCAGCATCCCACTCGGGACCGCAAAATCCCGACTTCACCACGCGCTAGCCACACTGCGATCCAATCCGAAAATTCATAATCCTGCAATCCGAGTGAACGATTCATCCCTAAACTCCGCTTAAACTATAGATCAGCTCATGAATCCCGACATTAACACTCCGCAGCAAAATGACGAAGAGACGCTATCGGCTGAATGGATCGCCGCTCTCCGTTCGCTACCTTCGGAGCATATGAAGGCGTCCGTTACCACAGATGCCGCGATACTCGCTTACGCTCGGAAATCATTCGCTGTGAACCGCAGCAGGAGGGTGATTCGGATGATATGGCCGACCTTGGCCGCTGCCGCGTGTCTCGCGTTGGGCTTCACTTTGCTTGCCCAGCGCGACTCCAATAGTTCAAATTCTCGGTCTGCAGCTACAGCCGAAGACCCATATGCCGTGATCCTAAGGGAAGTTACCTCGCTTTTTCCCCATCAAGTCCGGGCCATCAAGACCGAAGGAGGTGACCTCCAGATTGTTCTATCCGCTGAACCCGTGGCGGATGGCACACAAGCTGTGGTAATCGAAGCCTGCGGAAATGGCAGCTGCACCGTCGTAATCACCTACGTCGGCCAAACCATTACAATGGAGCGCCAGCAAGTTACAGTCAGAGCGGAAGAGGGCGGCATTATCATTATCGAAAATCAGCAGGATCCTGCCTTCGATCTTCAAATAAAATCTCGCAATATCTAATGCGCCTCTCTTTACAAATCATCTCGCTTTGCTTCGCCTCAATCGCACTGGCCGATCAAGCGGCAAGCCATCGCTTTGATTCAAACGGCGCGCGTGAGATGGAGGGTTTTCCCGAACATAGTAGTCCGAAAATCTATGTCATCGCGGAGAAATCCCAGAGTCTACATTTCTCCGGACTGCCTGCCGATAGAGAACTTGTTTTCCAGATCCACCGCGTCACCGCTGCCAGCTCGTTAAAGCTGGATTCGGTGAAAGCGCAATTCGTTGATGGCGGATGGCATCTTACGTGGACTCCACCCAAAACCCGTGGTCCGGCACAATACATTATCCTTTTGCAAGGCGAGACCAAACCCGCTGTTCGTATCGAGTCTCGCGATCCTGAATGGCTCAACACCGCCCGCGAAACCCTATCCAGTGCAGATTGGGAAGCTCATGGACTGTCCACCGAAGAACGTTCGGCACTCTCGGGCCTGGGCATACAAACCGGCCGTGCAACATCGCGCGCAATCCAGGCCGATACCTCGCTTGAAATGCGCCCTCGTCAAGGTGCTGCTTCTCGGCGTCGCGTCGTTTGGGACGCGGAAAATCACCATCTCGTCGTCTGGCAGCCTGGTCCTGTCGTCGGCGACCTTGAAGTGCTTGCACCACGCTGGTGGATTTCGCCCGAAGCCCTTGCGACCGATCACGGACTTATCCGATTTCTCGATCTTTTAACCGAACCACCTCTCAGACCTTGAATTATTATGATAACCGAACTCCGCCCAATACGCTCTGCCATGTCGGCTGTTATTGTAGCACTTTTACTACCAACTGCCGCTACTGCAGAAGAAGATGCTCCCGCTCAGCCGCTTTCTGTAGCCGTCCTGAACTTCCAGGACGGAGCTAACGGCCTCGACGGCGTAGGCACCGATATTTCTGCGCTGCTCCAAGTCCAACTCACAATCCAATCGCAAGCGATGCTTGTGGAGCGCGCCGAACTCAATGAAATCCTCGCCGAGCAGGAACTCACGCTCTCCGATGGGGTAACGCCGAATCAAGCCGCCAAAGTAGCCCAGCTTACCGGCGCGGAGGTACTCATCAGCGGACGCGTCTTCGCCGTGCAAAACCGTATTCATATCGTGGCCAAAGTCATCTCCGCCAGTACCAGCCGGGTGTTCGGAGCAACTTCCGCATACGATAAAGGCAAGCCACTAGACGCCGCCGTTGAAAAGCTAGGCCAGAATGTCGCGAAAATCCTCACGGAGAAAGTCATAGATCTGCGCGGTGGCAAATCACTCGAAGAACGTGTCATTGCCAATATGAAAGCGCTTATGGAAAACAGCAAAGCGGGAAAAATCTACATCAACATTCCCGAGGTTATCATTTCTGCCACTGTGCCCGATCCGGCTGCCGAAACAGAACTTGCCCGCACCTTCGAACAGGCCGGTTGGAAATCTGTCCAATCCGCCGAAGAAGCTGACCTCGTCATACGCGGCGAAGCGTTTGCCGAAGCCGCAATTCGCCGTGGCAATCTCTGGTTTACCCGCGCCCGACTCGAAATGAAGGTTTATGATGCGGATAAAAACTTGATACTTACTGACCGTGTGGTTTGTGGAAACGTCGATCTCTCTCAGGCCGTCGGTGCCAAAGGAGCTCTCCAGAAAGCCGGACTACTCGCCGCTGAACCTGTACTAAAGGCATCGATAACTAAAACCCAACAATCTGAATAGTGTACCAATCAAAATCAGCCACTCTTATTGTGGCATACCTCATTTCTGCTTTTCTCTCGGAAGCTGACGCGTCGGCGGACTTGCGCTTCATTCCAGTCAATCAGGAAAATACCCGTCTCGCGGATGGATCACCACTGCCGGATAAAACAGAATCGATCGGGTGGAAATGGTTGCCGGAAAGCGGAAATGACGGAGTTTACGAAAGTATTCCAAAAGCCAAGGCACCAACCCACATGCTGATGGTCATGGCTACGGATTTGAGCCCGGACCAGGGATACGAAGTCTTCGGGGGATTCTGGGCAAATGGTGATGTAAAACCGCAGGAAAAAAACGACAATATCCTTCCCGCCGGATACGGGCTGACGCTCGCATCGATGCATTATTTCGACGGTGTAAAATCAGCCGATAGACCCTGGTTGGTAACTCACGGTTCCGATAAGGGTTCCGCTTACGGCCTCAAAGCCGTCCCCGGAGAACCGGATCTGTTTCCTGAACTGAAAAATCTCAAGGTAACAGAAGACGGTAGGAAACTGGTCTTCGCCCGGCTGGGCGTAGCCCGGGCCGCAGCGGATGGAACACTACCCGTTTTTGTCTCCACCTTTCCCAATAGCAACGGTGGAGGTCGGACAATTATCGATTGCGTATTACTTCGCCCTGTCGCAAAAGACGAGGCCGAAGCCCCGTCGCTGAATCCGCAAACGATCCTTCATCTTGCCATCCGCGCGGGCGATCCCGTTACCGTGCAACGCGCATTGGCGGCTAAGGTGGATGTCAATGCCCTGGATGAAGAAGGGCTTACTCCGCTCTTCTATGCGAGTGGCTCGGGTGACGAATCCCTAGTTCGCACACTATTGGATCATCATGCAGATCCTAATGTAGCCGATCAATCCGTTCCGCCGCTCACCGCCGCAGCGACTGTCCCGAGCGAAGAAATCACAGACATGCTCATCAAGGCGGGAGCCACCGTCAGGGCAACGGCTTACGAAACCCGCGGTAAGTTGCATCTGGATATCGATCCCCGGTTCATCCATCCCATCGTTCCTGCAATTCGCTCAGGATCTTTGCCGATAGTCCGCCAGCTGGTTGCCCAGACACCGGATCTCGATATCGAATCCCTGTACCCCAAGTTCGAAGATATAGATGCTCTGAACATGGAACCTGACTATGTTTTCGATCCTAGGGAGACCTTTCCAATGCCTTACCTCATCGCCGGAGCTGTGGGCTCTGGCCACTGGGACTTAGCGGAATGGTTATTGGAAAGAGGATGCAAACCGATCGTGCCTAATCCTAAAAGTTATTATCATTGGGATGGATACAGGCATCCTCACGTCAACCTGATGATATGGGCGGTTGTTGCTGGTGAAAAAGGCCTGCCGTTTCTCAATGCCATGATACGTCACGGATACAGTCCGGTAATTCAGAGAGAAGACTATCCACAGAAACTTTATAAT
>CBFGOP010000166.1:0-4459 GCA_965650415.1 uncultured Prosthecobacter sp. | reverse complement strand
CCGCCTCCGCGGTGATGAAGGAACTCGGCGGACGCATCCCGCTCATCGTCGATGCGGGCGCATGTAACGAAGGTCTGGAAAGCACCATCATCCGCATCGAGGCACGTGAGGGGAAAAAACCGATTTTCCACCTGCATCGCGCGGGCCCGATCAGCAAGGAGCAGCTGCAGAAGTTCGGGAAAATCGAAAAGGTCAAACCCGGCGACAAACTCCAGTCACCGGGTCAGCTGGAAAGCCATTACGCTCCCCTCACACCGTTCCGTCTGATTGAAAATCCGAGCGACTTCACGCCTGAAGTGGGCAAGCGTTACGGTCTTCTGAGTTACACCGGCGAGGAAGGCGGACCTTTCGTCCGGATGCATCGTTGGGAAAACGTGGTCGCACTCAGTCCCGGCAGTGGCAAGCTCGCCGAAGCGGCGGTGCGTTTGTTCTACGCCATGCGGGAAATGGACGAAATGGGTCTCGATGAAATCATCGCAGAGCCGGTCAGCGAGGTCGGACTTGGGGTCGCGATCATGGATCGGCTGCGACGGGCTTCGGCGAGGTGAATCATCAGGCATCCGGATGCATCTCCTATTGCCTGTTTCCCTCCATCTCGCTTCCCGCAAATGGCAATTTCGAGCTTTTGACGTCAATGTGGCCGGCTAACTCGTAGACATTTTTGTAACCGTAGGTTTGTAGCGAGATGAGTGTGGAGATGTTCAGGGCGGCAGGAGCGAATTTCAGAGCCATGGAGACGGGCGCGTTGCCGAAGTTGTTGTTGCAATAGATCAGAATGCGCGTGTTTTTATCGGGTAGAATTTTTGCCAGCGATACCTCGGTGAAATCGGTAAATGGCAGATTGACCGCTTCCTTCACATGCAACATGGCGTATTTGTCGGCACTGCGCGCATCAAGAATCACCGTGCCTGTTTCCGAGGCCATTTTGACAAAGGTTTCCTGATCGATCAGGCGATTTGCACGCTGCTTTTCCACTACATGGGCATCTCCGAGAAAGGCCCCGAAGTTGACGTGCGGATTTTCCGGAGTCTCGGCCAAAAGCGAGCTGAAACCCAAAAACGTGGCGGCCAGTGATTTGATCAGATGGTAAGCATTCATGATGCCTCCAACACTGTCACGCGTTGGAAGCGCAGTCTGTAAAGACCCGGTAAATTCACTTCGCCAACTCCAAGCCCTCGGTGAACTCTGCGAACTGCTTCTTCACCGCATCGTTCCACATGTTTTTTTCCATGGCGGCTTTTTGCCATGCGGTCGCAGCTGATTTGCATTGTTCTAACAATTTTTCCGAACCTGGTCTGTCTTTCCAAATCGCTGGCGGATATTTTTTCATAAAGCCCACAAGCAGGTCGTCGGGGACCTTTTCCACATCGGCTTTTTTGAAGGCAGCTTGAAGGGTTTTATCAAGCTCGGCATCGTCAACGGCAGGCTTGGCAGCTGCCGCGCTGGGCTTTGCAGATGAGGCGCGCCGGTTGGGCAAGGCGTCCAGATTTTTCCAATCAGGACTGATTACAACTTCCTCGGTTGCGGATTTTCCGGGCAAGCCCGTGGCAAGTTGGAAGCACTGCTGCATCAGATCCCATGCGGGACCGGACATGCTGTGTCCTGCATTGGGGATGGCGGCTCCGATGTAATAGAAGCCTTTTTTGTCTATCTCACTCTTGAAGCGCTCAAACCATTCGAGCCGATTGAATGGAGACCCTTTGAAAGCGAAAGCCTTGTCATTTTCACCACAAGAAATCGCGAACGGAATGCCTTTCGCTTTGTTGCTGATCTCGCCGTAATTATCCGTCGCCCACGTGCCGCCGGAATGTGCGGAGACACCGCAAACCAGTTTCGGGTGCAACATGACAAAGCGATGGGAAAACTGGCAGCCTGCTGAAAACCCGTGGAGGAACATCTTGTCGTGCAGCCTGTAGGTTTTTTTGAGTGTTTCAAAAAGATCGATGAGTTTTTCCGCATGAACTCCATCACCATTCTGGAAAGCACGCTCCGCGTTGATCTCAAACGAAGGACCGATCGCGATGACGTCGCCACGACTCGCCCAACTCTTCAAGCCCGCTGCGTTTTTCCCATTTCCTTTCGCTCCGTGAACCCCGACCATGAGTTGATAGGTTTTAGCAGGATCGATGGGATCAGGAAGATATACATAGCAATCCATACCTTGCTTGTCCTTGATGATCAGTTCGGTCGCACGCGCTGATGAAAAAAACAAAACCGCAAGCGTGAGGGATCGAAGCAAAATTTTCATGATTCGAAGCTGTTAACGCGATCTCTATGGAAAGGCAACACGTTAGCACTGGCTCAATCCTGCGGCACGTGGGGTTCGAAGGTCATGGCGCGTTCGTGTTCGCGGGCCTTTGCGGCGCGTTTGGCTTGGGTATGAAAATATTCCTGAGCGCGGAAAGGTTTCTCCCCTTTCTTCGGAGTGGCCTGCTTGGAGCTGCCATCCGGCTGGATGCGGTAAGCGTTCTGATTGTCCTTGAAGTAGGTTTCGAGTATTTTGATCAGGCGGCGCTTGAGGGTTTTTTCCTCGATCGGGATCATCAGTTCAACCCGTTTTTCCAGGTTGCGAATCATCCAGTCGGCCGAGGCGATGAAGACTTCCGGATCTCCTCCCTGATGGAAGTAGAACAGGCGGGCGTGCTCGAGAAAGCGGTCGATCACGGATACAACTTCGATGTTTTTGGAAAATTTTTCACCCGGGATCAGGCAGCAGATGCCACGGACATTGAGTTGCACTTCCACCCCGGCTGCGGATGCCGCGTATAGTGCCGCGATGATGTCCGGATCCTGGAGAGAGTTGGTCTTGGCGATGATTTTCGCGGGCAAGCCCTGCTTGGCGCGTTCGGATTCTCCGGCGATGAGATCTAACAGACGTGGCTTCATTGCCGAGGGAGCGGGAATCAGCCGCTGGAAACGGAGGAGTTTGGATCGACCTGTCACGGCGTTGAACAACAATGATGCGTCATTTCCATATTCGGATCGGCAGGTGAGGTAGGAGAGATCGGTGTAGAGACGCGAGGTGGTCTCGTTGTAATTTCCGGTTCCAAGATGAACATAGCGGCGCAGCCTGCCGGATTCACGACGGACGATAAGGCAGATTTTCGCGTGGGTTTTGAGGTTCTTGACACCGTAAACGATTTGGGCGCCGGCACGTTGGAGTTCGTCAGCACGGGTGAGGTTGCGGGCCTCGTCGAAGCGGGCTTTCAGCTCGACCAATGCGGTGACGTGTTTGCCGTTTTCAGCAGCTTTGATCAGGGCATCGATGATGCGGGACTGGCGGGCGGTGCGGTAGAGAATTTGTTTGATGGCGATCACATCGGGATCAACCGCCGCCTCTTCGATCAGACGGATCACCGGATCGAAAGACTCGTAGGGGTGGAACAACAGCACATCGTTGGCGGCGATGGTTTCGAACATCGAGGCACCGGGCGTGATGGCCGGGCTGTTTTGGGCAGGCCATTCTTCATCGCGGAGATGATCGAAATCCGGCAGGAACGCCAGCTCCATGAATGATGCGAGCCCAAGCGGGCCATCGTGGCGGTAAATTTCCTGCTGGGTGGTTCCTGTAGCAACACGGATCATCTGGAACAGATCGCGCGGAGCGTCGGCACGGATTTCCAGACGCACGGTGTCGGCGAAACGACGGGCGGTCAGGACGTCTTCCATTTCATCGGCGAGATCGGTTGCATCCTCCTCTTCAACAGCAATGTCGCCATTGCGAGTGACACGGAATGAGGTCGTCGCCGTGACTTTTTCTCCCGGAAACAAACGATCCGCATGGGCGGCCACGAGATCCTCGATCAGAATGAATGCGTGGGTTTCGTCGTCCGTTTGCACCGAGATACGACGCGGCAGGTTCTCATGGATCGGGATCAGAACGTGTCGGGTGGATTGATCGGAAGGATCTAACAATCGACACGCGATCACGATATGCAGTGCGGGAACGACAGGCGGCGGGGAGTTCGGATCAACAGACAGAGGTGTCAACAAAGGGGAAATGTTGTCTTCGAAAATCACCGCGGTCTGGGCACGCTGGCTGTCGCTGAGCTGCGAGGCTGTGAGCATGACGATGCCTTTTTGAGCAAGTGCCGGGATCAGCTTCTGGATGAGGAGCTGGTATTGATCCTCGTTCATTTTCAACACCCGCTCGCGAATCGCCGCGAGGTTGCGGATCGGGGTGAACCCGGAATTGTCCCGGGTTTTTCTGCCGCTGCGTTTCTGCAACATCAGCGAGCCGACCCGGACCTGGAAAAACTCATCGAGGTTGGATGCGGTGATCGCGAGAAACTTCACTCTTTCTAACAGAGGCATCGATTCCTTGAGCGCCTGATCAAGGACGCGCTGGTTGAATTCGAGCCAGGAGAGTTCGCGGTTGTGGTATTCGGGCATTGGACTGTGGGTAAAAGCTGAAATTTATCAGTGATCCTCGTCGACGATGACTTTGAGGCCGAAGACC
>CBFGOP010000165.1:0-4550 GCA_965650415.1 uncultured Prosthecobacter sp. | reverse complement strand
CTGATAGGATGAAATTTTCGATTTTTTTTCTTTCAATTCAATAATTGAAATTAAGGATTATTTATCCCCCTGACATAATAATGAAATCAATTCACTCTGTAATCTAGTCAGGCAAACAGCTTATAATATCCACGTTTATCATGGAAATGGACATCTGGAAAAGGTTTATGAGAATGCACTGGCTCATCGCCTCCGCAAACAAGGACTGAAAGTCGAGCAACAGATTGCTATCAAAGTTCATGATGAAGATGGTACCATTATTGGAGACTACTTTACCGACATCCTTGTTGAAAATCATCTGATTCTTGAACTGAAAGCAGCAAAAACCTTAGCACCTGAGCACGAAGCCCAGATTCTCGGTTATTTGAAATCATCAAGACTTGAGCACGGATTACTCATTAATTTTGGATCGTATCGATTCCAGATCCGTAAATTTGCATGGAACCCAATCACCTCAGAGCTAAATTTGAACTCAGATCATTAATTCTGAATGATTGTTCCCGATTCTTTGTGATCTCTGCGTTCTTTGCGGTTAATCCTCCTCCATTCCTCCGAGAAACTCTTCCGCGATCCGATACATCTCCTTTTGCTTCTCTGTGGAAAACTTCTGCCAGTTCTTCGCCATCATGGATGAGCGGGGGTTTTTCAGGAAAAGCTCCTGATGATCGGCGACGAAGCTCCAGAACAACGCGTCCCAGATTTCCGTCCACGGGCCTTTTTTCTCATCGGACATTTTGAGGACGTAGTTGGAACTCGAAATGTAGGGCTTGGTGGTGAATGTTCCGCCATCGGCGAATTGTGACATGCCATAAACATTCGGCACCATCACCCAGTCATAGGCATCGATGAACAGTTCCATGAACCAGCGGTAAACTTCGTTGGGATCGAAACGGCAGAGCAGCATGAAATTTCCCAATACCATGAGTCGCTCGATGTGATGGCAATACGCCTCGTCGTGCAGTTGGCGGATGATGCGGTCGATGGGATCGATCCCTGTGGTGGCGTTGTAGAAACTTTTCGGGATCCGGCGTGTGTGATTGAAATGGTTGAGGTTGCGGATCTGCGTGCCGCGATGGCGGTAGATGCCATGCATGAATTCCCGCCAACCGATGACCTGCCGGATAAAACCCTCAAGCGATGCGATCGGTGCCTTGGTTTTCAAGGCAGCATCGATCAAATCCTGGGGCGTGAGCAGACCGATGTTGAGCGCGGGTGTCAGAACCGAGTGGTAGATAAACGCGTGTTCGGTCGAAATCGCGTCCTCGTAGGGACCGAAGTTTTCAAGTCGTTCTGAAATGAAATCTTTGAGCCACACCTGCGCGTCCTTGCGGGTAACGGGGTAGCGGAACGTTTTCGTTTCTCCCGGGTTATTGGGAAAGTGTTTCTCCACGTAGCGGATCGCTTCCTTGACGTGGGTGTTGTGCGCGGACTTGGGTGGAAAGGGCGGGACGTGGTTTTTCGGCAGTTTTTTGCGATTGTCTTCATCGAACGACCACTGACCTCCGGTCGGATTTCCGTCGTTCTCCAACAAAATGCCCATGCGCTTCCGCTGCGCTTGATAGAAAGCCGCCATGAACGGCTTTTTCCTGCGACCAATGTGTTCCGTCAAAAACTCCGGCGGTGAAACGAATGCCGGTGTCGGGTGAATGTGAAGTTGAATGCCATGTTTCTCAGCATACCGACGCAGGCGTTTTTCCAAAATGAAATCGTGCGGTTCGGCGAGATGGAGATCGGTCAGTTTGGCAGGAAGCTTGTTTTGAAACGACTCGGTATGGAGAATCAATGTCACCTTGTGGCCCGCTTTTTTCAGCTCGTCCATGTAGGCCTGCATCGATGCTCGGTGCAGAACGAGTTTCTGTTTGTGAAAAGCGATGGGGAAATGCGGATCGTTTCCGAAATACAGGGGATCTTCGATCAGATAGATTTCAACATCCCGTTGAATCGCCGGATGCTTGGCGAAGAGTTGGTGAGGAAAAATAAGTGTGGCGGAGCGCATGGATGGGTTTAACGCGGTTTGGCGTAAGGCAGTCGGGTTGGCTGACCGAGTTCAAAATAGGTATCAAGTGCGGTCGAGGCGAGAGAGCCGAGTGCGGTCAGATCAATCGATCCGTCCTCGGCGAGATGCTCCTCGGGAAGCTGGATGAGCCGGACTTTTCCGATAATCAGGATGGTGTCGTTGAGGGTGATCGGAAGGGTATCGACCAAATCCAGGGCGAAACGGAATTTTGCCTCGGCAACAAACGGTGCCGCGATCCCGGATTCGAAATGCGGGGTGAGACCCGATGCGGTGAATTCGGAGACTTCGCGCGGATAACGAGCGGAGCAGTGATGGGCTTGTTCGAGAATTCCCGCATGCACGTGATTGATCGTGTAGGATCGGGTTTCCAGAATATTGGAGAGCGTGTGACGCTCGACCAGATCCGGCCTGGAGACCAGTCCGATCAGAGCGGGGTTCGAGCCAAGATGGGTGACGGTGGAAAAGGGGGCGAGATTGGTTTGTCCCTTTTCATTGATCGAACCGACCAGAACGATGGGCTTGGCTCCCGGCAAGCTGTTGGCCAATTGAACCCGTGCGAGTTTTCCCATGGTTTCGATGTACTCTGAGTGGATGTTTTTCATCTGGCTGACTACTAAGCGAGGTTTTTGATTAGGGAAGGGGAAAGATTTGGGTTTTCTGCTTGGTATTGCTTCGATCATCTACAGAATTCCCGATCGTAAACCCTATGAAACCAAACTCACTCTTGTCCTTCAGAAATCTGGCTGTCGCCTCGTTTTTCATCACCTCAGCCGTGGCTGACGTAAAGCCCAATCCCTTGTTCTCCGATGGTGCAATTTTGCAGCGTGGTCAGGTGGTTCCTGTCTGGGGTACTGCGGATGAGGGTGAGAAGGTCACTGTGGAATTCGAAAAACAGAAACTCACCACCACCGCCAAGGACGGCAAATGGCGTGTGGATCTCAAGGCCCTGCAAGCCGGTGGTCCTTTCACCATGAAAATTTCCGGCAAGAACACGATCGAGATCAAAGATCTGTTGGTGGGCGAAGTTTGGGTTTGCTCGGGTCAATCGAACATGGAGTGGAAACTCGACCAGATCGATCGTGAGAAAGTTGAGCATGCGAAAGCGAATTTCCCGAAAATCCGCATGTTCACCGTGAAGCGAACTGTGGCGATCACTCCACAGTCGGACTGCATCGGTTCATGGATCACCTGCTCACCTCAAACCGTGGGTAACTTTTCCGCAGTGGGTTATTTCTTCGCAAAAGATCTCTATGAAAAACTGAATGTTCCGGTTGGGATGGTGCATTCGTCATGGGGTGGCACTCCAGCACAGGCATGGACCAGCTTGGAAGGTTTTAAAGATCATCCCGAGTTACAGGAATATGTGAAAGCAGCAAACGGCGCGATCGCCAATCCACCCGAAAAACCGGTGGGATCTGGTTTTCCAACCGCGCTCTACAACGGCATGATCGCACCCATCGTGCCTTACTCGATGAAAGGCGTGATCTGGTATCAGGGCGAATCGAATGCCGGAAAATCGAAACAATACCAAACCCTGTTTCCAGCCATGATCGCCGACTGGCGCGACAAATGGAAACAAGGCGACTTCCCGTTTTTCTACGTGCAGATCGCTCCCTTCAAAAATCAACCGCCTGAGATTCGTGAAGCCCAGTTGCTGACTTTGGGGAAAGTCAAAAACACAGCAATGACGGTGACCACCGATGTCGGTGATGCCAACGACATCCACCCGAAAAACAAACAACCAGTCGGCCAGCGTCTGGCTCTGGCGGCCAAAGCTCTCGTCTACGGTGAGAAAATCGAATACTCTGGTCCTTTGTATGATTCGATGAAAGCCAGCGGCAACGCGATCGAGCTGAGCTTCAAACATGTTGGCGGCGGCTTGGTTGCCAAAGACGGGGATTTGAAAGGCTTCACTATCGCGGGTGACGACGGCCAGTTCGTTCCTGCAAAAGCCGTCATCAAGGGCAACAAGGTTGTCGTTTCGGCCGAGGGTGTCAGCTCACCGAAAGCAGTCCGTTATGGTTGGGCGAATGTTCCGGATGTGAATCTTTATAACAAAGAAGGCCTCCCTGCATCACCGTTCCGGACGGATGTGGAGTGAGAGACGTAGCAAAATACACTGCACAAGCGGGCAGGGGATCATTTCTAACAGTTTTGAGCTCAGAAAATATGTCTGAGATGCAAGCTATGGCGGTTAGAAACCGCCAATCCATACTAGATCAACGGTCTCTCAGAATCTCGTTGTTGTCTCCCATCAGCAGGTTCTTGGGTTTGATGGGGGTGTCGGAGTAACCGAAGGCCATGATGGCGACGCGTTCGCCTTTTTTGATCAAGTGGGCGGCACCGCCGTTGATGAGGATTTTGCCGGTTCCCGGAGGTCCTTCGAGAACGTAGGTTTCTAGACGGCTACCTGTGGTGATGGAGGCGACGAGAACTTTTTCGCCTGGCCAGAGGTCGGCGGCGTCCATGAGATCGCGTGGGATTTCGATGCTGCCTTCATATTCCACATCGGCCTCGGTGATGACGGCGCGGT
>CBFGOP010000164.1:0-4675 GCA_965650415.1 uncultured Prosthecobacter sp. | reverse complement strand
GAGGACGCGGGCGATCAAGGTGGGGAAACTTTAAATTTTAAACTTTAAACTACAAGGAAGAGGTTTGCTGAATAGAAGAGGTTCAACGCAAAGCTGAGGTTATGAAAATTGAAGTTTAAGGTTTAAAATTTAAAGTTTCTCGACAGTTATTTTCTGAGGTTGTCGAGTTGTCGGCTGGTGGGCATGCTATTGGCAGATGTTACCTAAAATTTTCACGAATGTGCCTGGGGCGAAGTCGTTGGCTTTGGGGCGGCGGTTGGGGGAGGTGGAGTGCAGGAATACGACGTTTCTCTGTGATGATTGGCCGATTTTTTGGGAGCGGGCGGAAGGGGTGAATGTTTGGGATGCGGATGGGAACCGGTTTCTGGATATGACGAGTGGGTTCGGGGTGGCGGGCTTGGGTTATGGATTTACTGGAGAAGCGTTGCGGCGACAGAGCGATGTGTTGTTGCATGCGATGGGTGATGTGCATCCGGCGCGTGTGAAGGTGGAACTTTGCGAGGTGCTTTCGGAAGTCACTTATGAGCGCTGGGAAAAGAAGAAGGGGAAATGTTTGTTTGGAAATTCCGGATTCGAGGCGGTGGAAGCGGCGCTGAAAACGGCGGTGCTGAAAACGGGTCGGGCGGGGATTTTATCGTTCGAGGGAGGCTATCATGGTTTGGGTTACGGGGCGTTGTTAGGGCAGGGAATCGGTTGGTTTCGCGAGCCGTTTGAAGGGCAGATCGCAAAGGTGACCGAGCGTTTGAAATTTCCCAAAGATGAGGAGGGCTATGCAAATTTCCTCAAGCAGTTGGAAAAAGTGGATGGCAAAAACATCGGCGCGGTCTTGGTGGAGCCGATTCAGGGTCGAGGTGGAATCATAGTTCCGCCAGCGGGGTTTCTGATGACGCTGCGGGATTGGTGTGATCAGAACGGAGCTGTGTTGATTTTCGATGAGATTTACACCGGGTTTTGGCGGACAGGAAAAATGTTTGCCTGTGAATGGGAGTGTGTTGTTCCGGATCTGATCTGTTTAGGAAAAGCACTGAGTGGGGGATTTCCGATTTCGGTTTGTGTGGGTCTGGCGGAGATCATGGATGCCTGGCCGGAGAGTGGTGGCGAGGCCTTGCACACCAGCACGTTTTTGGGGAACCCGATGGGTTGCGCGATGGCGCTGGAGGCGATCCGGCGGTATCGCGAGCCTGAGACAGAGAGCGTGGTGCGTGAGGCGGCGGTGAAACTGGAGGAGTCTCTGAAAAAACTGGAGAGTTTGAAATGCGTCAAAGAAGCCCGAGGCAGAGGACTGATGATGGGTATAGAGATGGAAAGCGGCGAGCGGGTGCTGGATTTGACCAAGGCTCTGTTGAGAGCGGGCGTGATCGTTCTGCCGGATGGGCCGAGAGGCGATGTGCTGGCACTTACCCCACCGCTTGGTATTTCCGGTGATGAAATCGATTTCACCGTGAACCTGATCCAATCCGCTCTGGAGGATTTTTAGGCTAAAATAGCTCTATCGCCCCTTGTCCTATCCAGCGGGATGGGCTAGCTACAGAGGTAACTTTCCCAGCCAAGCTTTTGTTCATTCTTAATCCGACCACACTCACCCTTTGGATTGGCATTTCAGTGCTGATTTTTATGGGTTATCTGTGCGTTCTCTCCTGGAAAAGAAGTCCGCATCCCAAACGCACTGCCATTTTGGAGAGCCTGCGTTTCATGATCACCGTTCTGGTGGTGATCCTGCTGTGGCAACCGGAGTGGCGCACCATCATCCATCCCGACAGCAAACCCAAGATCGCAATTCTTTGGGACGACTCCCGCTCAATGACCACTCTCGACGCCGCCGTGCCTGCGGTGCTTGCTGCGGAGGGTGAATCCGGAAGCATCATCTCCCGCGCCGATTGGGTGAAACGCGCCATCAGCTCCAGCCTATGGGAACCGCTGCGGTCGGAAGGCAAAAACGAGGTCACGATCCAGCCCTTTTCCAGTCCTCCCGTCGAGGGCCTTCATGGAACCGATCTCAATGCACCGCTTGCAGATTTGTTAGAAAACGAAAACAACCTGCGCGCGGTGGTGATGCTCAGTGATGGAGATTTCAATATAGGAACTCCTCCCGTGGCTGCGGCGCAGAAGTATCGGATCCGCAGCGTGCCGATTTTCACGATTCCCGTCGGAGCCGAAAAACGCCTGCCCGATCTCGACATCCTCACGGTGACAGCCCCGACCTATGGCATTGTCGGTGAAAACGTGCAGATCCCTTTTACTATCCGCAACTCGATGGATCGACAAGTCCGCACCATCGTCCGCCTGAAGGATGAAACGGGTCGGGAACGCAGCAAGGACATCGTTCTCGCTCCGAATGCGGAAACGTATGACTCGATTTTGTGGAAATTGGAGAAAGAGGGATCATCCAAAATGACTTTGTCGATCCCGGTGGAGAACGGCGAGTTGGTTTCCGGCAACAACACCCATGAGTTCACGATTGCTGGAAAACCTGAGCAGATCCGCGTGTTGGTGATCGAGACCCTACCGCGTTGGGAATATCGATTTTTGAGAAACGCCCTCTCGCGCGATCCGGGAGTCGAACTCTCATGTTTGCTGTTGCGCCCCGAACTGGGTGCTGGAGGCGGACCTGATTACATCGAGAAATTTCCGGAAAACCTCGATGAGTTGGCCAAGTTCGATGTGATCGTTTTGGGCGATGTGGGAATCGCGCCGGATCAGCTGACCAAAAAACAAGCCGAGCAAATCCGGGGCTTGGTTGAGAACCAGGCATCGGGTGTGGTCTTCATTCCAGGTCCGCAAGGAAATCAGATGACGCTGGCAGACTCGCCACTCTCCGATCTCCTGCCCGTGATTCTGGATGATAAAAACCCGAAAGGTCTCACCGAAAGCATCGCAACCCCATTGAACCTGACCTCCGAGGGTCGTGCTTCCCTGCTCACGATGTTGGGCGACTCGGAAGAAGAGAATCCGGAAATCTGGCGCCGACTCCCCGGGTTTTTCTGGCACGCCCCCGTGTTGCGTGCCAAGGCCGGAACGGAAGTTCTGGCCGTTCACGGAAATCGGCGCGGAGCGTATGGATCTACCCCGTTGATGGTCACGAAAACCGCCGGAAGCGGAAAAGTCTTTTTCATGGGAATCGATTCCGCATGGCGCTGGAGACGCGGGGTGGAGGATTTGTATCATTATCGCTTCTGGGGTCAGGTCGCTCGCTGGATGAGTTATCAGCGCAACATGGCGGCGGGTCAGCGCGTGCGGATGTTTTTCACTCCTGAACGTCCCCAACCCGGCGCGACCGTGAGTTTGAACGCCAACGCCTTCGATGCAAACGGCGCTCCGCTGAAACAAGGAGCGGTCAGTGTCGACGTCACTTCACCGAACGGAGCCGTGCGCAGGATCGTGTTGGAGAAAAACCAGTCGGACTGGGGCGCTTACAGCGGTCGATTCAAAGTGGATCTGCCCGGAGAGTGGAAATTGCGAGCCATCACCGAAGCCTCGCCCGACCTGCCAACCGAAACCTCCATTCTTGTTCAGGGAGTGGATTTGGAAAAAACCGGCCAACCTGCCCGCTTGGATGTGTTGGAGGAAATTTCACGAGTTTCCCGCGGTCGCAGCATTATTGCGGAGCAGTTGGGAGAATTGGTTGGTGAAATCGATGCCTTGCCGGAGCCGAAACCCATCGAAAACCGCATTCCCCTCTGGTCTCACTGGGCTACCGTGCTGACCATGGTCTGCTTGCTCGGAATTTTCTGGGTAGGACGGAAATTGAACGGAGCGTTCTAAGCGCAGAGTGCCCAGAAACCTCAGAGTTTAAGGTTTAGGGGTTAAAGTTTTCCGCCGCTGTGCGCATTCCCGCCTTGCCATTCGTGGGAAAACCCTGCATAGCCCCGCCCCCAAAGCCGCCAAACGCCTTATTTTGTTATGTCATTGAATATCCGCAACCTCGCCATCATCGCCCACGTTGACCATGGGAAAACCACCCTCGTCGACCAACTCCTCAAAGCCGGCGGCACATATCGCGACAACCAAGCCACCCAGGAGCGCGCCATGGACTCCATGGATCTGGAGAAAGAAAAAGGCATTACCATCAAGGCGAAAAACACCGCGATTCTCTGGAACGGTTACACGATCAACATCGTCGACACCCCTGGCCACGCCGACTTCGGAGCCGAAGTGGAGCGGGTCATGAAAATGGTGGACGGCGTTCTGCTCGTCGTTGACGCCGCAGGCGGTCCGCAGGCACAGACCCGTTTCGTGCTGCGCAAAGCTCTTGCCGAAGGCCTGAAACCCATCGTGGTGGTCAACAAGCTGGATCGCCCGCTTTCCAATCCGCAAAAAGTTCACGACCAGGTGCTCGAGCTTTTCCTCGATCTCGATGCGACCGAAGAGCAATTCGAAGCTCCCTTCGTCTATGGTTCCGCCCGCGACGGTTATTTCATGGATAGCCCGGACGACGAGCGCGTGGACTGCACTCCGCTACTGAAAAAAATCGTCGAGTTCATCCCCGAGCCCGCAGCCGATCCGGCAGCACCTTTCCACATGTTGGTTTCCAACATCGAGTGGGACAGTTTCGTCGGTCGTGTGGCGGTCGGTAAAGTTCTCGGTGGTTCCGTGAAAAAAGGCGACACGATCTGGTTGCTGCGCAAAGACGGCACCAAACAACAATCCAAGGTGATGAAAACCTTCACCTACTCCG
>CBFGOP010000163.1:0-4712 GCA_965650415.1 uncultured Prosthecobacter sp. | reverse complement strand
GACCTGGGGCTGGAGGCCAATTTTTCACTTCGATTCCATTGATGTTGTAACATTGGGCGAAAACGGAGGATAACGCACCTTGGGTCAACACGCCCTTATGAGCTGCCAATTTCTCGGCATCTTGCACAATCGCATCCACAATGCCGCTGGCTTCAAGCGCCAGTTGTTCCCGATCCGCATCTTTGGCGGTTGCTTTGAGGGAGAGCACGGCCCAGCGCAGTTGATATTGCAGTGCCAGTCGAAAGGCCGGATCTCCCAATCTCTCCTCATTTTTGAGGCGCCACTCGCGGAAGTCCGATGGTTTTTTGTTCTTCTTCTCAAAGTTCACCATCTCCTCGCACTTCATGTAGAGGGAGAATGCTTCGTTGGAATTGTCCATCGCAGAGCTGAAGGCGCTCATGGCTGCTCGGTATTTCTGATCGACGTTCGATTTGGCCTGTTCCTGAATCGCTTGGATTCTTTTCAACAGTGCATCGCGCTCCTGCTCCGAAAGACCTTGCCCATGGCTGATCATGGGAAGAATAAGCAGGATGATGAGGAGGCTGTGAAATTTCGGCGATGTCATGGGCTATTCAGATAAAACGGAATCTTTATCGGAGATTGATCAGGTTTTTTTGAGTTGTCGATGGAGTTTCGCTACAAGCTTGGTGAGTTCTGAAACGATCTTTGAATCGGGCATCGTTGGGTCAAAACGAAGCTGCTGGTGGAGTTGGCAGGCGAGATGGAGGTCGGACTCGGAAATCTGATGAGCCTTCAAATGCATTAACCAAGTGACCAGAGTCTCGCCCGGTCGGCGGGGAGGGAGGTGCTTGCGGGCCAATTTTTCCAGATCGTGCAGAGGGGTTTTGAAATTTGAGGAAAGGTGGCTGGAAGATGGATTCTGGCGTTGCAGAACGATACGTGATTTCCTGAGGCGATGCACGATGTAAAGCAAAAGGAGCAGTCCCAGGGCAGACAATCCGATCAGAATTCCGAGGCGGTTGTTCGGTTCGTTTCGCCACAGGAAAAAATCCTCTTTGATTCGCTGCAGGGAATCGGTCAACCCTTGGTATTTGCTCTGAATTCGGGTTTCCTGTTGCAACCAGTTGTTAGGAGTGGGGTCGAAATCGATCCAGCGGTCGCCTTGTTCATCCCATACGCGAGTCCACGCATGGGCGTGGGTGCCACGGGCGATCCATTCGTTTTTCCTCGGATGTTTCTCCATCACGGAAAAACCAATGCTGTAGCGAGCCGGGACATCCGCAGCTCTGAGCAGCAGGGTGGCCGCGGTGGCAAAATACTCACAATGCCCGCTGCGGTTGGTTGTCAGGAAAATCTCGATTGCGGTCGGACGCTGCCTTGAACTGTGGATACGCTGGATCGAAAGGTAGCGGCTGTAGCTGAATTCCTTTTGGAAGAATTGTCGAAGTCGATTCAGTTTTTGTTGGGTCGTTTTGAGTTTCTTGAGGCCGAGTGCGGTGGCGACCTCATGGATACCGTCATATTCCACAGGATCAATCGCCAGGTCTTCTATCGGATAGGGCGGAGCCTCGGTTGAGATCGGATCGTTCCAACGCACTCGGCTGACAGTGATGGGTTTTTCCGTGATACTGCGGACGGTGCCCATGGGATTGATGCTGATATCATTGAATTCGAGGTTTTGTAGGCTCGATGCATTACCGGGTAGGGGTAGGGTGGCATCGGCTGCGATCGCTCCTCGGATTTCGAATTCCGGCAGCTTTATGATCAAATCCTCGCGGGTCATGTTTTCCCGCAGGAGGAAATAGGATTCCTTTTCCGAGAGGAGGTCGCCATCAGTCAGGTTGAGTGAGCCGAGTTCGCGATAGCTCTCCTCATCGCTCATCCCCGGTTCGGGATAAACATTTCTCCAAGTAATGCCTTTGTAGCGATTGTAGGAGGCGGTGCGAATCAGCCGGGGTGCTGCTTGTTTCTCCTTCGGGTAGAGACGCCACTGAATTTTCGAAGATTGTTTGATCTCGCCAAGGGAACCGATGTTGGTGCGGCTGGTCGTAGGTGAGGCACTCGTCGGAGCGCTGACACTCAGCCCGCGGCTGGTGGCCCACTCATACAGTTCTGACATCCCGATTTGGCCGACGATGCCGATACCCGAACCGAGAAGCAGCAGTGCACAGAGCGCCACATACCGAGTTTTGCTGTAGGAGAAAATCAACCATGCGGACAGAAGGATTACTCCGGGGAAAAAGATCACATGCTTGGAGGCGCTGCCGAGGCTGGAAGCGACCATGATGGCGATGAAATAGACGCTCCCAAAATTAAAACGAACGATCGATTCTCTTTCTGTGGTATCAGATATAAATTTATTATATTTATTTAAGAAAAGGTAGAAAGCTTTGAGGTTCAGATAGTTGTTGAATCCAAATGATTGCACGAACTGGATTGGGAAGAGGAGTAGAGGCAACCAGATGAGCAGCTTGGCGAGAGCGGTATAGCGATGGCCATCGAACCAGATTGCGGCAGCGGTGATGACGGAAAAGGTGATGCTGAGCTGGACGGCACGAGAGCAGGCGGTATCGTTGAAATTCCAGCGGGAGCGAATCCAGTGAGGGCTTTCGATGATCAGGGCGGTGATGAGTCCGACTACAGGAAATCCAATCATCGAACCCCAGAAAAGGAGCGCTGCACCGAGCAGGAGTCTCGGGATGGGTTGGAAGGTTGGAGGTGGCATGGTGGATCAGATGGCGTTGAGCTGGCTGGGAAGTCGCATCAAATCTCTGGCGATCTGTTGGGAATCGATCCAGTGGCCGATGAGAGAGCTGGGTTTTTCTCCGGAGCCGACGATGATGGGCACGCAGGGAAGGTTGGCTTTGCGCAGATTTTGAATGAATTCCCGGCGTGCGTCATTCCAGCCGTTGAGAATGACGAGGCATGAGGTGATGTTTTCGCGATGTCTGATGATGGCAGCGGAAAGGTTATCAAAACGCTCGTTTGACTCTAATTGAACCCCCGCGAGGACTTCGAGAAGTTTTTCCGTGCGCTCTAAGCCCCTGCCTGCGGTGACCGTGTGTGCTTGGTCGGCGATGAACATCAGATCGATCAGTGCCTGATGTTGGTCCAAGCCAGTGATGAAAGAGGAGGCGATGGAGATCATTTCCTCAAAAATCATCGGATCGGGGGAATTGGGAAAGGTGTCGAGAATGAGGGCGTAGCGGGGGTAATACGTATCTTCGAGTTCTTTGACGATGGGTTTGCCTGTGTGGGCCCAGCTTTTCCAGTGGATGTTTCGCAGTGAGTCGCCGGGGCGGTAGTCCCTGAGCCCGACAAATTCCCCGGAGTTTCCGATCGAGTTGCTGGTGTCCTCGCCGCCGATGCGAAAGGTCGAGGAGCCTGGCATTTCAAAGGGAGGCAGGCGGTAGCGTTTGGGAAGGGCGATGAGTTGGGCGGGCTGGGTTTTCAGCGTTTTGCATTTTTGAAAAAACCCGAGTGGGTCAGGCAACAAAAGGCGGAGGTTGTCGAGCAGGTAGACCCCGCGTTTGAGAGGAGTGAGGGAAAGCGGGATAGAGAGGGTTTTTCCAGGAGGGAGTTCGAAGGATTGGGTCGATTCCTCGGAGATAAAACTGCGGTGGCGTGAGGTCAGCCAGCGCCAGCGGAAATAGGCCATTTTCCTGTCGTAGAGATTTCGCGTGCGTTCGTAGGGTTCTTCGACCTGGCTGAATTCGATGAGACTGGGTCGGGGATCCGGCGGGATTTGCAGAAGTCTCAGTCCGCGTTTGGTGGTCTTGTGATCATGGTGAAGGGATGCGGAGTAGTGGATTTCCTCACCCACGGTGGCGTATTTGGGGGCCTTGATCGACGCATGGACGGTGGCGCGCCTGAAAACCGTCCAGACCAGTGCAATCGTAACGAGGCCGAAGCTGAAACTGAAAAGTTGGAAGACCGGATCGCGTGGGTGGCCGACCGAGAGGAAACTGGCGATGGACGTCGCCATGAGAGCGCATATTCCGGCGCGGCGCATGCGGCACTTGAGCCAAAACTGCAGGCTGGCTCCACGGGAATAGCATGCGTAAAGCAGGCGAAAACGTCGCGATACCGGGCTCATCAGGTGGGGACTGGCGTGTTTTTCAGGAGGTCGTCGACGATGTTTCGAGCGCTGACACCCGAGTATTTCGATTCGGGTGAGAGCACGAGTCGGTGCGCGATGACATCCGTGGCGATCGATTGGATGACTTCCGGTGTGACGAACTCACGGCCTTCGAACAGGGAGATGACCTGGGAAATTTTCATCAAGGCGAGGGAAGCACGCGGGCTGGCGGGAAGTTGGACTTCCTGGATGTTTCGGGTCGCGGCCACAAGCGAAACCGCGTAGTGTCTCAGTTCCTCGCTGAAACGAACCTTGCGGGCCGCTGCGGAAATTTGGAGAACCTGCTCGCGGGAGATGACGGGCTGGATCGAGTTGACCGGATGGGATTCGATCTGATCCTGGAGAATTTTTGCTTCCTGATCCGCAGAGACGTAACCTAGCTGGCACTGCATGGCGAAGCGATCCATCTGGGCTTCAGGTAGCGGATAGGTGCCGCGGAATTCGACCGGGTTCTGGGTAGCGATGACAAAGAACAAGCCATCGAGATCATAGCGCTCGCCCTCGATGCTGACCTGGCGTTCGCCCATCGCCTCCAGCAAGGCGCTTTGTGTGCGGGGCGAAGCGCGGTTGATTTCATCGGCGAGCAGGATGTCGGTGAAAACCGGGCCTTTGT
>CBFGOP010000162.1:0-4811 GCA_965650415.1 uncultured Prosthecobacter sp. | reverse complement strand
TCTGGCACGGCGGCCGTGAAATCGGCCAGGATGGCGTCCGCGCCGTCGTCTCCGCACTGTTGGAAGAAACCCCCGACTCGCCCGTCATCATTCGTGCAGACGCCTCCGCTCCCACCGAAGCCACCGTCCGCGTGATCGACTCCGCCAAACTCGCCGGCGCAGCCTCCGTCTCCCTGGCCACCGAACGCTGAGAAAATTCAAATTTCAACTCTCAAATCATCATCGCTCTCCAACTTATCAATCTGCTCACAAACAAATGTCTTTCTTGAAGCTTGAACCTTGAATTTTGAATTTTCGATCCACCATCATCGGCATTGCTGCTTCCGCTATTCTGTTGGCGGTTCTGGGAATTGCGCGTTTGTTCACGGTCCAGCCTGAAACCGCTGATCTAACAGTTCGGGAAGTTGATACGGCCATCTTCCAACCTCCACCGCCTCCACCGTTCGAGGAACCTCCACCGGACGCCCCTCCACCGCCTCCGGCATTGACGGAAGTGAGTTCCATCCCCGACCCCACCCGAGTCCCCATTCCACTCGCACGCGTGCCGATGGATATCACAGCGCCAGTGGAAAATTTTTTCACCGACGCCCCACCCGAGCAGCTACCCATTTCTCCTGCGCCATTGCCATCCAAGCCCCAATCCGTCACTCCCACGGCCAAGACCACACCTGCGGTCAAAACCCACTTCAAAACAAACGAGCTCGATGGCACACCGCGCCTGCTCCGCCATGGCTCGGCGACATTTCCCACTTCACTCTCAAGACAAGGTATCAAAAGTGGAACCGTGATCCTCGAGGTCGAGCTGTCAACATCCGGTTCCGTATCCATCCGGCGGGTGATCTCATCCACTCACAGCGAACTCATCGCTCCCGCCAAAAAGGTCGCCGAAAGCGCACGTTTCACCCCACCTACGAAGAACGGCCAAGCAGTCAAAGCCATCATGAACTGGCCCATCACGATCGAAAAATAGTTAGAAGTTTTATCATGAATCATTCATTCCATCGCATCGGCATCTCTCTGACCTCGGCTCTCTGGATTCTGGCTTCTGCAAATTCCTTTTCAGCCGAGCCGCTGCCGCTCTCAAGCTCATACTGGAAAGATCCCGCCTTCCTCAAATCCTTCAACGGCTCCTATCGGATCGAAGCGCGCATCGAGCCAAACATCACATCCGAGGAACGTGCGTTGCTCATCGAAGTGCAAAACCTGATGGCTTCAGAAAAACGATCTGCCGCCCTCGAAAAACTCGCTTCCAGTCCCCTGACCCCATCCTCTGCCGCACTGACCTTTAACCTCGGAAACCTCCATTTCGAATCCGGCGACAACGATAAAGCCATCGCCGCTTACGAGCGCGCGCTCAAGGAATACCCCTCCTTCCGTCGCGCCCACCGCAACCTCGCTCTCGCACACGTGCGGACCAATCAACTTGAAAAAGCCCTGAGCTCGCTCACCGAAGCGATCCGCCTCGGCGACTCGGATGGTTCCACCTACGGCTTGCTCGGGTATTGCCGTCTGGCACGCGAGGAATACGCCAGCGCCCTCCAAGCTTACCGCCTCGCCCAAATCACCGAACCTGATATCGCCGAGTGGAAAGCCGGTATCGCCCAATGCCTGCAACATCTCGACCAGAAACACGAGGCTATCGCACTCCTCGAGGAAGTGATCCGCCAGCGTCCTTTGGAGGCCTCCTACTCCATCTTGAAATCCAATATTCATCTCGACCTCGATCAACCCGAACTCGCGGTGAAATCCTTGGAGCTCCCCTTCCGTCTTGGCCTGCTCGCACCCGATCCATCCCTCACCTTGGCAGAGTTGCACCTGCGCTCCGATCGCGAGGAAGCCGCCAACAACGCCATCAAGTCCGCCTTTTCCAATCCAACTACCCCACCATCCACTCCCGCGATCCTGCGTCTGGTCCATACCGCCAGCTCGGAGGCCAATTGGCCTCTGGTGAAAGATCTCCTCGCCAAAGCCAAAACGGCACAACCAGACCGTTCCCTCCAAATCGCCCAGGCTCGTTACTTCATTGCATCCGAGGAAAATCCCGGCGAGGGTCTCAAAATTCTCCAAAAGCTCACCAAAGAGGACCCCACCGATGGCGAAGCCCTGCTGACTCTCGGCAAACACCTCGCCGCCACCAACCAACCCGAATCCGCCGAACTCCTCCTCGAACGCGCCTCAGCCGATCCCGAAACCGCCTACGAAGCCCACGTCGAACTCACCCGCCTCCACGTCAGCCAAACCCGCTACAAGGAAGCTCTCCAGTCCCTCGATGCCGCCATCGCTATCCAATCCAGCGAAAACCTTCGCTCCTATCGCATGGCATTGATAAACACGCTGTCTGCATCGGAGTAACTCAAAAACAAGGGGTTTTCCCGCTCGCAAGCAAGTTTACCCTTGCAAAAACCCGCCTTCTCTGGTTTCACACCCAGCCCGCAACCTCTTATTCCAATTGTTTTGAGCGAGAAAGTCATGACCGAAGTAACAAAGAACATCGTTTCTTTCGATCAGGCACGGCCCACCTCGCAACTACCCGGCTCCACTATGAAAAGCGAACTTGTCGAACAAGCTGCAGAAATTGTCACCGACCCACTGGTCCTCATCAACCTCGTTTCCCAACGGGTTCGTCAGCTCAACAGCGGTCGTTCACCCCTGATCCCAACGGTTCCCAGCATGGGCGCTGCCGACATTGCCCTTACCGAAATCATCGAAGGTAAGATCAAGCTTGTCGACAAGCCGATGGCGATCTGAGCCAGATTCCCGCCTGGGAAATTTTAACAGCTGATGAGTGCCGAAATCGCCACCAACCGCAAGGCCGGTCGGGATTTCCATATTCTCGACAAATACGAGGCTGGACTGGAACTCAAGGGCACCGAGGTCAAATCGATCCGTGCCGGGAAAATCAACATTTCCGATGCCTTCGCCCGCGTCGAAGGCCATCAGGTTTTTCTCTACGGCTGCGATATCCAGCCCTGGCAAACCGCCGGCGAATGGTTCAATCACGCACCCAAGCGCCCACGCCGCCTCCTGCTCAACAAAAGGGAAATCCTCAAGCTCGCCGCCGAGACATCCATCAAAGGCTGCACCTTGCCACTTCTCCGCATGTATTGGAAAAACCGCCGGGTCAAAGTCGAAATCGGCGTCGGAAAAGGAAAAACCCACTCCGATCAACGCCAGGACCTGAAGAAAAAGGTCGAGCTCCGTGAGGCTCAGCGCGAGATGACCCGCTTCAACCAGCGTTGAGGTCGATTTATTTCATCTCAGTGATTGATTCCAACGGCGCTTCGTTCAATGTCGTGTCCTGCTTTTTTATTTAACCTCATGCTCGAACTTTCCCCTCAACCTCTCAACGACGTGACTCGGTGTTTGATCGAGCAGCTCAAAAACCACCCCAAGCGCGTGGTTTTCACGGAAGGTGAAGATATCCGTGTGATCGCAGCCGCCGCCCAGTTGGTCGCCCACGAAGCCGTGTCTCCCATCTTGCTTGGGGATTCCCAACGCATCAAAGCCCTTGCCGCCGATCATCAGATCCCCATGACCTTCATCCGGGTCATCAATCCGAAAACCTCGTCCGACCTGCCGCTGTTTCTCAAACGTGCGGAAAACATGGCCCGCTATCGCGACAACCCATCCTTGGTGAACGAGGAAATCATCACGCGCCCCCACCATTTCGGAGCCATGATGGTGCAATACGGACACGCGGATGCCATCGTTGGCGGCAACCAAGCCATTCCCGCCTATTATTTCCGCGCCCTGCTGCAAAACATCAAACCTCAGGAAAAAGTCCCTCGTATCTTCGGAGTCACACTGTTGGTTGCACCGCATTTCCCGATGTTAGAGGGTAAACCGCTGTTCCTCGCCGACACCGGCCTGATCCCGGAACCCGACGTCACCCAGCTTTCCACCATCGCCATCGAAACCGGCAAACTCGCACAGCATTTTCTCGGCACCGCTCCGAACATCGCTCTCCTTAGCCACTCCACCAAAGGCAGCTCAAGCACCGCGGAGGCTCAGAAAATCGCAGCGGCCACCGCACTCGCCAAGAGTCGCGCTCAGGAAGAAATGTTAGATTTCCATATCGACGGAGAACTCCAGGCCGATGTCGCCATCGATCCCTCCGCAGCCGAGATCAAACTCCCCGACGCAGGTTCCCGGGTGCGCGCCGATGTTCTCGTCTTCCCTAACCTCGACGCTGCACACATTTCCTTGAAGCTTCTGCAACACCTTGCCGGAGCCCAGAATTACGGACAGCTCATCCTCGGCCTCGCTCGCCCCGCCGCGCAGGTCCCCCGCACCGCCAGCGTCGAAACCATTTTCGGAACAACGGCTGCGGTCGCGATCGAGGCGATCAAGTATCACCAGCTGCATCCGGATAGTGATTTCTAAACGATGATGAACCGACTCGCCGATCGAGACTTCTCCTTCAAATGCCCGATGAGTTGGGATGAAATGGAAGATTCCATGAACGGAAAGTTTTGCAGCAAGTGCCGGAAGAAAGTTTTTGATCTGACGAATTGCTCTCTGGAAGAAGTGCGCGCACTCCAGGACAAGCATGGAATGATTTGCGGTTCCATCCGTGTCGCACAAGCCGCCGTGGTGGCGCTTTCACTGTCTGCTGCAGCCTGTCGCACAACTGGTAAACCAGCAATCATCGCTCCGCCTTCAAATCACATACCATCCACAACCGATACGAAGGGAAAAGCCAATCCGACCGAAAAGCCGATCGCAATCGATCATCCCATGATTTTGGGGAAAATCCAGCTACAGCCGGATTCGAATCAGAAAGATGTGTCTGCTGACTGAGTGACCAAATT
>CBFGOP010000161.1:0-4858 GCA_965650415.1 uncultured Prosthecobacter sp. | reverse complement strand
GCGAATCCGGGTGAGGTGAAAATCGAGCACAAGATGAAAGGCACGCGTCCGTTTCACGAAGAGGAGGATCTCGCCCGCGCACTGGTCACGGTATTGAAAGAGAGCGGCAAGGAAGTGATTTTTTCCGACAAGCCACCAGCGGATATTCTGACTTCGGAGGATCGCAAAGTGAAACAACTCGAGCCTGTGGGAATCAAGGCCACGGAAATGACAGAGACCCAGCAAAAGGCGCTGATGGAATTGATCGCGGTGTATGCGAACCGCCATCGCAAGGAACTGGCGGAAAGCGATCTCAAGACCATCGAAGCGGATTTCAAAAACCTTCGTTTCGGCTGGGCGGGCGGGATCAAACGCGACGAGCCATACTACTACCGTATTCAGGGAACATCGTTTCTCGTCGAGGTTGCGAACGTGCAGAACAACGGCAATCATTTCCATGGCGTCTGGCGGGATGCGAAAAATGATTTTGGTAGAGATCTGTTAGGCGGCCACGTGAAGCATGAGCATTGAGATCGACTCGCTTATCAAAATAAAAATCCGAACCGCGGATGGACGCGGATAAACACGGATCGGATTCTCCGGTATTGAGTAAATCATTGCACATGATGGTATTTACTTGAGATTATTCGTGATGACTTTTGATTAGAGACTGAAATCCCCCTTAAATTAATTATGAGTATGGAATATGAGTCGGAAACAGGATCTATCATCAATTGTGCTTTTGAGATTTTGAATGAAATGGGGCACGGTCTTTTGGAAAAGCCTTATGAAAATGCTTTGTGTGTTGAGTTCGGCTTACGTGATATTTCCTTTTTGCAACAGCCACGCTATGATGTGGTTTATAAGACTGTTAAGGTTGGGGAGTATATTCCCGACCTCATTGTCTTGGGCAAGGTTGTGGTCGATACAAAAGTCATCGATCGGATAACGGAGCATGAACTTGGACAAATGTTGAACTATTTGAAAATTACAAATCTACCTGTGGGGCTTGTCCTCAACTTCAAGAGGAGTAAGTTGGAATGGAAGAGGGTCGTCCTCAGTAAGTCATAAAAATGGAATCTCCAAACCCAATTTCCAAAGAATCTGATCCGTGTCCATCCGCGTCCATCTGCGGTTCTTCTTCTTCCTCTTCAGACGATTGGATTGATGTCGGGACCTACTCCAATCTCGATGATGCCCAAGAGCGTGCCTTGGTCGCTTTGGCGATGGGAGAGGCGATCCGCCTGGAGCATGGTGATCAGCCGGGGGAGTTCGACTTGCAGGTGGATCCCGATGCCGCATCAAAAGTGACCGAAGAGTTGTTGGAGTATGAGAAGGAGGCGGGAGAAATTCAGCTCCATCCATTGGTCGAAACACCCATGCCCAGCCATCCTGCCGGCATCATGTATTTTGTTTTGTGGGCGCTTACGTTGATCATCGTGTTTCAGCTCCAGCAAAAAAATCCGGCATGGGTGAATCTCGCCACGTCATCCAACTTGGGTTTGCTCAGGGACGGGGAATGGTGGCGCCCGTTCACCGCCTTGTTTCTACATGCGGATCTGGCGCATCTGTTAGGAAATTTGGGAACGGGAGGAATTTTCTATCTGCTGTCGTCAAAATCGATGGGCGGACTCAAAGCATCGCTGCTGATTCTGGCATCCGGAACGGCGGGAAATATTTTGACGTCGGTCGTCACTTATCCCGAGCCTTTCGTTTCGCTGGGAGCATCGACCGCCGGATTCGGGGCTTTGGGATTGTTAGTTGGGTTGGGTTTGGTGGAAAATTTCAGCAAAGGAACCCGAAGTTCGTGGATGCGGACTTTCGCTCCGTTGCTTGCGGGGCTGGTGCTGTTGGGATGGCTTGGTGGGGCCGAGGCGGGCAGCAACACGGATGTCTTCGGCCATGTGTTCGGTTTTCTCGCAGGTTCGGTTTTTGGCGTATTTTCTGCGATTTGTAACACGCGAGGCGTTGCAAGACTCTGACAAAGCAGCTAACTAAAGCCGTGTCTTCGGAGAAACCAGGCAGAAATGGAGATGAAGCCCGCCTCTGGGTGGTGGCGCTTTTCATCTCCCTTTTGCTCAACGGAATGCTCCTCGCATGGATGACCGTGGAGGTGATCCGTTCGGAAATCACCAAACAACTTCAGGCTCTGGCACAGCCTGAAGAGCAGGAGGTAATGCTTTACCCGGATATGTTTGAGGTCGAGCAAGAGGCAAAAAAAGAAGAGGAAGAGCGGATGAAATCGGTGCGGACTTCGGATGATCAGACGAGCCCGGAGGCACCGAAAAAAAGCCGTTACATGGGAGAACGCAACACCCAGGCCACCAGCGATCGTGTGGCGACCAGCGACGAAATCGAAATGCCTTCACAAGCCGGACGCGAACCACGCCCGGATGAGCTACCCGAAACCACGGAGAGCAATTATCAGGATGGAAAACTCGATGTCCCGGATCGGGTTGTGACGGCCGCCCAGCAAGCGAGCCAGGGTTCGTCCCAGTCATTCACGCCCACGTCGGAAGTCGTGAAAGGAAACGTCACACAGAATCCGGGTCAGGACGAAATGGCGCAGCAAGCGATTCGGGAAAAATTGTTAGAAGGTCCGAACCAGATCGAAAAAGAGGTTTCCGAAGGAGAGGTGAAGGAAAACATCAAGTCACGCGAGGAGAAGAAAATCCGCGAAGGCGAACCGGATGGCTTGGCGGAAAAGAAAACCGAGGAGCAACCGAAGTCCTCGCAACAGACACCGGCTGCGGTGGTGAATGATCCGGCGTTCAGGGGCAACCAATCGAAGACGGCGATCCGTGGAAGCATTTCAAGAAACGGCCGCAGTGCCCTCGATGTGGTCGATACACCGATGGGCCGGTATCACGCGACCATCAGCCGTGCGGTGGAGCTCGAGTGGCAACGCAACTGCGTCAGACGCCGCGACTTCATCGTTCCCGGATACATCACCGCCAGATTTTTCATCGATCCGCAAGGTCGCGTCACCAGTGTGAATCTGCTCGGAGAAATCGAGGGCGGTGAGATCCAGAAAGGATTTACGATCGATTCCATCCGCTCGGCGGAAATTCCACCCATGCCTGAAGAACTCAAACAGGAAATGGAAGGCGACTCACTCGAACTCATCTTTAATTTTTATTTCTAACCAACATCACACACTATGGATTATCTGGCTGTAACTCTATCGGAAGGCTTTTTGAAATTTTTGGATAAAGGCGGAATCTTCATCTATCCACTTTTGGCCTGCTCGGTCGCGGGACTGACGGCGATCGGTTTCAAGTTCCTGTCGCTTTCCCGCAAACGCATCGCGCCGGATGGTCTGGTGAACGCCATGCAGAATGCGTCTGGTGACATGAAAGCGGTGAGAGCCCGCTTGAAAAGCCATGATAGCACCTTGTCCCGGCTTGCGACCATTGCGCTGAAGCATCAGGGTCGACCGAACAACGAGATCAGTCACGTGGTCGAGGCCTCTGCGCGTGAGGAGGTCGTCAAGATGCATGCGGGTATCGGTGTGCTGGATGTCGTGATCACCGTCGCGCCGTTGCTTGGCTTGCTTGGAACCGCATCGGGACTCGTTACTATTTTCGATGCTCTCGGAGAAACGACCGACTACGTGATCATCGCTCGTGGTATTTCCGAAGCGCTTTACACCACGATCTTCGGTCTTGCGATTGCGGTGCCGTGTGTGGTTGCGCACGGCTATTTCACCCGACGCATCGAACGCCTCACCGCAGAGGTTGAGGCCATTCTGACGGATTTTGTGGCTGCTTGCTCAACCTCCAAATAAGGCCCTGAACCATGCAATTTTATCGCATCCAACGCCAGCGACCGCAGATCCCGATCGTTTCCATGATCGATATCCTTTTCATTCTGCTGGTTTTCGTGATCGTGACATCGACCTTCAGAAAACCGCGCGAGGTGATCGAGATCGAGTTGCCCACGGTGAAAGAAGTGGCTTCGAAAAAAATCACCGATCCCCGTTCGGTGATCGCCGTGGACGCTCTTGGGAACATCACCTTGGACGGGCTGGCGATTCCCGAAGGATTGCTGGGAACCTATCTCAGCGCGTTCCGCAAGCAGAACCCGGGTCGCAAGCTGGAGCTTGAGGCGGATCGGAGACTTCCCCTGGAGCGCTTGCTGCAAGTCTGGGATGCCCTCGGAAAAGCGGGCATCACGATCAAGGAAGTTCCCGCACGTATCAAGGCAGGGGGAGAGTGAGGAAATAAAAAGTCATGAAGTTACAAAGAATAAAGATCTCGATCTTGGTAGCCATCGCTCTTCTGGGCATTTTGTTTTTGCCGGCGGATGTCGCCGCGCACTTCACGGCTGACGGCGCTGTCGATGACTACATGCCGAAAACTTGGTTTATCCTTCTTTTCACGATGCTTGCGGCCGTCTTGTCGTTTGGGATTCCTATGATTGAGCGCGCTTTGCCGGAGAAGACTGATGCTAAAATCAAGAAAGCCATTTCGCTCTACGCTCTGAGCTTTGGCGTGTGGATGCTGCTGTTGATGATTCTCGTGATTCTTGCCAACTCCAGTGAGAAGCAATCCATTTCAATCGGTTCTCTCTGGTTGATCAGCTTGGTGTTTTTGATGCCGTTAGCAGTTTTGCTGAAGCGGGAGTGATGTGATGGTGAGGTTTTCGGGGTAATTCTGTGTCTCGAATCACCCCATGTTAAGCTCGCTAAAGATTGGCGTCGCATTTGAAAAATACCTACTCGGAAAAGTAGGTTCTGACGACGATTCCGCTACTATCATCGATATCAGCAGTCGGCCCTCCTCCTAATTTTCCGTCGGGTAATCGCGGATAAACGATCCATTTACCATCTGAGAAACTTGCCTGATATGATTCCGAATCTGCCAGGGCCTCAGGATAC
>CBFGOP010000160.1:0-4878 GCA_965650415.1 uncultured Prosthecobacter sp. | reverse complement strand
TGAATCCAGACAAACAAATCATCATCAATGGACTGCTGTCACGCGTCAACGAGTCGCCATACGTGATCGTTATCGATTACACCGGCTTGACCGTTCCCCAGTTCAGCGAACTCCGCAACCGCTTGGGTGACACCGGAGCGAAATGCACTGTTGCAAAAAACAGCTACATGCGCAAAGCCCTTTCCGAAGCCGGTCTTCCGGATGTCGGCGCCGATCTTGTCGGTCAAACCGCTTTCGTGACGGGAAACTCCGAAGTGTTTTCCGCTGCGAAAATCCTCAAGAATTTCGAGAAAGAATTCAAGAAGCCAGAAATGAAGGTAGGCATCCTCGGAACCGATATCCTCGATTCCGCAAAGCTCAAGATGCTTGCCGACATTCCTTCTCGCGAAGCTGTTCTGTCTCAACTTCTCGGCCTCATCAACGAGCCGGCCACCCGTATCGCACGCGTTCTCCTCGAGAAATTCGATCCCGAGCGCGAGCATTTTAAATCGGAAGGATCGAAAGATTCCGCAGCAGATTCAACCCCAGAAGAAGCAGCACCCGCTGAATAACAAACAATTTGAAAGGATGGTCTGTCGCGTCTCCACGCAATGACCTGATTAACAATGGTTCCTCGTCGATTTCCCAGCTGGGAAATTGAAATCTCCGGAAGCTCCGGGGGCGACGATACCGCAACGGAGAAAATAACATGTCAAATATTGCAAACCTCGTAGAAGAACTCGGCAAGCTTACCGTTCTGGAAGCTGTCGAACTGGTCAAACAACTCGAAGAAACCTGGGGCGTCTCCGCCGCAGCTGCTGTGGCCGCTGGCCCTGCCGCCGCTGGTCCGGTCGAAGCCGTAGAAGAGAAAACCGAGTTCAACGTCGTCATCACTGACGCCGGTGCCAACAAGATCGCTGTCATTAAGGCAGTTCGTGAAGTGGCTCCCGGTCTCGGCCTTGCTGACGCCAAGAAACTCGTCGAAAGCGCTCCTGCCAACATCCTCGAAGGTGTTGCCAAAGACGCTGCCGAAGCTGCCAAGAAGAAACTCGAAGAGTCCGGCGCCAAAGTCGAACTCAAGTAATTCCTTACGGATCTCACCCGGAGCGGTTCCGCCGCTCCGGGTATTTTCCAACTTTTTCCTCAAAAACTTTCAAATACGAAACCGACGCGTGACACCACTCAATCCTGCGGCATTACGCGTCGCTCTCGCCCTTTTGTCTCCATCTCACATCTCCTGATCCTAACTCCGCTCGCGCCATCACCGGCTCGGGCTCAAACTCGTAACACCAACCACACTGCATCCCATGGCTGAACGTCTCTATTTTGGTAAATTTGAAGAGGTCATCGACCCACCTAACCTCATTGAAGTCCAGAGCCGGTCTTACGACGATTTCTTACAAAAAGATGTTGCTCCAGGAGATCGCTCAGACACCGGCCTCCAAGCCGTGTTCCGCGAAGTTTTTCCGATCAAATCCTATGACGAGGCGATCGAACTTGATTTCGTTTCCTACGACATCGAAGACCCGAAAATCACTTCTCTCGACTCTCTCCGTAACAGCGAGTCTTTCTCTGCAGCTCTCTATGTAACCTTCAAACTGAAGGACGAGACCGGCACGAAAAAAGAGCGCGTTTACATGGGCGAACTTCCCATGATGACCCGTCGCGGTACTTTCATTATCAACGGTGCCGAGCGCGTGATCGTGTCCCAGCTCCATCGTTCACCCGGTATCTGCTTCGAGACCTCGCAGCACCTCAACGGAAAAATGCTTCACAGCTTCCGCATCATTCCTGACCGCGGTTCATGGTTGGAAGTGCAGTTCGATACCAACGATCTTCTCTACGTTTATCTCGACCGCCGTCGCCGTCGCCGTAAATTCCTCGCGACGACCTTCCTCCGCGTTCTCGGTTACCCAACCGACCGCGACATCGTCAGCCATTTCTACTCCATCGAGGATCTCTCTCTAACCAGCAAGATCGACGAAACCGAACTCGGCCACAAGGTTCCTTTCGAGGACGTGATGGACGGAGAACTTGTGATCGCCAAAGCCTACGAGCCTCTCACTGCTGGCATCGTGAAACAACTCGTCACACTTGGCCACAAACAACTGCAAGTGATTGACGGACGTGAGGATGAGATCCTTCTCAAATCCCTCCGCAAAGATCCTGCGAAAGACGAGGAGTCCGCACTCAAAGACATCTACCGCAAGCTTCGCCCTGGAGATCCTCCAACCGCCTCCAACGCCCGCGCCTTGCTCAAGCGTCTGTTCTTCGACGCGAAGAAATACGACCTCACCCGCGTCGGCCGTTACAAAATCAACCAGAAGCTCGGCATCTCCGTAGACTCCGACCAGCGCATCATGGTTCCCGAGGATTTCCTCGCCGCCGTTCGTTACATCCTCAAACTGAAAAAAGGTGAGGGCGTCATCGACGACATCGATCACCTTGGTTCACGCCGCGTGCGTGCCGTCGGTGAGCTTCTTGCCAACCAGTGCCGTGTCGGTCTTGCCCGCACCGAGCGTTTGGTCAAAGAGCGCATGACCTTGTTCGATGTGAACATCGAGGGCATGACCCCGCAGAAACTCATCAACCCGAAAGCGCTTTCCGCTGTCGTGCGTGACTTCTTCGGTCGTTCACAACTTTCCCAGTTCATGGACCAGACCAACCCTCTGGCCGAGCTGACTCACAAACGTCGTCTTTCCGCGCTTGGACCAGGTGGTCTGAACCGCGATCGCGCAGGCTTCGAAGTCCGCGACGTTCATCCTTCCCACTACGGCCGTATCTGCCCGATTGAAACTCCCGAGGGTCCGAACATCGGTCTGATCAACTCGATGTGCACCTACGCACGTATCAACGAGTTCGGCTTCATCGAGACTCCTTACCGCAAAGTCAAAAACGGCAAGGTCACCAACGAGATCGAATATCTAACAGCTGACCAAGAGGAAAACTACCTCATCGCTCAGGCGTCCAACGTTATCACCAAAGCCGGTCAGTTCGAAAACGAGCGCATCGATGCCCGCGAGCGCGGTGAATTCATCGAATCCACTCCGGCCGAAGTTCACTACATGGACGTCTCACCGAAACAACTCGTTTCCGTTGCCGCCGGTCTGATTCCATTCCTTGAGCACGACGACGCCAACCGCGCACTCATGGGTTCCAACATGCAGCGCCAAGGTGTGCCGCTTCTTGTCTCCGAAGCTCCGCTCGTCGGAACCGGTCTCGAAGGCAAAGCCGCCCGCGACTCTCGCGCCGTGGTGGTCTCCGAGTCCGACGGCATTGTTGCCGCAGCTACCGCTGAAATCATCATCACCACCGCGGATGGCAAACTTCCGGTTTCCGACGAAAAATTCCTCAGCGAGCCGGAGTCGGTCAAAACCAACGTGGCCAAGGGCATCTTCGCCTACCCGCTGCGCAAGTTCATGCGCTCCAACGCCGGCACCTGCATCAACCAGAAGCCTATCGTCAAACTCGGCCAGAAAATCAAAAAAGGCCAAGTCCTTGCTGACGGACCAAACACCGAAAACGGCGAACTCGCCATCGGCCGCAACGTCCTCGTCGCATTCATGCCATGGAACGGCTACAACTTCGAGGATGCTATCGTCATCTCCGAGCGCGTGGTGAAAGACGATGTCTACACCTCCATCCACATCTCCGAATTCGATGTCGCTGCCCGTGACACCAAACTCGGCCCAGAGGAAATCACCCGTGATATCCCGAACGTCGGTGAAGAAGCTCTCCGCAACCTCGACCATGACGGCATTATCCGTATCGGTGCGGAAGTGAAACCTGGCGACATCCTCGTTGGTAAAATCACTCCGAAATCCGAGACCGAACTCGCTCCTGAAGAGCGACTGCTTCGCGCCATCTTCGGTGAGAAAGCAGCCGACGTCAAAGACACCTCGCTCCGTGTTCCATCCGGTTGCACCGGTATCGTTCAGGACGTCCGCGTTTCCTCACATGGTCTCGCCAAGAAGCGTGCTGAAAAAGTCGATCCCGCCGAGCTCAAGAAACAGCTCAAAAAGATCAACGACGAGCACAAGAAAAAGGCCGACAAGCTGACCGACGATCTCACGGAAAAACTTTCCGATATTCTGTTAGGTGAGAAAATCCCGCTCGATGTGGTGAACGCCCAAACCGGTGAAATCATCATTCCTGCGAACCGTAAGATCACCAAAACGTTGCTCCGCAAACTTGCTTCGGTTCACGACCATATCGAAATCGATCCTTCCCCGATCCGTAACAAGATCGTCGAAATCATCAATTCCTTCGAAAGCCGCTTCCAAGAGCTCGACACCGACCGCGAACGTAAACTCGACTCGCTCGAGTCTGGCGACGATGTCGATCCGGGTGTCATCAAAGAGGTCAAAGTTTTCATCGCCGCCAAGCGCAAGCTCTCCGTCGGTGACAAAATGGCTGGACGTCACGGAAACAAAGGTGTGGTTGCAACCATCGTTCCTGAAGAGGACATGCCTTTCCTTCACGACGGCACTCCGGTTGACATCTGCCTCAACCCGCTCGGCGTTCCTTCCCGTATGAACGTGGGTCAGGTTCTTGAGACCCACCTCGGTGTGGCTGCCAAGGCTCTCGGCTTCACGGTCGCGACCCCGATTTTCGATGGCATCAAGGAAAACATCATCTGGGATTTCATGTCCGAGGCGAAAAAAGTCGATGGTGTGAAATTGATCGGCGAAAACGCGAAAGCCCGCGAGCGCAAGCCAAGCGAGCCCGAAAGCCGTGGTTACACCTGGATTGGTGATGGGAAGGACGGCAGCACCGCTGGTAAATCCACCCTCTATGACGGTCGCACCGGTGAAGCTTTCCACAACCCGGTTGTGGTCGGTTACATCTACATGCTCAAACTCGGTCACTTGGTTGCCGACAAGATCCACGCCCGTGCCG
>CBFGOP010000159.1:0-4936 GCA_965650415.1 uncultured Prosthecobacter sp. | reverse complement strand
CTCAAATTCAGCGGCCCGGCACGCGTCTCCATCGATCAGTTGAAGCTGACACCGAAGAACTGAAATCTGTTAGATCAAGCAAACCAACCACGGGGACACAGAGAACACGGAGTTCGCGAAACCACATCGAAATGGGTTTCGCATGCTTCCCACAAACCTCTGTGTCCTTCGTGTCTCTGGAGTAAAAACGAGACATTCCTGAATCCAAACTGAGATTCGGAGATACCCAAACCCATATGAACCAAAAAACCTGCACCCCCGCCATCCTGTTGGCATTCACCGTCTTGATGCCACTGTCTTCCGCGACAGCGCAGAAAGGAAAAACTTCCGCGCCAGTCGTGGCTCTGACCGATGCCGGTCAGGCGATGGAAAAGAAATTCGTTGAGATTCACGCCTCCCTCAAAGCGGAGATCGAATCTGCCCTGCCAAAACGTGACGATGCAAAAGTCGCCGCGTGGCTCGAAGCCATCAAAGCGGATGAGGCCACGAGCAAAGATGCCGCCGCCAAAGCCGGAGAGGTCAAGAAACTGCAATCGGCATCGGAAAAGCTCAAGCAATTGCAGGAATCCTCAAAACAACCGCCAAAAACCTTTGCAGAAGCCAAAGAAGAAATGGTGCAGATTCTTGCTACAGGAGGAAGCAATCCGGAGTTGCAAAAACTGTTAGAGTCTGAGGAAGCATTCAACGCTCACAGCAATAAGCAGCAGCAACAGCTGGCCGGCCAAATCGAAAAAGCCGCAGCTGCAGCAAAAGCTGCCGAAGCGAAATTGCCCGAAGCATTGAAAGCTGCTGAAGCAGCACGGCTGGCGAATGAAAAGGCCATGGCAGCCACCTGGGCGGCTATGGACGCGATTGGTATGAATGGCCTACTCGGCAGCGACAAACTCGATGGCAAGCTGGCGAAATACACAGTCATCACCACCGCAACCCCTCGTGGCTTGGCAGAATTCGCGGAGAAAAGCCCGGCTAATCAGAAGCTGATTCAAGACCTCCTCGCCAACGAGACTCTCATGATCCAGATGCTGGTCGCAGATGGACCTACCGGTGGAAAATTCGGAGAGGCAATGAAAATCTACACCGACATCCAGAAAGCCAGCACCAAGGCCAAGGATGGAGTTTTCCACAATCTCGCGTTGGCTGTTAGTCTTGCCCATGCGACTCCGCTGCAAAAACAAGCGAGCATTGGCGGTGATTCCAAAGAGGGCGACCAAGCAGACGCAGGCAGTGATTCTTCCAACCACATCGATCCCGTGCAAAGATACTTGAGCTACGAGAAATGGTATTTGGCCGGAGAACTCGACCCGGGCTTCAAGAAGCTGAGCGCATGGAACATGGCCATGGCCGTGAATGCGAATGACCCCGATGAAGTCCTTGCCTGGGGACGTGAAGTGCTCCGCAACCTGAGGTCGGATTGCATTCCGAGCGATGGCAACACTTCCCTCTATGTGGATGTGGTCGATAAGGAAATCGCTTACACCAGCGCGATGGTGAAAGACGATCGTCCTGAACTCGCCTTCATGCAAAACATCCTCGCCAACGGCGGGATCTGCGGACGACGCGCGTTTTACGGACGCTTCACCTTGCAAGCCCACGGCATACCGACCGCTGCCCGCAAAGAACCGGGACACGCCACACTTGCCCATTGGCATCCTCTCGGTTGGGCCACCCGACTCGGCGGCGAATCCAAACCCGGCGAGAACTGGCGTCCGGGCGGACGTGGTTTCTATGCGGCGATGAACGACGCGAGAACCAAACCCTATGGCGCGGATGTGAATTTCCATGCCAGCAGCCAAGCACGTGAAGACGCGACCGCTTTCATGAGGGTCAAGAGAGCGCAATGGATCGGCGCGATCGTTGGCGAAGACCGCAAGCCGGGACTCATCACCTGGAGCGGCAAGAGCAAAGGCCCCGCCCCATTGAAAAAGGGACAGGTTGTAAAACCCATCTTTTGGAACGATCTGGCATTGCATGAACAACGCCGCATCATCGCCAAGCTGAAATCCGGCGTGAGCAAATCATCTAACAGCTCTGCCGTTGCCGCAAGCGCGCCCGCAGCAACCGGTAAAATTACGGTCGATGAGAAAGGAGTCATCACCATTCCCGCTGCCGCCACCAGCAACCCGACCCAAAGCACCACGAAAGAAACCAAGAGCGGCGTGAAAGACCTCATCGTCTTTGTCAAAAACAAAGCGGGCGAAACCCACCTGCATCTCTCACGCTATGCCACCGAAACCGACTCATGGGAATACACCTTCGACGCGCCCAAGGCCGGCAAATATCAGCTGGTCGCCGACGTAGTGACGCCCAAATGGGAACAGAAGCTTTTCACCACCACCAATGGCGGTGCTGCCGTTGAAATGGCTCTGCCTTACACGGTCGGTTTATGGGGCAAAACGGGAGTGATTGAAATCGAACTGAAAGCAGGCAGCAACGTCTTGAAATTCCGCGGTCCGGGAAGAGCAACGTTCGGCGATTTCAGACTGACGCCAAAAATCTGACAAAATTGATACATTTATTTACCTAACAGAATATTTCATGAAAATCAAAACCGCCCTCATCGCAGCACTCTCACTCGCCTGTCACCATTCAGTCTCTGCCGAGACCAAATCCAAACCCTTGAAGGTTTTCGTCTTCGCGGGCCAATCCAACATGACGGGCATGGCGCGCACCCGCACGCTGGAGCACATCAAGATGTCTCCCGACTCCGCCAAGGAATACGCGGATGTTTTCGATAAGGACGGCAAACCTGTGGCCCTCGAAGCGGTTTACGTCTCGCAGTGGAAGGACAAGGAAGGCGGCAGGCTCGAACCCAAATACGGTGGCACAGTGAAAGGCCAGACCTCATTAGGGCCCGAATATGGCTGTGGGATTTACCTTCATAAGGAACTCAACGAGCCCTTTCTCATTATCAAAACTTCGCAAGGCGGAAAATCACTCAACTACCATTTCCGCTCGCCGAGCTCCGACAAGTGGACGCCACCTCCGGGACATCCCGATCTGACCAAGCCGGAAACGGATGAAAAGAAAGCCCCCGCGCTGGCCGTGCCAACCAAACTCGACATCGCGAACGATTGGACCCCGGAAAAACCACACGCTCTCCGCAGGCGACATCTTGGATTCGATGGCTTCAAGGGCGCGGAAGTCGGCAAGGTCGGTGACGTCTATCCAATTTACATTCTCAGTGCGACTGCAGGTAAAATCAAAGGAGATCCTTTCCAAACAGGCGACCTCATCCTCGCGGTGGACGGTGCCGGCTTGGGTGAGAATCCCGTCGACCAATGGCGGGATGCGTTTCATGACTCCAAGACGCTCGAGGGCGACTGGATGATCAACATCACCCGTTGGCGTGCAGGTAAAATCGAGACCTTCGATTTCGATATCTGCGATATTCTTCCGGGCGGACGTGCCAGTCTCCCGCAAGAACTGGAGAAAATGAAACAGGAAGCCATCGAATTTGAAAAGCAACGGGGCGCATTCTACAACGACATGATCACCCACGTGAAGTCGGTCTTGAGCGATGTGAAGAAACATCATCCCGCTTACGATCCCGCCGCCGGATACGAACTCGCAGGCTTCGTCTGGTTCCAGGGATGGAACGACATGATCGACACCGGCACCTACCCGAACCGCGACAAACCCGGCGGCTACGACCAATACACCTGGTTGATGGAAAATCTCATCCGCGACGTGCGTAAGGATCTCAACGCTCCCAACATGCCGGCTGTGATCGGTGTGATGGGAATCGGCGGAGTGAATGCCGAAGGCAACATTGGCAACTTCCAGAAGTCGCAATTGGCTGTCGCCGAAAAACCCGAATTCAAAGGTAACGTCATCGCGGTCGAGACCGGCAAATACTGGGATCACAAACTCGCCGCCCTGGCCACGAAGTCACACGAGGTCAACCAGCACATGAACGTGTTCAGACATGACCAAGGTCTCCAAGGTGAAGCGCTGAAAAAAGCCGTCACCGAATACCGCGCCAAAAACATCACCCCGGAAGAGGAACTGATCCTCAAAACAGGCGTGTCAGATGGCGATTTCCATTACCTGGGCTCGGGAAAAATCATGGTCGGGATCGGTCGTGGTTTCGCCGAGGCTTTGGTGAAGATTCATGGAAAGCCAAAACCCTGACAAGTCCCAGTCCGTTCTGGGGGCATGCTGTCCCCATTTCTTCACTACTCTGACCATCTCATTCATAACCATTCACAATCATGAAATTCGGAATCCTGCTTCTAACAGCATTTCTTCTCCTCTCACTCTACCACGCGGATGCCAAAGCGAAGGTATTCATTCTTTCCGGACAATCGAACATGAGTGGCGGCGGCAATGTCGTTCCGGAAGGCCTCAACTTCGACCCTACCGTCGGTGACAAGGTCCGGATCTGGGATGCCAGCGACGTATGGAACAAGCGGGGAATCCTGGGCAAATGGGTGAGCCTCAATGAGCTGCAGGGCATTAAAAAGGAAATGAAGGCGGACATCATCGGCCCCGAGTTCGGTTTCGCCAAGGCCATGTCCGGGTTATATCCCGCAGATGAAATCCATCTCATCAAGGTCGCAAAGGGCGGCACTCCCATCAACTTCTGGCTCCCCGATGCGAATGGCAAGGCGAACGGCCACACCCAATTGCTGGAGAACCTCAAGAACGCGCTCGGAAAAATCGAGGGCGAATACGAGATCATGGGCATGCTGTGGATGCAGGGAGAAAGCGATTCCAAGACGCAGGCGGACGCGGAAGCCTATCAGAAAAAGCTGGAACAGTTGATCGCCCTGGTGCGCAAGGAAACGAATAAACCCGAACTGCCTGTTGTGATCGGAAGGCTCAGCAGCAGGATTCTCGAATCAAAAAAATTCAAGATGCCTTTCGTCAAAACCGTCCAAAGCGCTCAGGAAGCTGTAACCAAAACCGACAAAAACGTCTTCGTCATCGATACCGA
>CBFGOP010000158.1:0-5102 GCA_965650415.1 uncultured Prosthecobacter sp. | reverse complement strand
ACCGGGCGCTGGCGGGTCTCAGTGACAGCGTCACCCCGGCCGGGGTCGTCGCGGGCACGGCGGCCGAGGAGGTGGCGCTCGTTATGTCATGCTCCATTCGACGAAATGATAAGACTCCAACATGAACGTTTCAGGCGCGAGCCCATGCCTGTGAATTGAGCCCGGGGACACGGTAAATCGACAGACCGGCAATTTAGAGTTGTCTGGATGGGGGAGTCGCAGGCATCTATTTCCCAATGAGTGAAACGCCATCCGCAGAACCGGTCCGAATTCTTTTTCTCGGCGACATCGTCGGCGAGCCGGGGCGGCAAGCGGTGATACAAGAGCTAGCCTCGATCCGAGAGACCCATCGCATCGACTTTATCATTGTGAACGGTGAAAATGCCGCAGGTGGCAAAGGTATCACCTCAAAAATCGCGATCGATTTGCTGCGTGCCGGTGCGGCCGTCATCACTACCGGAGATCATGTCTGGGATCAGCAGGAAATCGTCGACTATTTTCCTAATGAACCCAGATTATTAAGACCGCTGAACTATCCTGAAGGAACACCCGGAAATGGCAGTGTGGTTTTGGAAACCTCCAAAGGAAAGATCGCGGTGATCCAGGCTCAAGGCAGAAGCTTCATGCAGCCGCCTTTGGAAAATCCCTTCATCTTGGTTGAAAATGAGGTCGACCGACTCAAGGGGAGCGGGGTGCAGGTGATTGTGCTCGATTTCCATGCGGAGACCACTTCTGAGAAAATTGCAATGGGTCGCATGCTCGACGGCAAGGCCACCTTGGTTGTGGGCACTCACACCCATGTCCAAACGGCTGACGAGACGATTTTCCCTGCGGGGACAGGATATTTGACTGATGCGGGGATGTGTGGACCGGAGGAATCCGTGCTTGGGCGCTGCGTCGAGTCGGTGGTTTGGAGATTCAAAACCGGAATGCCAACCCGTTTTCCAGTTGCGAAGGGTCCTGTGAAACTCTGTGGAGTCATGGTTTCCGCCGATCCGTCGACGGGTCGGTGCCTGGAAATTGAGCGGTTCACTCAGAAAGTTGACTGAAGACGCCCATTTTTGCGCCCCGCACAGCCTTGAAAACCTGTAAAATCAAGGTTTCCAGAGAAAGTTGCAAAAGAACCACATTTTTTTTGACAGAGTGCAACTCTTTGATAGTCTCCGCCCGCTCTTCCCAACAGCAGCAGGGGTCCCGCGCCCGGTCTCACGTGAAAATGTGACAGGTCGCGGTTCTTTTGTCGTCATAAGGATGGGCTCACAACAATCCAAATTGCTCGTGTAGCTCAGGGGTAGAGCGCATCCTTGGTAAGGATGAGGTCGGGGGTTCAATTCCCCCCACGAGCTCCATGATACATTAGCAAAACTCTCAAAAACGTCTCAGCGAAACCAATACGAAAATGGCCAAAGAACAATTCCAACGCAATAAGCCGCACGTTAACATCGGCACCATCGGTCACGTCGACCACGGCAAAACCACCCTCACTGCAGCGATCACAAACACGCTCGCGGAAAGAGGTTTCGCCCAGAAGAAATCCTATGCTGACATCGACGCTGCTCCTGAAGAGCGCGAGCGCGGTATCACCATCAACACCGCACACGTTGAATACGAAACCGACAAACGTCACTATGCGCACGTTGACTGCCCAGGGCACGCTGACTACGTCAAAAACATGATCACCGGTGCTGCACAGATGGACGGCGCGATCCTTGTGGTTTCCGCAGCTGACGGTCCAATGCCTCAGACTCGTGAGCACATCCTTCTTGCCCGCCAGGTCGGTGTTCCGGCTCTCGTTGTTTTCATGAACAAGGTTGACCTTGTTGACGACGCAGAACTCATCGAGCTCGTTGAAATGGAGATCCGCGATCTTCTTTCCTCCTACGATTTCCCGGGTGATGACATTCCTATTGTTGCCGGCTCCGCTGTGAAAGCCCTTGAGGGTGATCCGGTGCACATGGCCAACGTCAACAAACTCATGGACGCGGTTGATTCCTACATCCCTGAGCCAGAGCGTCCGATCGACAAAACCTTCCTCATGCCGATCGAAGACGTGTTCTCGATCGAAGGTCGCGGCACCGTCTGCACCGGTCGTGTTGAGCGCGGTATCGTCAAGAAAATGGAAGAAGTTGAAATCGTTGGTATCCGTGACACACAGAAAACCACCGTTACCGACATCGAAATGTTCCGTAAACTTCTCGACGAAGGTCGTGCAGGTGACAACGTCGGACTTCTCGTTCGCGGCCTCAAGAAGACCGATGTGGAGCGTGGTCAGGTGATGGCCAAGCCAGGCACCGTGAAAGGTCACACCCACTTCAAGTCCGAGATCTACGTTCTTTCCAAAGAAGAAGGTGGACGCCACACCCCGTTCTTCTCGAACTATCGTCCACAGTTCTACTTCCGCACGACTGACGTAACCGGCAGCATCAAACTTCCTGAGGGAGTTGAGATGGTGATGCCTGGTGACAACATCACTCTCGAAGTTGAACTCATCAACCCAATCGCCATGGAGCCTACCATGCGCTTCGCGATCCGCGAAGGTGGCCGCACCGTCGGTGCAGGTCGCGTTGGTGAAATCATCAAGTAATTCAAATCATCGGTCTCATTGGCTGGTGCGAACCAGCCAATGAACCAAGCACTTGGGGCACCCCGCTTAATCGGGGTGCCCTAAAGTCGCCTCAAAACCTCTCACTTTCAATCAAACGCGTCAGTAGTTCAATTGGTAGAGCGTCGGTCTCCAAAACCGAATGTTGGGGGTTCGAGTCCCTCCTGGCGTGCCACTTTCCGTTACCCTCTCACATCGAATGAAATTTCTCGAATACATCAAGATCGACGACAACTGGATCACTACGGGGATCGTTTACGGAGTTGCAATCATCTTGCTTGTCCTGTTACTGCGCAATTTGTCCCGGGTATCCAAATTCATCGGTGAGGTCAAAGGAGAACTCCGCAAGGCCAGCTGGCCATGGGATTCGGATCCGAAAGCTCGCGGACTCAAGAAATACAAGGAGCTTGTGGACTCCACCATCGTCGTGCTTATCGCGATGATCCTTCTCGCCGGTTTCGTCCAGTTTTGGGACTTCGTGCAAGTCTACGTGGTCGGCTTCCTGACCAAGTTGTTCGTCTAATTTTCCATCATTTTCGCCTAACAAATTTTCCCAATGCCAAATTCCAAAGAATACAAAGACCAATGGTACGTTGTCCAAGTCCTCTCGGGCATGGAGGGCAAAGTGCGTGATCGCATCGCCCGTCAGGTAGAGGCAGAGGAAATGCAGGACTATATTCGTGAGGTTCTTGTGCCCACCGAAGTGGTTTCAGAAATCAAACGCGGTAAAAAGACCGAGACCAAAAAGAAATTTTTCCCAGGTTACATCATTGTTAACATGTATCTGGCAGACCAGAACAATGAGCTGGTTGAGAAAACCTGGTTTTTCATCAAGGAAATCGAAGGCGTGATCGGCTTTGCCGGAACCAAGGATCGCCCAACGCCGATGCGCCCCCGCGAGGTCGAGGCGATGCTCTCGCAGATCCAGGAGCGTGAAGAAACCGTCCGCCCTGCCATTTCCTTCGAAGTCGGTGATACCGTCAAAGTGGCAGATGGTCCCTTCCAATCCCAGAGTGGTATCGTCGAGGAGATCGATCCGGAGCGCGGCAAACTTCGCGTGGCGGTGGATATTTTCGGACGTACTACTCCAGTCGAACTGGAATACTGGCAAGTTGAGCGCGAATAAGCCTCAAAAAATTTCAAATCCACCCAATCAGACAATTCGTTATCTAATTTTTACCTACTAATACCATGGCCAAGGAAGTTATCAAAATCATCAAACTCCAGATTCCTGCTGGAGCAGCGAACCCATCCCCACCAGTCGGACCCGCACTCGGTCAAGCTGGCGTCAACATCATGGGCTTCTGCAAAGAGTTCAACGCTGCAACCCAAGCCCAGTCCGGCGATATCCTTCCGGTTGTGATTTCCGTCTACAAAGACAAATCCTTCACGTTCATCACCAAGCGTCCACCAGCAGGCAACTTGCTCAAGAAAGCGGCCGGTCTCGCATCAGGATCCGGTGAGCCTAATAAAAAGAAGGTCGGCAAGATCTCCAAAGCCAAACTCATGGAAGTGGTGAACATCAAAATGCCCGACCTCAACACCAAAGACCCTGAAGCTGCCGCACGCATCCTCGCCGGCACAGCCCGTCAGATGGGTCTCGAAGTGGAAGGAATGTAACACTCTCAGTTTGGAGACGGATCAAGCCGTTTTCAAGCATCGCAAGAGGGTGGATCATCCGGTTCACCCGTTATCACTGCAAACCAAACAAGCATATGTCCAAACAAAGAAGCAAACGCTACAAAAAAGCCGCCGAACAGGTAGGCACCGACAAGTCCTATTCTCTCAAGGATGCGATCAGCACCATGAAGAGTCTTCCGGCACCCAAATTCACTCCAACCGTGACCCTCTCCTTCCGTCTCGGTGTGGATCCACGCAAGAGCGACCAAATGGTTCGCGGTTCTGTCTCGCTTCCTCACGGAACCGGTAAGAACGTTCGCGTTGTCGTTTTCGCACAAGGCGCTGCCGCTGAAGCCGCCGTTGCCGCAGGCGCGGAACACGTCGGTTATGATGACCTCATCAAGAAAATTTTGGACGGTTTCGTTGATTTCGACTCCGCAATCGCCACTCCCGACGCCATGGCTGAAGTTCGTAAGATCGCCCGTGTTCTCGGTCCCCGTGGTTTGATGCCAAACCCCAAGACTGGAACCGTCACCGACGACGTCGCCAAAGCGGTCAAGGAAGTCAAAGCAGGTCGTATCGATTACAAGCTCGACAAAAACGGCAACGTCTCCGGAGCCATCGGCAAAGCCAGCTTTGATGAGAAACAACTCGAGGAAAACGCCCGTGCCTTCCTCGACAGCGTGATCCGCGCGAAGCCCGCTTCCGCAAAAGGAAATTTCGTTCAATCCGTGACTCTCGCCGCTTCCATGCTGCCAGGTCTCGCTCTTGATCCTTCAGCCTACGCCACCAAAGCATCCGCATAATCCCAGCACCCAACGACCATGAATCCAGACAAACAAATCATCATCAATGGACTGCTGTCACGCGTCAACGAGTC
>CBFGOP010000157.1:0-5180 GCA_965650415.1 uncultured Prosthecobacter sp. | reverse complement strand
TCGGAAAAACCAGCGCCCGGGATGAGGTCGGGGATCGCATCGGCTGGAAAAATGAAATAACCCAGCGATGCGATGATCACGGTCTTCGCCCATGTCGGAGTATCAGGATCCTGGAGCGCGTAATACATGGCCACGGCCTTTTGGGCGATCTCGCGACCCATGTTCTTCGCATACTTGGTGGCCTTTTCCCAAAACGATTCCTCATCGTATTTTTTGCCGTATTCCTCGTCCGCCATAAGAGTGATTTTGGATTATTTCATACTCGGCGGATAGACAATAATCCGCGCTTCCGGATTGTTGCGGATATAGGCATAAGCCCAGCCAAGGAGGACGGAGAGCTTGTTGCGGAAACCGATGAGAAACAGGATGTGGATCAACAGCCAAGCAATCCAAGCGAAGAAGCCGTTCATCGTGAATTTCCCGGCTTTCACCACCGCCGCATTCTTACCGATGATCGCCATCATGCCTTTGTCGAGGTAACGGAATTTCGGACGCAGGCTGTGTTTGAGATCTGCAAAGCGGGTGCCTTCGAGTCTGAGCTCCTCCTTCAGCAGCTTGGCGATGTGCGCTCCCATCTGCGTGGCGGCGGGCGCGACACCCGGCACAAATTTGTCTTCACGATCCCGCATGTTGGTCAGATCTCCCGCAACAAAGATATCGGGATGACCGGGAACGGAGAGATCCAGGTTCGGCGTCACACGTCCGGCGCGATCCGTTTCCACTCCCAAATCTTTCGTGAGCGGATTGGCAGCAATCCCCGCCGCCCAGACGATCGCCTCGGCTGCCAGTTGACTGCCGTCCAAGAAAAACAATTTGCCTTTCTGAACATCGGTCACACGCGTGACGTTTCGGACTTCGACACCGAGTTCCGTGAGCCGTTGTTTCGCGTAGTCGGATTGATGCGGATCGAAATGTTCCAAAATTTTCGGTGAGTTCTCGATCAGGATGACCTTGAGTTTGCTGGTATCGATCCTACGGAAATTGGATTTCAGCGAGCGATGGATCAGATCGGCGCAAGCCCCCGCGAGCTCAACTCCGGTCGGGCCGCCACCGACGATGGCAATGGTCATCAGGCGATTTCGCTCAGACTCGCTTTTGGTAAGTTCGGCGCGTTCGAGATTCGACAGGATGGTTCGGCGGATGGCCTGTGCATCGGCCAGCGATTTCAAACCGAGGGTGTGTTGCTCCCAGTGATCGTTTCCGAAGAATCCCGTCCGTGCCCCAGCCGCAAGTATGAGATAATCATAGGCAAACACCTCGCCGGATCTGCCGCTTACGGTTTTGTCTTTCGGAGAAATGGAAACCACCTCGTCCATGAGCACGGTGACGTTTTTCGCATCGTGAAGAATCTGGCGAATCGAACGCGCGATGTCCGGTGCGGCGAGGGAAGCGGTCGCCACTTGGTAGAGCAGGGGTTGGAACAGGTGATGGTTGGTGCGATCCAGCAAAATGACCTCGAAACGCGTGTCGTTCGCGAGCTTGCGGGCACATTCGAGTCCGGCGAAGCCACCGCCGATGATAATTACTCTGCGAGGGACGTTGTGCTTGCTCATCTGCAAAGCCTGACATGCTTTTGCCACAAGGGCAAACCGAGCTTGTGAAAATTTTCACAAGCTCTTGAGGGCATTTGTTCAGGCCTCGAACTGATGCGGTCGTCGAGTTGGCGCACCGCACATCACACAGCTGTTTCTGCGCGAACTCGTGGTTCTCCCGCAAGATGGGCAGGGCATAGGCGGGGTGTTGATTTTGCCGTCGATTTGGCCATCCCGACCGTCGATCTCGAGGATTTTCCGCTCCAGTTGATCTTCCGTCAGCCCCGAACGCTCGCGCATGATTTCCCACATGGCCTGACAGGCGAGCGATAGGCGTTCGACGTGGTCCTGCAGATCGTCGATTTCGTTTCCCTGACGCTCGGTTTTGGAGGCCGCACGACCTGCGGTGAGTTGCGCGCTGTTGATTTGCTGATTTTGATAAAGATCCCAGATCATGAATTTTTTGAGTAATGGGAAAAACTACGCAAGCACGAGTCGAAGTGTCGAGAGAGAAGCATACATCAAAACCATCCTTGCATGGCGCGGCACGTGCTGCTTGGGTGCGACACATGAGTTTGCCACGTTTGATCATACGCCTCGTTTTCGCTTTTGCTCTCTTCGGTTTCGCCCAAGCGCATGAGGTCAAGTCGCTGAGTAAGGAGTTGCTGGAGGAATACCAGCTCGACCCGACGTTCTACAAAAAAGGCACGATGGTGCAGGATATCCTGATCGCCACATCGGATAAGGTGGCGGATGTTACGCATCTCGAAGCGGCGTATTTGTTCGACCACATGATGAAGCTGTTGCGTGCGGATGTCGCGCAACGGATCCGAGATCAGAAGGTTTTGTGCATTCTGGTCGGTCACAACGAACTGACCTCCGAGATTCCCCAATACAAATCGGACCTGACTGGCAAGGAGCTTAATTTCTACAATTGGCGCAGCCGCGGATTCCTTGATAAGAAAAACGATCGCCACATCGTTTTGTTCGCCGAAGAGGATGTGATGGAATACGAGGGTGGAATGCGGCTGGAAAGCATCCTGATTCATGAGTTCGGTCACGTGATCCATGGACCGGGTTTTGATGAGGAGTTGAATAAGAAATGGACTGCAGCCTATGAGGCATCGATGGCAAAAGGGCGTTGGAAAGATGGTTATGCGGCACAACGTTTCCGCAGAGTGCAGGGGGATGAACCGGTGCTTTTGTTGGATGCCTTGGTGAAAGCCTTTCCCCAACAATCTTCCGACCTTCTCAAAAAATGCCTCGATGGCGGTGATATCCTAGTCAACGGCAAGCCGTCGGATTCCGCAGTCAAGATCACGGGCAAGGATCAGGTGCACATCGTTTTCGGCGGACCCAAGGACTGCTACGCCTCCAAAAACCGTGCGGAGTATTTCGCCGAAGGCGTCCAGTGCTGGTTCAATACCAACCGGACGATGGATCACGATCACAATCACATCCAGACGCGCGAGCAGTTGAAGGAATACGATCCGGATCTGGCCAAATTCTGCGAGGAACTGCTCGGAGACGGAGAATGGCGTTTCGTTTCGCCTCGTGAGCGGGCAGGGAGGGGGCATCTCGCGGGTTATGATCCTGCCAAGGCTCCTATCATCGAGGTCTCCGAGGAAATCCGTCTCGCGGGTTTGGACTACTACGATGAATACTGGAAGGACTACTGGCAGCGCCTTATCGACAAGCACGCAATCAAGTGAAGTTGGTGGTTTCTTCTGTTAGGTTTTCCTGCTTTTTTCAGCATCGATGCACATCCGATTTACCGAACAGGAACTGACGACCTTGGTTGAAATGCTCAGCCTTGCGGTGAGCGTGGCTTCATGGAATCAGAAGCCATCGGCTGATCAAAAGATCACGGAATACGAGGATTTCGAGAGCAAGATGCTTGGTAAGGCCGCCCAGAACGGCTTGGCAGCATTGATTGAGTTCGATGAGGAGAGCAAACGCTTCAGGGTCAAAAAGGAGATAGAGGAGAAGATGTTCTATCACGAATGCTATGAGGAGTTTCGTAACGAAAGCTTCTGGGACGAACTGACCATCCGTCTCGCGGATCGCGATCTCGCCAAGTCCATCGGCCAGCAGGCATGGGAGGCACTGACCGAAGAGGAACGCAGAGCCCGCACCGTCGCTTGGGAGAAACGCTACTGGGAAGAGTTTTCCAAAAACGGAATCGAACGCGTGGTCGTCATCTCTCCTCCAAGCGAGGGATAATTTTCAATATCCGACGATCTTCCGTTTGACAAAACCGGTCGCATCATGCAATTCCTCCGCCCCGCGCAAGCGGAATTACGGAAATCGGCAGGGTAGCTCAGTGGTAGAGCAGAGGACTCATAAGCCTTTGGTCGGCGGTTCAAATCCGCCCCTTGCCACCATTTCCCGACATGCTGGATCCTTATTTGATCGCCGTCGGTTTTTCGTACTGGATGTCTTCTCCATTTTAATAAGGATTTGCGGAATGATACGCTCCAAAAAATCCCAACTGGTTTTCTTTCTTCATTTGCTCTCCTGCTTTGCGACGCTCGGTTCGGACAAGAGTAACGAGACTCGGATTTCATTTCCTCCCGTTTCCGGTGATTCGCGTTTCAAAAGCCAATTGGAAAAAGTGAATGCCAAGGCACCTCAATCCTATCCGGAAATCATCACTCCGCTGCCCGAGCGCAAGGACGTCGAGAAAACCAATACCGCAACTCTTCTGAAAATGCTCGAAAGTTGGAATCCCGCCCTCCGCGCGGAAGCTTCCAAGGCTCTGAGCGAACGCGGCGAGGAAGTCATCGATACTCTGAAAGTCAGCCTGAACTCGGAAAACTGGATGGTTCGCGCAGGTGCCACCTCGGCACTCACCTCGATCCTGAAAAAATCGCTCGGCGGCCTCAAGGGCGATGCCCTGTTGGCAGCCCAAAACAAATACACCGACATCACCTCCAAGTTCGCAAAACTCGCTTATGACGAACGTCTCGAAGTCCGTGTCTCCGCGCTCGAGGGACTGGATGCCATCGCTCCCCAAACCCCTGAGGCCGTCAAAGCCGTGCTCTATCTTTGCGACGATCCGGACGACTACCTCTCCCAAGACGCGATGGTGACCCTACGCAAACGTTTCACCGACCAGGCTCTTCAACAGGAAGATGTCGTAACCGCCTTCAAGGCCGCACTCAAGCGTTCGCTCCCGAACGGCAAGGGTCAGATTGTCCAGATCATTACCCAAATGAAACCCGAAATGCAGCGGCAGTTTGTTCCCGATCTGTTAGAGTTTCTGGACTGGAAAATCATGCGCGACACGATGTTCGGCGGCAGCGGTCAGCCCGAAGCCATCAAGCTGCTTACCCAGATGAAGGAACCCCAGTTGATCAAACGCCTGCCGGAACTGATGGGTAAAATCAAACGTGGCGACGGGCTTTTCATCCCTTGTCTGCAAGCCGCGCAAGCCTACGGAAAAGATGCCAAAGTCATCCTGCCTGAGCTCAAGGCCATACTGACCGATATCGAAACCAATGGAGACAAGGCCCGCATTCGCCCCAACGGCAGCCCCGATGCAGCGATCAAGGAATTGAAGAAAACCATCCAACTCCTCGAAACTCTCTGAAACCCATTTTCCTGAAACCTCACGCCCAACGAATCATGCACCGCCTTGCCTTTTCC
>CBFGOP010000156.1:0-5271 GCA_965650415.1 uncultured Prosthecobacter sp. | reverse complement strand
GCCGGTATAGCTCAGTTGGTAGAGCAGCTGATTTGTAATCAGCAGGTCGTCGGTTCGAGTCCGACTGCCGGCTCCATTCTTCGCCAAGGCTACGAATGGCAAGCCATCATGGCTAAAGCGCTTCCCAAACTTGCAGCCAGCTCCATTTCTATCTCATCACGACTGTGTGGCTCACGACGAACAGATTTTTCACGCTGATTTCATTTCTGACTGCGTGCCTAATGCTGGGATGTGAGAAACGTGAGAAGGAGCCGCCCAAGGCGATTCCAGTCAGTCAAGATGGATCGATGGAAGTCACTTTGATGACCTTCAATCTGCGCTATGAGAACGACAAGGAAACGGGCAAGCGGGCTTGGAAAAATCGGGTTGTCGGAATTGTGGGAATGTTGGAGCACGAAGGAGTTGATATACTCGGCATTCAAGAAGGGCAGCATGGTCAGGTGGCGGATTTGTGGGCGTCATTGACCGATTTCGGTTTCGAAGGGGTGGGACGGGCAGATGGAAAAAAACGTGGTGAATACACTGGGATTTTTTACCGAAAGGATCGCTTCGAACTCGATCCAAAACATCACGGCACCTTTTGGCTTTCCGATACACCGGATCAACCCGGCTCGAAAACCTGGGGAAACTCCTATCCCCGGATGGCGACATGGGTGCGTTTGTTAGATCGATCCAGCGGACAGGCTTTGTGGGTGGTGAACACGCATTTCGATCACAAGAATCAGGAATCCCGCGACAAAGGAGTTAGGCTGATTGTCAAAAAGCTCTCGGAAATGAATCAAACAGGGGAACCATCAGTCGTGATGGGTGATTTCAACGCCACCGAGAGAAACACGGCGGTGCGGTATCTTTCCGAAAACCATCCGGATGTGGGGTTTGTAGGGATGAAGGAAACCTTCGATGTTCTGAATCCGAGAGAGACGAAGCGCGGAACCTTGCACTTCTGGATGAACGATGTGAACCGTCAGTGGAAAGTGGATCACATTTTCGTTTCCAAACAGGCGAAGGTTTTGGAGTCGAAAATCGTCAGAAGTGGCGAGCCTTACCTATCGGATCATTTTCCCGTGAAGGCGCGGGTGGTTTTTAAGTAGAGTGAATGTTGAAGGGTTTGGTAGGGCTGCATCGCCGAGGCAGCCACGCGAAGCGAAGTGGGTTAATGAAGAAGAAGCGCGACTGGAGTCACGCGGTCCAGTTGTTGTTAAACCAATGTTCCTTCGGTCACTCCAAGCTTTTCGGTGGCGTGGATTTGGGTGAGAAGTTGCTCGGGGGTGATTTTTCCTGACAAAAGATTTTGATAGGCAGTGATGGTCGAAATTGCGGCGTTATGGGATTCATCGAGGAGTTCGATGCGGAAATTTCTCAAACCGGAATCGAGGAGTTGCTGGAAGAAACGTGCGCCGGTTTGGGCGCGGCCGTTGAAGAGGGTGTTGCGGCAGCCGACATCGGCTTGGAGGCGGTGGAGTTGGCCGACGCGGTCTTTCAGGTGAACGACGTGCTTTTCACAGGGTCGGCCGCAATCTTTGTAAGTCGTGCCGCTGCTGAGGAAGGTGCAGAACACGCAGTGCTCCATATGAAACATCGGCATGTGCTGGTGAAGAGTGAGCTCAAGCCATTCGGTCGGTGTCTTTTTCAACAGATCAAGGACCTGCGAGATGTTCAGGTCGTAGGAGATAGTGAGTCGGTCCAAGCCGGCGTTTTCCTTGAGAAGTTTCGCGGTGAGCGGGTTGGCGGCGTTGAGCGAGAAATCGCCGATCTTGATGATGTCGTTGCGATTCTTGAAATGATGGAGAGCGGCGAGATTGCGCAGCAACAAACCATCGGCTCCCATCCGCTCGATCATTTTGAGGTAACCGACCTCACCGCTTTTGATGATGCGCGGGGTGGCCAGTATGATTTGAGATTTGAAATTTGAGTTTTGAGTTTTGAAAATTTCAACGGCGTCTTTGTAGCGGCGCGGGTCTTCGAAGTCGCAGTAGATCTGATCTGCGTTGCAGGCGATGGCGGCCTCTAGTTGTTCGATGGATCGGGTGAGGATGGAGAGGGATGGAGTGCCTAATCCAGGGTAAGCAGTGATCGGAGGGAACAAGTGCTCGATACTGGCTCGGGATTGATGATTTACGATGGATGATTGCTGATTTTTGATTTGATCAAGATGTTCGATCAAATCGCGACGCAACTGATTCAGTGCGGAGATGGGAAGGTGGCAATCGCCTTCGATGTGATTTTCGAGCGAGGCGAGTTCGTAAGGAGTGTCACCAAGGCGGGAGAGTTGCGCGGTGAGAACTTCGGTTGAGAGAGGTTGTTTGGTGGCTTCTGACAGATGGATTTCGGACGTTGCTGAAATTTCACCTGAACTCAACTTGAGCGGCTCACCTGCTTTTCCTGAAACGCTCAGGTGTAGGGGTGTTTTGTGAAGTTTGGGTTTGGCGTTTTGCCAGAATTTGCGGATCGAGGATTCAAGTGCGGGATCCGAGGTTTTGTAGAGCGTCACGCCGGGGCGGATGCGATCGAAGTTGATCCCCGAAAAAGTGCGATGGAAGATGATGCGGTCGTTTTCGATTTTCCAGATCGATGCACCTTGTTCGAGATCGCGGTTTTCTCCTGCATCGAAGACGACACCGTCACCCGCTTTGAGTGGCGGAACTTGTTGCGATGGAGGCGTGTCGAGGCGGATCCATCCGTTCTGCGCTTCGATGATGGTTCCGAGGAACGGTCCGCGTTTTTTGCCGAATTTTCCGTGGGTGAGGTAGGGATGGTTGGTACCGGCGAGCCAACCGGTGGTAAGGCCGCGGGAGAAGGTCATTTCCAATTCGTAGCGGTCGCTCTGAGTGATTGCGGATGGAGAATCCTGGATATCGGATGCTGAGAGGGCCGCATCGATCGCTTTCCGATACACGCGCGTGACAGCGGCGACGTATTCGGGCGTTTTCAATCGGCCTTCGATTTTAAAACTAACAACTCCGGCCTTGATGAGATCCGGGATGAGATCGACGGCGGCGAGATCTTGAGGAGAGAGCAGGTAACGATGTTCACCGAGATCTTTCACGATGCCATCGACGATGATTTCGTAGGGCATGCGGCAGGCCTGGGCGCATTCGCCGCGGTTGGCGGAGCGTTGGCCGAGTGATTCGGAGGTCAGGCATTGGCCGGAGTAGGCGACGCATAAGGCGCCGTGGACGAAGACTTCGAGAGGAGTGGAAAGTGCCAAGTTCTCAGTGATCAGTGATGCGTTGAACTTTTGGATTTCACTGATGGAGAGTTCGCGGGAGAGGACGGCACGCTCCATCGGGAAAAGGGTTTCGAGAAATGCGAGACCTTCTGGAGAGGTGATGGTCATCTGGGTCGATGCGTGGAGCTCGACGTGAGGGATGATTTCACGAGCCATTTTGGCAAGACCCAGATCCTGAATGATGAGAGCATCGACTCCCGCCTCGCCAACCAAGCGAAGTTGTTTTTCCGCTGCCTCCAGCTCGTTGGTGAAAATCAAGGTATTCATCGCGATGAAACCTTTGACGCCGTGCTTGTGAAGATAGGCCATCAGTTCGGGCAGATCTTCTTCGGTGAAATTGTCCGCGCGGAGGCGTGCGTTGAATTTCGGGAGACCGAAGTAGATGGCATCGGCTCCTGCGGCCACAGCGGCGCGGGCGCAATCCCAGTTTCCAGCGGGTGAAAGCAATTCGGTCATGTGGAGCGACATTAAGAGAAAATCAATCCATGCGCAACCATCGCGGTGGACTGGTGTTTTCGTTCTTTGAAACGTCCGATATGTTGAGCAAAGCAAGAGATCCATGGAGCAAGCAGGAGGCGCGGCATTTGTTGAATCGTGCGGGATTCGGCGGCTCGCCTGAGGTGATCGGGAGATTTCATGCGCTGGGCAGGACTGGTGCGGTGGAATTTCTTCTGAATCCGAAAGAGCCGATCGATGTCTTTCCGCTTCCCGGTTGGGCGGAGCCTGAAGCGATCAAAGAGACGTTGAAAACCGTCTTTGAAGAACGCGCCGAACTGCGCAAGAAACGGGCAACCCTGTCTCCGGAAGCTTTTGAGCGGGAGCAGCGCGAATTGAATCGCAAGCAACTTGTCGATGGCAGGCAGCAGGGCACGGAAGCCCAGACATGGTGGATCGGTCGCATGTTGAAATCGGATGCGCCACTGCGGGAAAAAATGACCTTGTTCTGGCACGACCATTTTGCGACTTCGACTCAGAAGGTGCGTGGCCCTTACATGATGGTTCAGCAGAATGAATTGTTCCGGGACTTCGCTTTTGGAAATTTCCGTGAACTGACCCAGCGCATGGTCCGTGATCCGGCGATGATGATTTATCTGGATGTGCAGCGCTCGGATAAAAAACAACCCAACGAAAACTTCGCACGCGAGGTCATGGAGTTGTTCACCCTGGGCGAGGGCAATTACACCGAGGAAGATATACGCAATGCGGCACGTGCGTTCACAGGATATCAGTTGAACCGAATCAATGGCGAAGTCACGCAGAGCGCGAGGAGTTGGGATAACGGGGAAAAGACCGTGTTCGGTCAGACTGGAAAGTTCAATGGATCCGATATCGTGAAATTGATTTTCAGAAAGCCGGAATGCTCGGAATTCATCACGAGGAAAATCTGGGAGTTTTTCGCTTACGAAAATCCATCGGATGCATTGATCCGGCAGCTCGGCAAGGTATTGAGGGATTCGAATTATGAAATGAAACCCATGTTGGCAGAGATGTTTCTGTCCGAGGAATTCTACGCACCCAAGGAAATGGGCAACCAGATCAAATGCCCGATCCAGTATCTGGTGCAGATGTTGAAGGAATTCGAAATCGATCAAACGCCGGCGAGATGGTTGGTTGATGCGCAGACGCAGCTCGGGCAGGTATTGTTTCTGCCACCGAATGTCGCGGGATGGGATTGGGGAAAGGCCTGGATCAATACCAACACCCTGTTGGCGCGTTACAACGTCGCCGGAAACTTGATCACAGGAAAAGCGAACAACAAATCCGATGAGCGAGGCATGATGATGGAAACGATGCGCGAGCGCCGTGCGGAACGCAGGGGAGAACAAGCGATACTTCCTGACTTCGCGAAGATCGCACCGGAGTCGATGCGTGATGATTCCAAAAAACTGGTGGATCATCTCATCGGACGTTTCTTTTCCGTGCCCATTCCCGAAAAGGCGAGACAATCCTTCGTTGAGTATGCGGATTCGAAGAAAGGAATCAGTTTCACCGATAAGGAACTGGGTGAGTTGTGTCACCTGATGTTGAGCACGCCTTATTAT
>CBFGOP010000155.1:0-5416 GCA_965650415.1 uncultured Prosthecobacter sp. | reverse complement strand
GCAGACCATGTCTGCTCCACGGATTGTGGATTTTCACACCATTGTGCGTATTTTTCGTCCAATAAGTCCGCATTGAGTCGCGCCGAAACCGTTGAGTTCATGAGTTTAAAGTAAATGCGGGCGGGGCAAGCCATTTCGAGCTTGCCCTCGGCGCGCAGGCATTAGTTAAAGGTCTCGCAGGCTTGCGTCAATCATTGCAGAATGAAAATATAGCAGTCCTTCCTACCCGAATGATCGAAGTTTCCCATCTCTCCAAACGTTACGGACGCCATTTGGCCGTCCGTGACATCTCGTTTTCTGTTTCCAACGGGGAAATCGTCGGTTTTCTGGGGCCCAACGGCGCAGGCAAGACCACGACCCTCCGGATGTTGACCGGTTTTTTACCCCCCACCAGTGGCTCAGCCACGATTGCTGGCTTCGATATTTTTCGGGAGTCCATCGAAGCTCGCAAACGCATCGGCTACATGCCGGAAAACGTCCCCCTATATGATGATATGCGGGTTCGTGAATACCTGCTTTTCCGCGCCAAGCTCAAAGGCCTCTCAAGCCGGGACGCCCGCCGCCGCGTGACCGATGTCACAGATACCTGTGGGCTCAATGAAGTTCGCCGGAAAATGATCAAAACCCTCTCCAAAGGCTATCGCCAAAGGGTCGGCTTGGCGGATGCCTTGGTTCATGAACCCGAGCTCCTGATTCTTGACGAACCGACGAACGGGCTTGACCCCATCCAGATCCGCCAGATCCGTGAGCTCATCAAACGACTCTCCCGAAACCACACGGTCATCATTTCCAGCCACATCCTCTCCGAGGTCGAAATGATCGCCAACCGGGTCATCATTATCGACAACGGCCAGATCAAGGCAGCCGACAGCCCGCAAAATCTGATCGAAGAAATGCGCACTGCAGGTCGGGTCCATACCGAGATCCAGGCCCCCGCCGATACGGTCTCCATTGCGCTTTCCGCGCTCCCCAGCGTGAAAAAAGTCACCTCCGAACTGCTGGCGGACGGCTGGAACCATTTCACCTTGTGGTCGGATTCTGGAACCGACACCCGCCAATCCATAAACCAAATCTGTGCGGAAAACCGTTGGCCGCTCCGCTCACTGGTCCGTCAGGAAGCGAAATTGGAAGATGTGTTTGTGGAGCTGACACGTAAGGATTGATTCGGCACGGATTCTTTTCTGGCATTATCGCCCCGCAAGCGTATGCCTTGAAGCCATGACCATGAAAATCCGTCTTCTCGCCATCACCGCACTTTGTGCCTTTTCCTCAGCCGCTCAAGCAGAGACCGCTGCTACCCCACTCAAAAAAGACGATCGCATCGTTTTCTTCGGGGACTCAATCACCGCAGGCGGAGTGAAGCCCGGCGGTTACGTCACTCTCATCAAAGAAGCCATCGCTGCCAACCATCCTGATCTGGGAATTGAAATCATCGGCGCGGGTGTCAGCGGAAACAAAGTTCCCAACTTGCAAAAACGTCTGGAAAAAGATGTCCTCTCCAAAAAACCGACCATCGTTTTCATCTACATTGGGATCAACGACGTTTGGCATTGGAAGAAAAACAAAGAAGGCGTCATGGCTGGTGGCACGACCGCCCAAGATTTCGAAGCCGGACTCAAGGACATCATCGCTCAAATCAATGCCGCTGGTGCCCGTGTCATTCTCTGCACCGCCACCGTGATTGGCGAGAAACACGATGGCACCAACGAGCGCGATGCGATGTTGGAGGAGTATTGCGCGATCAGCCGCAAAGTCGCCATCGATACCAAAAGCCAGATGGTGGATTTGCGTAAAGCCTTCATGGATCATCTCAAGGCCAATAATCCGGAGAACCTCGCGAAAGGGATCCTGACAGGCGACAGCGTCCATCTCAATCCGGCAGGCAATCTCCTCGTTGCTCAGGAAATGGGAAAAGCTCTCGGACTGAAGATCGAACCATCCGCGGCAACGAAAGAATAGGCCGCAATCAGAGTCATTGATTTTTTCGTAGCTGCAGGAATTCTTGAAATCTCCTACCAGCTTTCAATGCTCACAATCCCTATGCATTTGCATTTCTGGGAATAGGCGCGAGCTTGGCCGTTGATGCTGAAAATGAGCCTACTCATATCCGCGACGGCCGCACTCAACTCCTGCGTATCACTTCCATTCTCCTCCAACAGGAATGAATTTATCACGCAACGAGATGTGACATTCACTCCGGCCTCATGGCCTGCGCCACTCGTCGCGGATTTCTACCAACCCAAATCATCAGAACCCACGCCCGCCGTTGTTCTCATTCACGGCGGAGGTTGGAACAAATCCGAACGTCGTAGAGATATGACAGGCATTGCAAAAAAACTCGTCGCGAATGGCTACTTTGTCATGAACACGACCTACCGATTGACCCCGCAGTGGAAATTTCCAGCGCAATCCAACGACATCGACCAAGCCATTCAATACCTCCGCGATCACGCGCAAGCGTTGAACATCGATCCCTCCAAAATCGCCACTTTCGGTTATTCCGCAGGAGGACACCTCGCAGCTCTTTCCGGACTCGACTCCAAAAACAACATCCGTGCCATTGTCGCGGGAGGCGCACCGACGGATCTTTCATTTTGGCCGGATGGTTACCTCACCGGGCTCTTGCTTGGAGGACCGTTGAAAGGAAACGAAAAGTTCTATCGCGAAGCTTCACCCGTCACTTATGTTAAGCCGAATTCCCCTCCGGTTTTCATCTATCACGGCACATCCGACCAGCTTGTGCCGAAAACCCATCCGGAAGTCTTCATCAGCGAGCTGACAAAACACAATATTAAACACGAAGTTTACTGGATCAGAGGGCGATCACACATCTTTGCTCATCTCTTTTCAGCAGAGGCCATACCCAACGCCATCCTATTTTTGGACAAACACCTCAAGCCGGAACCCGATACATAAAACCTGTTCCGAAATCATCTCTCGAAGTCAAAAAACGTAATTCGATGAGCCCAATCAACCCGAACCACTTCCCAAGCTTGCATCTCAGCCCGCCAAGCCCTTTCCTACCCACATGGAGTCACACGAATGGAACGAGAAAACAGATGAAGGCAAACGCTTCTATCGCGGCAATTTCCACGGAAACGAGTGGCGCATCCTGACCACTCTCAAAACCGATCCCGATTGGGAAATTCTCGAACAACCTTCCGAAGAGGTCTGGAGAGCCCTGCGCGATATCGTTTGGAAAAAATACCAACGCAAACGCTGCCCTTGGGAGCGCGTCACTTCCATCGACAAAATCCTCGGTGATGATATTCCCGAGCGTTAGATTCACGCTGGCTGCTGCTGTGAAATGCAATGCAGCGTCCCGCCCTCCTGAACCAGATCAAGGCAATCGATCGGCACAATCTCCCGATCCGCAAACAATTCGCGGATGATCCCGAGCGCCCGATCGTCATTTTTCACCTGACGGAACGTCGGCACCAAAACTGCATGATTCAAAATCAGGAAATTGACATAAGACGCAGGTAAAACGGGAAGCCTCCAGCCGGGAATTTCGCAGGCTTGGGGCATATGGATCGTAACAACATCAAAAGCTTTTCCCGATGGAGAGATGAAATTTTTCAACCGCGAAAGGTTATCCGCCAAGACCGCATGATTCGGCGAACCCTGATCCTTCTCCTCGCAGGCAAGGATGAGGTTTTCCTGGGTGAATCTCGCAAGGTCATCGATGTGTCCGTCGGTATCATCGCCCTCGATCCCCTTCTCTAACCAGAGAATTTCCGAAACCCCGAGGGAGTCGCGCAATTTTTGTTCGATCTGATCGCGTGAAAGATGCGGGTTACGGTTCGGGTTTAGCAAAACCGCCTCAGTGGTGAGCAGCTGGCCGCGCCCGTTTACCTCGATGGCGCCCCCCTCCAAAATCATCCCACCTTCGAAACGCTGAAGATGCAGCGAGTTGGCAACTTGCCGCGGAATCGAATTGTCCAGATTCCACGGTTCGAATTTTCCACCCCACGCATTGAATTCCCAATCGGTGATCGCGATCTCCGAGGTGATGGGGTTTTTCACAAAAATCGGTCCGTGATCGCGGCACCAGACATCGTTGTTCGGGTGGTTATACAACTGGACATTGGCCAAGTTCGCATGAGCTCGGTTGCATGCCGTATGGATCGCACCGTGACTGGATTGCGGCGCATTGATGCGGACATACTGGAAACGGGAAATGGCCGCCGCGATCTCGGCGAACTTGCTCCAGATCATCTCCCTCTTCGCCCCGCCCCAATGCCTTGGATCATCCACCGGCCATGACAACCAAGTGGCTGTCTGCAAAGTCCATTCGGCTGGCATCGAAAAACCTTTTTGGGCTGGAGTCATGCCGGAGAACTTCGGGTTTCAACCTAACGAAATCAATCCCAAGGTTCGTGAATCGTTTCTGAATCGGCTTCCCATCGGGAAAATTCAGTTGCCAGATCATGGGTGTAGAGGTGATATTTTGACCCTTGTCATGCGTTTCTTTCACTATTTCAAAGCCAGCAGCTTTCTGGTAATTTTCACCCTAATGAATGGATGGAATCCAGCCGAAGCTCAGGAAACTCCCCCTGCTGACAAGAACGCGAAGCCAGCAGCCGAAACCGTTGAGAAAAAACCGGAAGAGCAGCCAAAAAAAGAAGAGCCTGCCAAAGAGGAGGAAAAAGACGACGAACTGAGCGCGGAAGAAGCCGATGCCGCGGCAGTTGCAAAACCCGTCACTGCTGATCCCGTGCAAGTGTACGGCTGGAGAGAAAAAATTTCGGTCGAAGGTGTCAAAGACAGCCTGAACGCCAAGCTCGATACCGGCGCCTTCACCAGTTCGATCCACGCCGAGGAAAAGGAACTCTTCGAGCGCGAAGGTAAAAAATGGGTTCGTTTCATCGTCACGGATCCCAGCGTCAAGGATTCTCCAAGAATCCGCCTCGAAGCTCCTCTTGTTAGAATCGCACGCATCAAGGACCCCGGCGGAAAATCCCAGTCACGCGAAGTTGTCAAACTCACCTTCAAGATCGGTGAACGGAAACTGCGCGGCGATTTCACCCTCAACAACCGCTCAAACATGCTCTCTCCCGTTCTCATCGGACGCACGGTCATCAAGGAATTGGGTTGGGTCGATTCCACCCGCACCAACATCGCCGATCAAAAAATCATGCGTTGATCTGATTTCCCCAACCATCCATGAGCGCTCAGGTTAAATTGATCATCTCGGTAGTGCTTCTGGTTCTCATCGGAGGAGGGATCGCCGCCTACAAATCCCAGAAGCTGGGCGTGCCGTTTTTGCAAAACCAACGGATCGACGAATGGATGGTCGAGGCCAGGCTCTCTTTCCTGGCTACCGGGCGCGACATCACGGCCAGCCTTTCACTGCCGGACGCAACGTCCCAGCAAAACGCCGGTCAGGAATCCGGATCGCTCGGTTACAGCTTCA
>CBFGOP010000154.1:0-5458 GCA_965650415.1 uncultured Prosthecobacter sp. | reverse complement strand
GGTTTCCCTGAAAAAGAAAGCCGGACGGTTTCCATCGAGGTCGGGATGCAGAACTCGGGTCTCGGTTCCAGTCTGGCAAAAACCCATTTCACCATGCTGACCGCAGCCCCGTGCGCAATCTCCGCATTTTTCCACTGCATCATCGGCAGTGCGCTTGCGAGCTACTGGAACCGCAAAGGTTGAAATTCACGTATTGTCTTCTATCCTGACCGCTCAAACTTTTTTCTCCGCCCGTGAAACCCATCACCCTAAAAATCGAATTCGATACCCCGCAGTTTCTCAACGGGCTTTTTGCAAACGACAGGCGCAATCTCGCCTATCTGGAAAACGCGCTCGATCTGAAAACGGTAACCCGTGACGGTTGGATTTCTTTCACAGGAAACGAGCCTGCCATCATGCTCGCGAAACAGGTTTTCGCCGATCTTGAGGAAACCCAACGCAAGGGCCTGCATATTTCGGATCGGGATTTCCGGCATGCGGTCGATGTTGCCAAACAATCGGGCGACACCCCGCTCACCTCGCTTGCGACAATCCAGTTGGTCGGTTCCAAAAACCGCAAAACCGTTTCACCCCGCACATCAAATCAATACAACTACGTTAGATCGATTCAGGAAAACCACGTCATTTTCGGACTTGGTCCCGCAGGCACTGGCAAAACCTATCTCGCCATGGCAGTCGGTTTGCACATGTTGAAAAAACGCGCCATCCACCGCATCATCCTCACCCGCCCTGCCGTCGAGGCCGGTGAAGCTCTTGGCTTCCTGCCTGGTGATCTGAAGGAAAAAGTCGCGCCGTATTTGCGTCCGCTTTACGACGCGATGAACGACATGTTGGACCCCGAAGAATCTCAGCGCTACCTCGACGAAGGCGTGATCGAAATCGCGCCGCTTGCCTACATGCGCGGACGCACGCTCTCACGTTCCTTTGTGATTCTCGACGAAGCCCAGAACACCACCCGCGAGCAAATGTTCATGACGCTCACGCGTCTGGGCGAGGATTCCAAAATCGTGGTGACGGGAGACGCATCGCAAGTCGACCTCAAACCCGGTGTACGCTCCGGTCTTCACGAAGCCGAGCATGCGCTCAAAGATATCGAAGGCATCGCCTTCAACCGTTTTTCCTCATCCGACATTGTCAGGCATCCCATCGTCGAGCACATCGTGAACGCCTACGAGAAATTCCGGGCGTAGATTTTTCCCATCACTCATCCCCCGCGCAACAAGCGGAGGATTCGTGCAAACAATCTTCGCACAGGGTCTCATCCCCCATCACGCCGAGTGCTTCCTTGGAACAGCGGTCGCAGGTTTTTTCGGAAAGTTCCTCACTCATCACTTGGCAAAAATGACTTCGCCCGAGGGGTCTCCGCCGCGGCCAAATTTATCTCCGATATCTTTGCTCGTGACATAGAGCATGAGGCTGATGAGTGCGAGCGCGCACGCGGTTTGGATGATTTCGAGCGTTTTCATCTGCACGGGTTTGCCGAACAGTTTTTCCAAAACCGCGAGTGTGATGTGTCCCCCATCCAAAACCGGAAACGGCAACATGTTCAACACCGCGAGGTTCACATTGAAAAGCACCATGAAAGCAAGAATCCGTCTCCAACCCTCTTCGGTCTGAAGCAAGGTATACAGCATTTGTCCAATTCCCACCGGACCACTGAGATGATCGACCCCGATGTTCGTGCCGGGATCGATGACTTTGGTGATCGTCACCCACATCATGTTCAGGCTGTCAATGACTTGGGTGAATGGATTGGGGTGAACGATGCGGACATCAACGTAGTCTGAATTGTCCCAAACGATTCCCGAATCGGGTTTCATTCCTTTCGGTTTCAGTGGCTTCACCGGAGCCAGTGAAACGGTCTCAAGCGAACCGGATGATTTGATCACCTCTAACTGAACCGATTGATAATCGTTCTTCTCCCAATAGACCTCGAGCTGATAGGCGCTGAAAAGCTCTTGTCCGTTCAATGACTTGATCACATCGCCTTTTTTCAAACCCGCTTTCGCAGCAGGGCTATGGGGCAAGACCTTGCCAATACAACGTTTGTCGCTGGGTAAAATCCCCACTTTTCTGAGCCCGCTTCGCTGATACCATTTGGTTTCTGGTGTTTTGAATTCACTGACAAGAACAACGGGCTCTTCGACACCCGGACGTTCAATGGTGAATTCGATCTTATCTCCACTGCTCAGCACAATGCGTTCCGTGATACTCTCCAAGGTGCCCGCGTAACCGTTCACAGGCTCTCCATTGATTTCCACAATTTTGTCTCCGGGACGAATTCCAGCTTTTGAAGCAGGCATATCATCCTGAACATATCCTACAACGGTGTTGGGCACGAAATCCTTCGGTTTCCCGACTCCCCACACCACCACACCGGCAAGCAATGCCAACAACAGTGAAAACAGCGGCCCTGCGAACGCGACGATGATCTTGTCGAGCGGTGTGATAGCAGGCAGCGGCTCGCGATCCTTGTCGCCTCCTTCGATTGCTTCCATGGGAGCCATTTGAGGGAGAGCCACAAAACCACCAGCCGGAATCCAACCCAGACCGTATTGAACACCCTTGTATTCCTTTTTCCAAATCGGTGCTCCGAACCAGATCTGGAACCGATCAATCTTCAACCCCCTCCATTTCGCTGCGAGGAAATGCCCGAGTTCGTGGACAAAAATGATGATATTGAAAAGCATCACCACCACGAAGATGAGAAGGGCGACATTGAGAACAGTTTGGAGTGCAGGCATAAAAATCAGCGAATACCTCGAGAACCTACCCGCCTTCCCAAATCCCGCAAGCCTTTAGGAATTTTGTATACCTCTGTCTTGTGAATTGCAGTTTTTCCACAGGGAGGGAAGAGATCAGGGAGAACAGGAGGTATTAGCCCATACTCCTCCCTACCTCCCCATCCTCTTCCCTCCCTGTTTAAAAATGCCCGTAAACTCTTCCTTGAAGCTCCCCCCCGAAATTTGATTTTCTCCCCCATGATCACTGGGCAAAACGAACTCTCCTCCCTGCCCGGAATCTCGGCGAAAGAAATCCAGGCACTGAACGCCGCTGGAGTCCTCACCCCAGCGGATCTGCTCCATCATTTTCCCAAACGCTACGAGGACCGTCGCCAGTTCGATCGATTTCCCAACCAAGCCACCGCCAAACCCGTTTGCCTCACCGGCGGCGTGATCGATGCGGGAAACAAGGGTTTCGGGAAAACCCGGTTCTACGAGGCCATCATCATGGATGGCGCAGGCAGCGTGTTCGGATCCGGAAAAGTCACCTGCCGCTGGTTCAACATGCCGTTCATGTCGAAAGTCATCGCCGCGGGACAGCAGGTCATCGCTTACGGAAAAGTGAAAGAACAAGGAGGCCGACTCATCATCGATCACCCGGAGATCGAAGTCATTGATGACGACTCGAATACCGAGACCATCCATCTCAACCGCATCGTTCCCATTTACAAAAACATCTCCGGCATCAACCAACGCCGACTGAGGGAAATCATTTACAGCGTGGCGACCCCGACAAACCAAGGCCATACCGCCGGCTTTCCGTATCCCGTTTCAGAAAAGAACCGCGCCGACGATCTCTTCGAAACCCATTTCCCCACCTTCGCCGAATCCGCAAAAGCCGCCCGCCGCCGTTTCGCCTTGGAAGCCTTCTTTACCCTCCAGCTCAACGTTGTTTGGCAGCGCAACCGCTACCGCTCCCACCAGGGTCGTGTGCTTGGAAAAAAAACCACCCTGCTGAAGGCGTTCTACCACTCCCTACCCTTTGATCTAACAGAATCACAGAAGCGCTCGATCAAGGAAATCATCGCCGACATGCGCTCACCGCGTCCGATGAACCGGCTTCTCCAAGGTGACGTGGGCGCGGGAAAAACCTTCGTTGCCATGGCGTCCATGCTGCTCGCCATCGATTCCGGAGCCGATGCCGCGATGATGGCCCCGACCCAGATCCTCGCCGAGCAGCATTTCCTGACGTTCAAAAAATGGTTGGAGCCCCTCGGAGTGAAAATCGTTCTCCGCACCGCCAATCAGAAAAAGGAAACGCAACCCCAGTCTTCCAGTGATCACTGCTCACTCGGCACTGATCACTCGAGCAAAGCGACCATTTTCATCGGCACCCACGCACTGCTTTACGATCCCGATCTGTTCAACGACCTCGGCCTTGTCGTGATTGATGAGCAACACAAGTTCGGCGTCGTCCAACGCGCGACCCTGATACGCCAAGGCACCCTGCCCGATGTGCTGGTCATGACCGCCACGCCGATTCCGCGCACCTTGACCATGACGATTTACGGAGACCTCGATGTTTCCCTGCTCAACGAAAAACCTGCGGGTCGTGGAAAAATCGTCACCGCCCTCCGCATCAAACCGAAGCAGACCGACATCACCGACTTCGTCAAAACCCAGCTCAATGAGGGACGCCAGGCTTACCTCGTTTATCCGCTCGTCGAGGAATCGGATTCGATCAAAGCCGAATCCGCCACCGAGGCTTTCAGCTCCTGGCAAAAACGTCTTGGTAAAGAAAATGTCGGATTGCTCCATGGTAAACTCCGACCCGAGGAAAAAGACGCGGTGATGGGAGATTTCCGTGACGGAAAAATCAAAGCCCTCGTCGCCACATCGGTCATCGAGGTCGGGGTCGACGTCCCGAACGCCAACCTCATGATCCTGCATCACGCCGAGCGATTCGGTCTCGCCCAGCTCCATCAGTTGCGCGGACGGATCGGGCGCGGCGAACACAAATCCTACTGCATCCTTCTAACCGATTCCAAACTCCCCGAGGCACTCGAAAAACTGGCCGTGCTGGAAAAATCCAACGACGGTTTTGAAATTGCCGAAGCCGATCTCGAATTACGCGGACCCGGCGATGTTCTCGGAACTGCTCAATCGGGTCTCACCGATCTCCGCTTTGCAGAATTCATCACCGACACCGAACTCATCCGTGAAGCCCGTGCCCTTGCGGATCGGGTTTTCCATGAAGATCCAGACTTGGAAAGCCAACACCAAAACCTCCGCCCGCTGATCGCCGAAACGGAGGCTCCGCATCATGCGTGAGGTCTTAACGGATCACTTGCCAACAATACGATAAATGGCACCTGTGTGATCCACAAGATAGAGTTCGCCGTTCGCGTCTTCGCCGAAAGAGGAGATGAGATTGATCCGACCCTTCTCTGGCTGAAGTTCATCCGTGTGATCCTTGAAACCGGTCACTTTGCCGTCGGCGTAAGCGAAGGACCAGATGCGAGGGTTTTGATAATCCGCGAAGATGTATCGACCCTGGAAGCTAGGGATTTTCGCTCCAGAATAAACGTAACCTCCTGTCACCGACAGTCCTTCAAGGTTTCCGTTGCCGTGTTTGTAGACATACACCGGCTCGACGTGATCGGCGGGTCTTTCCCCACCGACCGACTTGTTAGGAGTTTGGACATCGCCTTCGCGCAATCTCCATCCGAAGTTTT
>CBFGOP010000153.1:0-5469 GCA_965650415.1 uncultured Prosthecobacter sp. | reverse complement strand
AACGTTTGAGGACGGAGCGTTTGCCGCCGACGGTGGCGTTTGATTTGAGTGAGTTGTGCTTGGACATCTTAAAAGCGTGGTTGGTCGGTTGGGGGGCGGACGCTATGGCGGTTTTCAGGCGGTGGCAATGCGAAAATCACGAAATTTTTTAAAAAAATCGGTTCATGGAAGTTTACAGCCCTTTCCCCCAGAAAAGGAGCTGGGGTCGTTTCGATGAAACGATCCTACCATTCGATTCCAACGCCTTCTTCCGGAATCAATACCCTGTCGCTGATCCCAAGCCGGTCAGCTTCGGTTAAAAGTCGCTCCACCGGTTCGTGAAGGGCTTCGTTGCCGAGCGGGAAAGTACCGTAATGCATCGGAATCATGATTTTCGCGTCGAGATCGGCGAAGGCGCGGACGGCTTGTTCGGGATTCATGTGGACATCCCGGCCGCTGGGGGATTCGTAGGCGCCGATCGGCATGAGAGCGACATCGATGGCATGGCGTTTGCCGATTTCCCTGAAGCCATCGAAGTAGGTGCTGTCGCCGCAGTGAAAAACGCTTTTGCCGGAGGATTTCACGATGTAGCCGCCGTAGTCGCGATGGGTGTCGTGAACATAACGCGCACCCCAATGATGACAAGGGGTGTGAACAATGCCCATGCCATCGATTTCCAGCTCGTCCCAGATCTTCACTTCATGGATCGCGGGGAACCCGAGTTTTTTCACCAACGAGGCACTGCCTTTGGGAACCACGATCCCGTTGCTGGCTTGCAAAATTTTTAGGCTGGGTTTGTGGAGGTGATCGAAATGGGCATGGGTGACGAGAACGAGATCTACCTCGGGAATATCCTTTAGATTGAGGCCCGGGTGACGTTGGCGTTTCACGGGGCCGTGCCATTTCGCCCAGTTGGGATCGACCAACACCGAGTGCCCGGCGAACTGGAGGAAAAACGAAGCATGACCAATCCAAGTGATGCGGACGCGGTCATCATCCGGAGTGGTGAGCACCGGTTCCAAAATTGTCCCGCCCATTTTGCGGAACATTCCAGGCACGATGTGTTGGCGCAGAAATTTCGCATTGCGGGCCGGCCAGCCTTTCTGGGGCGCGAGTCCGGAATAGCGATTTCCGACGGGGTCTTTCATGCAGCGGTCACTCTATGCCTCTTTGTAGCCGGATGCAATTTTCTCCATCCATAATTTCGCACGTTCACGGAAACTCATCTCGTCCTGGGCGTAGAGGATGCCACGGGAAACATTGATCACATCCGGCGCGCTGCGACCGGCGGCGGCGAGGGCACCGAGATCTCCGCCCTGAGCGCCGAGGCCCGGCACCAGCAGCGGCGCATCGGGCATTTTCGGCAGAACGTTCTGGGAATTGGTGAGGCCGACCACGTAACCGACATCGGTCGCACGGCCTTCGGTTTGCGCGCGGGCACCGAGAGCCGTGACCAGCTCGAACACCTTGCGGCCGTCTGCGAGATCCTGTTGCTGGAAATCGGCGGTGCCGGGATTGGATGTCACGGCGAGCAGATAAACCGCTTTTCCTGCGTAATCGAGAAAGGGTTCGATCGAATCATAACCGAGGAAAGGATTGAGGGTCACGGCATCGACATTCCAGCCGTTGAAATATCCCTGCGCGTAGTATTTCTGCGTTTCGCCGATGTCGCTGCGTTTCGCGTCCAGAATGATGGGGATGTGGCTGGGGATTTGTTTGAGAATTTCCTCTAACACTTTGATGCCGGAAATTCCCATCGCTTCGAAGTAAGCCATGTTCGGTTTGAAGGCAGCGGCAAATTCGGCGGTTTCCTCAATCACACGTGAAAGAAAGGTTTTAGCCGCATCCGCGCCGCCATCGCCGGGCCTGGGATCAAGCCCGACACACAATCTCGATCCGGTGGCAGTGATTTGTTGCTGTAGCTTTTCGGTGTAACGCATGGCCAAGGTGTTGCTGAAAAATCCGGTTTCGGGAAGCAAACAACTAGTTTTTCTCTTGGGATTTTTTCCACTCCACCCAAGCGATCCAGCCGAGCGCGGCGAAGTAGATGGCGAATTCCACGGCTTTTCTCCAGTAAGAGACTTTTTCAGAACCGCCCAGACACCCGCAGCTGATGTCCAAGCCACGCCACCATGCGGAACCAATCGATACACTGAAGGCCACCACCAAACCGAACATGCCGAGCCACGCGCCTTTGCGCAGATAACCGAGCATGAAACACAAGCCTGCCACGACCTCGAACCAAGGAATGAAGTACGCGACTGCGACCGCGAGGTTTCCGGTGATCGCCACGCCCGCGAAGACCATCCGGTAGTTTTCGATATCGGTTACAAAGCGATCCAAGCCGGTCACGAAAATTTTCAGCCCACCCGCGTAAGTAAACCAGGCACCCATCACCACGCGTAAAACGAGGGCGGTGATTTCAGGTTTCTGAATCGGTGGCATGAGCATCCTTATCTTTAGATTTTCTCCCAAGCAACATCAGAGGTATTCCGACGATGAGCGACAAGACGGCCACAATCGGCCAAGCGCGAACGGGTTGCTCCACAAATGGCGCGGTTTTCATGGATTCGTCGTATTCGACATACAATTCATCCGCTCGCTCAACATCCTCATCCGCCACCGACACCCGGATTCCGCCAAACGCCAAAGTTTGATGCCAAAAGAGTTGGCTCACGTGCTCATCGAACACATACGCGGCGATGCCTTCGGATTCCAAAAACGATCGGAACAAATGCGCGTCTTCACTTTTGAAAAATTTGGCAATGGTGGTCATGAGGTTTACTTCAGCGCCTCGATCAGCAACTTCACGGTTGCTTCACTCGATGCGGGATTCTGGCCGGTGATCAGGTTTTCATCCCTCACGGCATGTGCGGTAAAATTTTCCTTCTTGTCGATCTTCGCGCCGAGCTCGCGCAGTTTGGTTTCTAACAAAAACGGCATGTCCTTGTCGAGTTTCACCGCACGCTCCTCATCGTCGGTGAATGCGGCAACGGTTTTTCCTTTCACCAAAGGAGTGCCGTCCTTGCGAACGACTTTGACCAAGGCAGCCGGTCCGTGACAGACAGCGGCGATGGGTTTTTCTTGGGTGTCGAAATCCTGAATGAGTTTCGATGCGGCGGCATCATCGGCCAGATCGAACATCACCCCATGGCCACCGGGAATGAAGATGGCGGAAAAATTTTCCGCACGGATCCCAGACAAGGCTTTGGTATCGGACAAACGTTTTTCCGCCTCTTTCCATGCGGTCGCTTGCTCCGGGGTCGGCTCACTGCGCTCATCAATGGGCGCGGCACCGCCTTTGGGGGTCGCGACCTCGATCTGATAACCCGCTTTCTGCAGGGCAAGATAGGGAACCGCAAACTCCTCCAACCACAATCCCGTGGGTTTGCCGTTGGTCATTTGATCGGCACCTGTGACCAGCATCAAAACCGGTTTGGGCTCGGCTGCGGTCAGCGAAATCACTCCCACCGCAAACATCCCCAAGCCCGCCATCCATTTCTGAAACCACGATTTTCCTTTGTTCATAGCATCTCAATAAACGCCAACTGCCACAGGTGTCAATGGAGCTGCCGTTCCCCCATCGACAAGCTCGGGGTCCGCGACACGGCATGAGGACGAACGGTATCCCACCGTTCAGTTTTATCGAAAATTACGATGCACAATAAAATCTATATAATTTGTTTAATCCTTAATTTATATAATAAATTAATCATTGATTAAGCATAAATTACGATGCAGAATGATTTCACCTCATGAGCGGAATCTCAAAAATTGATCGCAACTTGCTGGCCACGCTGATCCGCGCTCGCGGGCCGGTTTCTGCGACTGAGCTCGCCACGCTGATCGGGGTAAATCGGACGACCATTGTCCGAGTTTTGGCGGATTTCGGTGAAGATCTTGGATGTGTAGGAGCGACGCGGAGCACGCGCTACCTGATGCGGCGGCAAATCCGCCAAGCAGGCAACCAGTGGCCGCTCTATCGGATCGACCCCACAGGGCAGGCGCGAGAATGGGCGCAATTGGAGGCTTATGAAAATCGCGGCTGGAGAATTACCTGGGCAGGCGAGGCCCCAACGTGGGCCAGGATTTTTACCGACAAACACGGTCTCTGGTCGGGCTTTCCCTTTTTCCTCTCAGACATGCGTGCACAGGGATTTTTGGGTCGATTGACCGCCAAGAAATTGGGCCCGATGCTGCATTTGCCGGAGGATATCCAGCGCTGGAGCGATGATGACGTGCTGGTGTATCTGGAAGCGGTTGGATCCGATGCGCCGGGTGATGTGATCTTGGGCGAGCGGGCACTCAAACAAGCTCTGGACGCCCAGGCCGACCCGATGTGGATTTCGAAACAGGATGTCGCGACCGCCTATCCCGCGCTGGCGAAAGACATCGCGCGTCAGCCACCGGGTTCATCGGCGGGCGGTGAACAACCCAAATTCACAGCTACCCTTCGCACAGCGGATCAGGCACTCGAATCGGTGCTGGTGAAATTCACCGCACCGATGGAACTGGAAACCGGGAGGCGCTGGGCGGATCTGTTGGTTTGCGAGTTTCATGCTCATGAAGTCTTGGCGGAAGCGGGCTTGGCCAATCGTGGCGCGCGGTTGATCGACGCCGGTGGCAGGCGGTTCCTTGAAATTCCCCGTTTCGATCGAGTGGCGGGAAATGGCCGACGCGGCGTGGTTTCGCTCGAAGCCTTATCCGCCGCCAGCATCGGTTTGCGGCATGACTGGCGCAATGCGGCTTTGGACTTGGAGAAATCCGGACTGATCGATGATACCGCGCTTTCTAATATTTTTGTATTGCAGGCATTCGGCGAACTCATCGGTAACAGCGACATGCATCCGGGGAACCTTGCGTTTTATTTGGACGATCCTTCGCCCCTCCGGGTCGCGCCCGTCTACGACATGCTCCCGATGTTATGGGCACCCGGTCCGCAGGGTGAAATGCCCGAACGCTCCTTTACCCCCTCACGCCCCATTCCGGCAATGGCTGCAGCCTTTTCCCAAGCCGCTCCCATGGCAAAAGAATTCTGGCAACGGATCGCAAACGATCCACGGATCAGCAAGCCGTTTTCAAAAATCGCGGCACAGGCGCGGGAAGGTTTGATTGGCTTTTCGTGAGTTGCCCTTAGGAGCTCAAATCTGCCCCGATTTTCGTGGTGATTTTGGCGCAGCGGGTTCCGGGTTATCAGGTCCTTGCCATGCTCCAAAGTCCTTTATTTATATGCTTTTCTGCTGGGAATCGGAAGTGGGATTGACCAGCCAGTCACGTTGTTTGGCTCATTGTATGCCTGGCAGTTTAAATGTCTCTTGCGTGCGGTGTTATAGTCGCCTTGGTTGTAGGCACGGATTCCTGCGTCGATGTCGGCATGAGCATGCATAGTGAGGGATAGGAGGAGAGGGATCGCGATGCGTTTCATTTTTGGGGCGAACGATAGAGTGGATGCACCGGCGGTGGCGAGCCCGAATTAAACGAGAGACGTTC
>CBFGOP010000152.1:0-5481 GCA_965650415.1 uncultured Prosthecobacter sp. | reverse complement strand
GGAGGTTCGCTGGAATTGGCTTCCGGAATGAGGAGAAATTTCATGTTTAGGGTTTGATGTTTTGAAAAGAACCCTTTTGAATCCGCGCGCCCCAAAACCATGGCTCTGATTGTTCAAAAATACGGCGGAACTTCTGTAGGTTCCATAGATCGCATCTGCAATGTGGCGGCGAGGATCAAACGCACCCGCGACGAGGGAAACCAGGTCGTGGCCGTGGCTTCCGCGATGTCCGGTGTGACCGACAAGCTGATCGGGATGGCAAAGGAATTGAACGAATCCCCATCAGAGCGCGAACTGGACGTCTTGTTGGCGACGGGTGAGCAGCAATCGATCGCCTTGGTTGCGATGGCTCTGCACAAGCTCGGGGTGGACGCCGCCTCGATCACCGGCAGACAGGCAGGAATTTTCACGACATGCAGCCACACTCGCGGCCGCATCACCAACATGGATCCTTCCCTGATGCGGAAATTTATCGATGAGGGCAAAACCCTGGTGGTGGCCGGTTTCCAAGGCATCACTCTTGACGGCATGGTTCACACGCTCGGACGCGGTGGCTCGGATCTCACCGCCATCGCGGTTGCCGCGGCTCTTAAAGCCGATGTTTGCCAGATTTTGACCGATGTGGATGGCGTTTACACCTGCGATCCCCGGGTCGTGAAAAACGCCCGCAAGCTGCCGGAAATTTCCTACGATGAGATGCTGGAAATGGCCTCATCGGGATCCAAAGTCATGCAGTCGCGTTCGGTCGAGTTCGCGAAAAAATTCGGCGTAGTTTTCGAGGTCAGATCCTCACTTAACGATAACCCAGGAACCCTTGTGTTAGAAGAACATCCCAACATGGAAAACGTTGTCATTCGTGGCATTTCGATCGAACGCTCGCAGGCGCGAGTCACCATTTCCGGAATCCCCGATCTTCCGGGCATGTCAGGAAAAATTCTCGGCGTTCTCGCGGATGCGGAGATCAATCTGGACATGATCGTTTCGAACACCTCGAACGACGATCACCTTTCCCGTCATTCCTTCACCATGCATTCGAGCGACCTCGGCAAGGCACAAGCGGCGTTGAAACCTTTGTTGGCCGAGCTTTCGCCTGATGCGCAGATCCAAACCGAAGCCGGTATCGCCAAACTGTCCGCCGTCGGAATCGGGATGCGCTCGCATTCGGGTGTCGCCGCAACCATGTTCAAGGCGCTGGGTGCCAAAGGCATCAACATCGGCATGATCTCCACATCCGAGATCAAAATAGCCGTGACCGTGGATGAGGTGCATATCGAAGATGCCGCCCGCGCCGTGCACGATGCGTTCGAGCTGGATAAGGCTCCCGTATAGGAGAGCCTGCCTCCGGCTGGCTTTTTTCATTAGGAAAGAGTTCACCGCAAAGACGCAGAGGTCGGATCCTTCGACAGGCTCAGGACTTGAAGGGTCGCAGAGATTGGAAATGTTATTTGGATATGGATCCCAAAACTCCAAACCGCAGAGTATATCTTGGTTTCGTCACCGTATGTGTCATCACGATCCTGGGCGTATTGCTCTTGGCGGCTTACCGACTGAAGACGGTTTTCACGACAGACTGGAGAGAGTTTTTTCAACAGATTAGGCTGGTGGATTATCTCATCACGATTGCCGCCTTGGTAATGATCTTTGTCTTCTTCCGCTTGGGTAGATCCAAACGATGAATTCAGGGTTTGCAGGGTCGGTGGTTTTCGGCAAATCTTGCTGGCAATGGCTCTGGATAAAATACAACAGCGTGAGGAATTGCGAAAGATCGCGTCCCTGAATGCCGGCGCTGATCCTGTGGCCGTGGTCGAAAAGTTGACGGAAAGATTGGAGGAACTCGGAATTGCTCGGGTGGTCGCGGCTTACATGGCCTTGCCGGGAGAGGTGAATTTGAACGGACTGTTTTCAAAGATCGATCAGCAATGGGTTTTTCCCAAAGTGGTGGGAGATGAGCTGAAATTCTTTCGGGTGACAAATGTTGAAACCGATTTGGCCGCAGGCTCATTTGGAATTCCGGAGCCCGTTGATGGACTCGATGAGATGCCGATCCACGAGATCGATGTGTTTTTGTGCCCCGGCCTTGGCTTTGACCGTCACGGAGGAAGAATGGGAAGGGGTAAGGGTTTTTATGACCGCATCCTGGCCAGAGCCAATCCATCGGCATACAAGATCGGGGTTTGCTTTCCTTTTCAACTTGTGGATAAGATCACGACGGATGAATGGGATGTGGTGATGGATGAAGTGATTTTTTGAGAAGCATTTATGAAAACGTTCAAAACAAATGTCAGATTCTTCTGCGTGCTTGCAGGTCTAATTGGAATGGTTTCGTGTGCGAAAGATGCGAAGCAAGAGGATGAGAAGCCTGCCGGTCCGATTCATGCGGTCGTTGCCAGCAAGCCGGTGAAGATTCCTGTGGGTAGCGAGGACAAGGGGACTTATCAAACGATTGGAATTGAGGAGCTGTTTGAATTGCAGCAGACGGGCAAGGTGCTGCTCTATGATGTGAGGGTGCCGTATTTCTATCAGATCGACCATATCCCCGGCGCGATCAACTGGCCGCACAACTGGTATGATGAGGAAGTGCAGAAGCGGGATGTTGAAATCCAAAAAGCCCAAAACGAGGGAAAAAAGGTCGTTGTTTATTGTTTCAACTTCGGATGCGCCGAGGCGCGGAACGTGGCGAAAAAACTGACCCGACGCGGATACAGCCTGTATGTCTTTTCCTCCGGAATCGATGTCTGGCGTGAGGCGGGATTGCCGTTGGTGAAGGCGGGTCAGTGATCGAAATTTCGCCGCAGGCTCTGGACTGCTGCGTTGATCCATGTGGAATTCAGCTTGGAAATAAATTCGAATATTGAAGAGTGTTGCTGCATGGGAAAAATTTGGCTCAGAACAGCATGGGGGGTGTTGCTCGCTGCTTTGCTGGTTTTGACGATAGCGAGCTGGAAGATGATCGGTGTGGTTTCTGAGGATGAGTCGGAGGAATCCGAGAGAGCGCACATGACGCGTCATGTAAAGGCTGAGAGAAATTCCGTCGCCAAATCCATTCGTGCTTCGGTTGATACCGCCGAATTGAGAAACGAGGCGTTGTTGATTCTAGGGCGGGTGGAGGAGTATTCAGATATCATGGATATTCTGCCGGAAACTGCGCGGCTTTCCGCGATTTTCAGGCAGTGGGGAGAGGTGGATTTTGAGGAGGCGAAACGATTTCTTGAGACCGAAGAATTGGCGAAAAAAAGGCAAAGGCCGGATCGATCATTTGCCGATGATTTAATCCTGGCTGCAATCATTGGCTACAGTAAATCGGATCCAATCAAAGCATGGGAAGAATTTCTTCCAACTCAGGACTACAGCGATCAACCTCTGATGTTAGGCGGAATCAGACCCTATCCACATGAGGTGGCGGCGGGGGAGATCATGCGGGCGCTGTTCAAGAAATCCCAAATTGAAGCCTTGGCTAAACTGCGAAGCATGGATCCATCGTATGAATTTCTGATCCTCCCGAGTTTGCGTGCCATCATCTCTGAGTCGAATGATCCGGTGTTTCGAGCTGAGCTAATGAAGGAGTTTTTCGAAACGAATCCGAAAATCGATGGACTGCGCGCCGGTGTTGTTTGCGCTGGATTGGCCGAACATGATCCTAAATCCGCCTCGGATTATCTATTCAAAATAGCGAACAGTGGGGTCATCACGCAATTCGACCCCATGCTTACCATGTATTACGAATTGATTCATCACTGGTCGCAAAGTCAGCCACAAGAGGCGCTGCGCTTTATCAGTGAGATGGAGAAGGAGGAATATCAAACTCAGTCTCTTGAGACGTTCTTCACTTATCAGTCCAACTATCGTCCTGAGTTAATTGTGGAGGCGTTGGAAATGGATTCATTGAAGAAATTCCAAAGCAAAGTCTTACCGGATGTTTGCGTGAGGGGGTTGAAAAAACCGGTTCCATGGCCTCTGATCGATGAGAATGTGCCCGTATCCTTGGAGTTGCGTTATGAAAAACTCCAGGAAGCTGTGGAATCGTCGAAACTTCCTGAGAGCTTGAAGGACAGGTTTCTGACGGCGATTGAGGCGGAGCGTGGGAAGTGAAAATTTGTAATGCAAAGAGCGCCGCATTCCACGGTCTGCTTCTGAATCATTAGCTTGCTAGCGGATGGACTTCCGCAGCGATGGTTGCACCAGTGGATGCCGGATTTTTACGAAGATCGTATTCGTTTTGTAGACCGATCCAGAATTCTGCGCTGGTGCCGAAATATCGGCTAAGGCGTAGTTCTGTGTCCGGTGTGATCGAACGGTTACCACGGATGATGGCGGTGACACGGCTGTGGGGAATGTTGAGATCGATGGCTAAAAGATATTGGGCTATGCCCAATGGCTCAAGAAACTCGGAGCGAATGATTTCTCCCGGATGTGGAAATTTTAGTTTTTGGGAAGAGGCTTTCATTTATTGCGGGTTTTAGAAGTGAGGTCCGAGATGGGGTGACAATGTTAATGACTAGGATCATTCTTTTTGGTTATGATTCGAATATCGCGATCCTCAAGCCTGAATTTGGAGATCATGTCTCTCTTCTGTAATGACTCCGCTAAAGCCATATTAACTTTGCTTTGCGTTATAGTTGGCCTCTTACCATACTTTGCAATTTCCTCATAAGGTGAACCTATAGCCTCAAGATTACGCATGACTCGGGCCTCCTCCCACTTTGGAATCATACGAGTTAGCAATAAGATCGCATCTTCCCCTTGAACTAAAGCAATTACGCTTTCCACGAAATCTTCATCGAACTCATTGATCTCGGTTTCGGGGTCAGCCAAGATTTTGTTCACTTCTTCTTGCAAAAGGCTGTCCGATTCAAATTGAATAGTTCCAGCATTCAAGAGTAATCTCTTTTTTGCGTCTTTCGGGATTTTTGATTTAAGAAGTTCTGAGATATCTTCATTCTCAAATACCCAGCTCTCGATTTCTGCGAAATTAGTATATCTTTCCTCGATTAGCGCAGCTCGTAGAAAAGGATTACCTATCAGCCAGTTCCATGTGTTTTCGTTGAGCCCGATCATCCCGGAGCGGATCAGATGGAGCTTTTTCTTTTGGTCGATAGAAGTCGGTAACTTGGAAATATTTCCCAAATCGGATCCGATAAGCTTCTGATAGCTCTCCAAGGTCATATCGTCGAAATCTACTATGATATCAAACAGACCTGATGGGATTTGCTGCCGGTCTTCGGCCAAGACGCAAATTGTATCCGCATCACTTAAGATAGGATCTAGCTCGGAAGGATCCTTTGTTTCAACAAGTAATTTATTGAGGTTATCCCAGCTAATAACATATTTATTCTCATCGACGACTGTTCTCCAATAGGCGATTGGAACTTCTGAGAAGCTGAGCCGTGCATCTTGCCTTGCGATTACTTTTTTTCCGAGTTCTTCGTCTAGTTCTGGAACTGCTAACATACTTTCTAGCCCCTCTTGCGGTTCCGCAACAGT
>CBFGOP010000151.1:0-5499 GCA_965650415.1 uncultured Prosthecobacter sp. | reverse complement strand
CGCAAAGTCATCGCGGCAGGAACCTATAAAAACGGAAGCTATTGAATTATGTGGAAAGGACGTTTCGCACAGGACACCTCATCATTGGTGCAGCAATTTGGAGAATCGATTTCCTACGATTGGAGATTGTTTCCCCACGACATCGCCGGGTCGATCGCGCACGCACGCGCGCAGATGAAAGCCGGTTTGTTGACGCAGGAAGAATTCGAACTCATCGAAAAAGGCCTGCGTGAAATCGAGGCTGACATCCGCGCTGGAAAATTCGAATTCCGGACCTCGTTGGAGGACATCCACATGAACATCGAGTCCGAGCTGACCAAGCGCATCGGCGCGGTCGGCGGCAAGCTTCACACTGCCAGATCGAGAAACGATCAGGTCGCGACCGATACCCGTTTGTATTGCCGCACGCAGATTGACGAGATCATGCACTCCGTCATCGGTTTGCAGAAAGTTCTTGTGGATCAGGCCGAGCGCTACGCCGCCACGGTCATGCCGGGCTACACCCATCTCCAACGCGGTCAGCCCGTGACGGTTGGCCATCATTTGCTCGCTTACGTGGAAATGTTAGAGCGCGACAAGGGTCGGCTTCATGATTGCCGCGATCGGCTGAATGTTTCTCCGCTTGGCTCGGGTGCGCTCGCGGGATCGACCATCAATCTCGATCGCGAAGGAATCGCCGAAGAACTCGGTTTCGATGGTGTCACAAGAAACTCAATGGATGCGATCGCGGATCGGGATTACATCGCCGAACTCCTGTTCGTGATTTCCATGTGCGGAGTCCATCTTTCCAGACTGAGCGAAGATCTCATCCTGTGGTGCAGCAGCGAGTTCGGTTTTGTGAGTTTGTCAGATGCCCATACCACCGGCTCGTCTCTCATGCCGCAGAAAAAAAATCCGGACGTGTGCGAACTGACACGTGGCAAGACGGGTCGCTTGGTCGGAAACCTGATGAACCTCATCGTGGCGATGAAAGGTTTGCCAATCACCTACAACCGCGATCTTCAGGAGGACAAACCGCCTTTGTTCGATTCGGTCGACACCATCCTGCTCGTGCTTGCGGTGAATACGGAAATGATCGCCGCGATGGAAATGCGCGAAGACAAATGCCTGGCCGCCGCAAGCGATCCGATGTTGCTCGCCACCGACCTTGCGGATGCTCTTGTGAAATCCGGTGTTCCTTTCCGCACCGCCCATGAACTGGTCGGCAAGGCCGTTGCTGCATCCGTGAAAAGCGGTGTGCCTTTGGATCAGATCGACCTCAAAGCGATCGACGCCGCATACAGCGATAAAATGAAATCCGTATTTTCGTTAGAAACCGCACTCAAAGCGCGGACCAACATCGGTGCGCCATCGGTGGAAAATGTGAAACGCGAGATCGTCAGGTGGCGTGCGAGTTTATGAGCGAGCCCAACGCGTTCCAAACCCTCGCAGCGGATCTTCCAGATCCTTTCCGGCTGCTCTGGCGCGAGAGCGTGGGTTCGACCAATGATGCCTTGCGCCAACTCGCCGAGCAGGGGATGGCCGAGGGTTTGGTGTTTGTGACCGATGAACAAACCGCGGGTCGCGGCAGGCGGGGTGCGGCTTGGCTCTCGCCGAAAGGGGAAAATCTGGCGTGTTCCATTTTACTCCGACCCAGCGCGCCCAAAACCCTTTGGCACCGGCTCTCCCTGATCACCGGTTTGGCCGTCGCGGAGGCGTTGGAGAAATTCGTGCCCTATGCGGAAATCAAATGGCCAAACGATGTTCGTGTATCGGGGAAAAAGATCGCTGGAATCCTGGTCGAAGCCGGAGGCGACTATGTAATCATCGGCATCGGCATCAATGTGAACTCCACGGATTTTCCTCAAGAGCTTGCCGCAACCTCGCTGCGTGAGGAAATGGGAATGGAGCTGGATCGCGCTGAGGTGCTTCGAGCGGTCATCACGCGCCTGGCTCATCACTCCGCCGCTCTCTCGAATGATTTTTCCTTATTGATTCAATCCATCCGCGAGAGATGCGCGCTGACCGGACATCACGTTTCCTATTTCACCGCCGACCAACGCCGCGAGGGAACCGTTCGCGGAATCGGTTCGGCTGGCGAGCTGCTGATAGAAATCGACGGGAAAACCGAAGCGCTGTTTCAAGCGGACGAGATCAGAATCGTGAAGAGTGAAGAGTGAAGAGTGAAGAGTGAAATGTCAGAAGTTGCCTGAAAAAGGCAGGGACTTTTATCCCTAAAAGTCCATATCTGACGGCTCCTAATACCCCGTCGATCACATTCCGTTATCAGGGCTCATAGATATGGACCTTTAAGATAAAGGTCCCTGCCATTGTGATTTATCAGACGTTCTCTTAGGCTTGTGGCTCTGCAATGACCTCTTCTTTCACCGCATATTTATGCCCGAAATAAACGGCCAGTCCGTAGAAAAGCAGATCGATGGGTGAGAACATCTCCCTCATGTATTCCGGAACGATTGTTTAGTCCAACTGGATCAATACGCTGAACACATTCAACTGTTCTTCTTTTGCCACATAACCGATGAGAGTGAAAATATTGCCCAAAACGCAGCCGACGAGAGCCAGAACCGCAGCGATTTTACGATAGATCGGATCGACACCCTTGCCCATGCGGACACCGAGACCAACGAGAAAGCCCACACCGACTGCCATCCAACCAATCTGAAAGTTTGTGATCACTGTGACAGCGGCCCAGACGGCGGCAGAGACCACAGCGGCAGCCAGACCGGCGATTACCGCGATGGGCAAGTTCTGCTTTTGCCTACTGTTGAATTCATCGATGTTGAGTTTCGAATCGTTGGATGGGTTTTGGTAGATATCGGACATAAGTTAGATAGTTTGATAAAAATCAAACAGCTATTACCGACGATAGGAGTTCATGACGAGAAGAATCTCATCCTTTACAATACGCCCGTGTTGGTAAATGCGGATGGCAGGGACTTTTATCCCTAAAAGTCCATATCTGACGGCTCCTAATACCCCGTCGATCACATTCCGTTATTAGGGCTCATGGATATGGACCTTTAAGATAAAGGTCCCTGCCTATGCGCCACAGGACCTACTTCTTGCCTTCCCAATTGCTCCACCAATCACGGAACAACTTCCATTGGGTGTGAACGAATTGTTTCTGGCTCGGGGTCAGTTTGTCGGTGCCATAGATTTGGTGGCGATAGGCATCGTGGCCTTCTAGCACCATGAGCTCCTTGTAGAACAGCACGAGATCAGCACCTTCATCGAAAGTGGAGAGCACGGTGAGTGCTTCGGAGAGTTCGAGGGCATAACGGCGTGCTTTCGCATCGCCTTTGGCGGCCGCTTTGCAGAGCTCGATAAAGCGAAGGATTTCCGTTGGCAAGGCGTTGCCCACACCGGTGATCGCGCCGGTGGCACCGCAGTTGACGAAGCCGTGATAGACTTGGGTGTCAACACCGGCCATCAGGATCAGGTCTTCTCCGACGCTGGTAATGAACTCAGCCGCATAGGTCATTGCTTTGGCTCCGCCGAATTCCTTGAAGCCAACCAAGCTAGGAAACTCCGCATTGAGCGCAAAGAAGAGATCGGCCTTGGTTTCAAAACCGTAGTAAGGGCTGTTATAAATCACTGCGGGCAGATCGCCGCCTGCTTTCAGAATTCCACGGAAATGTTCTTTTTGTGCGGCTGCGGAGCTGCCACGGGAAAGCACGCGGGGAATAACCATCAAACCATGGGCGCCGACCTTGCGGGCGTGGGCCGCGTGTTCGGCTGCGATTTTCGAGTTCTGGGCACCTGTGCCAACCACGGTGGGGATGCCGGCTTCAACCAGACGGCGCACACCTTCCTGGCGCTGCGCATCGGTCAACAAGGGCCAGTCACCCATGGAACCGCAATAAACGACAGCCCTCATACCTTTGGCGATCAGCTCTGCGCCGGTTTGCACCAAGGCGTCGTAGTTGATGTTACCGTTTTCGTCGCAAGGCGTCATCAACGCTGGGATGCATCCTGTAAAAATGGGCTGGCTCATGTTGGTATGTTTGGTTGGAAAAGTCCGTTTGGCTCTGAAGAGACCGGCGGATTCATAGGGATCGGGCTGCTTATTGTCAAAAAATAACCGCCATTTTTCCTATGGCCCATCCGGTATGGCACGGATTGCTTGGATCAGCTTGGAGCGGAGTATCAGAGCCTGATGGGCAAGTTGCCGTTGCTCGGTTTCATAGATTTTTCTGCCCTCAGGGGTTTCGATTTTGATGGGGACGACGTTCCACCCGGAAAGATCGTAGGGACTGGCACGCATGTCGAGATCCCGCAGCCGGGTGGCGAGTAGGAAAGTTTCCAGCAAAAGTCCTGACCCGATCCATGGCATGGATTTCGCCGCCCACTTGTAGAGATCCATGTTGGCGTGCACGCAGCCGGGTTGTTCGTTTTGGTGACGGGTTTCTAGCGATAGCGGCTGCCGGTTGAGGGGTTTGGCTGGTTCGGCAAAAAAGCGGAAGGCATCGAAATGGCTGCAGGTGATGGGTCGGGATTCCACCAACGCATCGATCTGCTCCTGCGGCAGGCGCAGGGGAGCGATCCCGGCATGGCGGATTTCCTCCGCGCGATACACCATCGCCCACTCATGCAGGCCGTGGCAGGCGAAGTTGGGCGTATGGTTTTGGGTCGCTTCCAACAAACTGGCGATCCATTCCAATCGTTGGCGCTCTTTTTCCTCCATCAGCAACGGATCGAGTAAAACCCGGTTATCCGTGACGCGGTAGCGGCGATTTTTGAACTGTAGCGGCAGGGTTTCGGGATCGGAATATTCCATGCTGATCCCGAGTCCGGGGTGCCATTGCTCCAGCAGGGCGATGGGGTAGGGGTAGTAGTTGAAAAGGAAATCCTCCACGGGATGGGGCTTGTTGTGCTCGCGACGCAGCCTCGGTCCCGCCGTGTGACGGCATGCAGCAACGTAATGCTCCTCCGCCATCCTGCGCCATTCGGCTTCAGGAAGGATGCGGCAGGAATCGGACACCAAATTCATCTGCGGCGGATCGAATCAAAAATTTCCGAGTTTAGCAAAATTTTCCCTTGCTTCAGACGAGTTTCGGCGGTTAGTTTCCGCCCCCACCGAAAGGTGTCATCCAAACGCGGGATGGAGAAGTCAGGTATCTCGTCAGGCTCATAACCTGAAGATCGTAGGTTCAAATCCTGCTCCCGCAACCAATGAAAGCCCCGTTTTACGGGGCTTTCGCCGTTTCAGGAGGGAGTGATCGGGAGGCGGGGGAGACGCGCAGGCTTGTGTCGATTGGGGATGTTATTCCTTTTAATCAGCTAGTGATCCAGATTCTTCCTTGGATGGGATCAACTCATGCGAAAGCCTGAGCAGTTCGCCAAGATCATGTCGCTGCTCTTTCGTCAGGTTCTCCCTACCTGCGCTCGAAATGAGTGCTTCTTGGGCACCAGACGTTTGGAGCGTGTATGTCGATACCCTCTGACGGACGAGGTTGTCCCGAAGTTTGATTTGCAGCAAATCGCGCTGGGTTTGCTCAG
>CBFGOP010000150.1:0-5509 GCA_965650415.1 uncultured Prosthecobacter sp. | reverse complement strand
ACACGCCCCCGTCTTCCATCGCCGCGAACTCACCCTGCTCGCCTCCCGCAACGCCCTGCCATCCGATTTCCCCGCCATCATCAACCTGATCCGCGAAGGCAAAATCAACACCGACGTCTGGATCACCCACCGCATCTCCTTCGAAGAAGTCCCCGAAAAATTCGCCCAATTCACCGATCCGAATCTCGGAGCCATCAAAGCGATCATTGAAGTTAGATAAAATTAAAAATCACCTTTGCGTAACTCTGCGATCTTCGCGGCTTTGCGTTGAAACCCTCTTCCCATTAAAATTATGAAAATTTGTCCCAAGTTTACTTTCGGCGTCGGCGATCGTTTCGCCAACGGCGCACACGCCCAGCTCAAAGCCTTCATCGCTGCCAAAGAACTCGGCATCGACATCACACCCGTCTGGAACAAATCGAATCGCGAGCACGACATCATCGGTTCCCAGCCACAGTCCACCCGCGATGCCGCGGACAAAGCGGTTGCAGATCTCGGTTGGACTGGCGAATACTTGTTAGACGCCGATCACATCAACCTGAAAACCGTCGACCGCTTTATCGCGCCATGCAACTTCTTCACCTTGGACGTGGCCGATGACATTGGCGAGGCAGCCGATCCTGCGGACGTTGCGGCGTTCATCGACAGACATCCGGAACTCATCGGAACCGTATCCATCGCAGGCATTGCCCAGCCATTCGAAATCACCCGTGCGGATGTGGAGAAGACCGCCAACAAGTTCCTTAAAGCCACCCAGAAAGCGAAAGCGATCTATGACCACATCGTCGCCGCAAAAGGCACGGATTTCGTGACGGAAGTCTCCATGGACGAAACCGACAGCCCACAGACCCCGCCGGAGTTGTTAGTCATCCTCGCCGCCATCGCCGATCAAGGAATCCCCATCCAAACCATCGCCCCGAAATTCACCGGACGTTTCAACAAAGGCGTGGATTACGTTGGTGATGTGGTTCAGTTCGAAAAAGAATTCAACGAAGACCTCGCCGTCATCGCTCACGCGGTCGCTGCTTATGGTTTGCCCAAAACCTTGAAACTATCCGTCCACTCCGGTTCGGATAAATTTTCCATCTACCCCGCCATCAAGCGCGCCATCGCAAGAACTGGTGCAGGACTCCACATCAAAACCGCCGGCACCAACTGGTTGGAGGAAGTCATCGGCCTCGCAGAATCAGGAGGCTCCGGTCTCGCGCTCGCGAAAGAAATCTACGCCCAAGCTCTCGCGAAAAAAGAAGCTCTCTGCCAGCCATATGCGACGGTCATCGATATCGATTTCGCAAAACTCCCATCCGCCGAAACTGTCAACGCATGGACCAGCGAACAATTCACCGGGGCACTTCGTCACGATCAAAGCAATCCGCTTTACGACGCGAACGTCCGCCAATTGCTACACGTCGGATTCAAGATCGCCGCGATGATGGGCGAAACCTACATCAAAGCCCTTCACGATAACCGCACGATCGTCTCCCGCTGCGTCACTGAAAACCTCTTTGACCGCCACATGAAACCGTTGTTTCTGTAAACTCTTCCAACTGGTCACCAACGCTGATCCATGATCGATTCCCACCATCACCTCTGGAATTACTCCGTGGCCGAATATCCGTGGATCCCTGCAGACAGTCCCCTCGCACAGGATCAACTGGTAAAAGAACTCGAAACAGTCACCTCTGGATCAGGCGTTACCGGAACAGTGGTCGTTCAGGCACGGCAGGTCATCGAGGAATCCGATTTTCTGCTCTCCCTTGCCGATCAAACGGATCGGATCCAAGCCGTGGTCGGCTGGGTGCCGCTGATCGATGAAAAGGTCGACCAAGATCTCACCCGCCTCGCCGCGCATCCCAAATTCAAGGGAGTGCGTCATGTTTTGCAGGAGGAACCCGATGAATATTTTCTCCGCGAGGATTTTCATAAGGGTTTGTCAAAACTTCCCGCCCACGGCCTGAGCTATGACCTGTTGCTTTTCCAACGCCAGATTCCTGTCGCTTTACAACTTGTCGATCGCCAGCCCGAGCTCCCGATCATCATCGACCACATTGCCAAACCCGAAGCCCGCAATGGCCGGGTTGAAACCGCATGGCGCGAAGGCATGAAGGAACTTGCCAAACGCGAGAACGTCATCGGGGTGAAATTCTCAGGACTTCTCACGGAATTCCCGGCAGGAGAAGGTGATCAGGAAACCGTCGCCGCGTATTTTCATGAGACTCTCGAAATCTTCGGTGCGAATCGGGTCATGTTCGGGACCGATTGGCCGGTTTGTCTGTTGCGAACCAGCTACAGCAACTGGGCGGATACCGTTCGCAAACTCACGGAGCCATTGTCGGAGCATGACAGGAATGCGGTCCTCTCGCTCAACGCGATCGGTTGTTACCAGATCAATTCCTGAGCTCAGTAAAGTCCGAGGACATCCAGATACCACCGCCAAAGCTTCCAGCCGCCGAACATCCAGGCGAGAGCACCCATTGCAATAAACGGCCCGAACGGTAGTGGTTTTCCGAAACCGATCCGCCCGATCATTGCGGCGATGATCGCAAACAACGACGCGCCGAATAGGGAGAAAAACACCCCGCTCGCTCCGAAAAACGCACCAACCATGCCGAGCAAATGCACATCTCCCATGCCCATCGCTTCGCGTGGAATGACCACCGATCTGGCCTTGCCGGAAAGCGAAACCATTTTTTCGATCTCAAACCGGCGTCCATCTTCGAATTCGATCCCCGTCTCACGGATCACCAGCTTGCCGCCACTCAGCTCCTGTCCATCCACCACGACACTGGCAGCATCGACGATCAATCGATCTGTTTTTCTAACAAAAATATCCCACCAGGCGATCTCTTCTCCATCGATCACAAAATACATCGGATCCTGATCTCCTTCCGGCTCCTTGAGATGCCAATCCACCTCGGATTCGAATTTCATCGCACGCTTGCCAAACGCTTTTTTCCCCAGCTCCACCACCAGCCACAACCCGAAGAATCCCAGCACCCAGCCGATGCCTCCGGAAAGCAGTCCCTCTTTCCAGCTGAACTGGTAACCCGCCATCGCGGAAAGTTGCGGCCAGACGGAACAAGCGATCAGGCCGATGATTGAGCCTGCCCAAGTCATATTGGTCGGTATGATCAGGTGTTCCGCATCGATGAAGGTGATCGCCACCAACAACCCCATCAGGATCCAGAGAAACCCAGCGACCTGAGGCGGAAAAAACCACCATACGGCTCCGAACAGAACCGCCGTCAACAATTCCACCCCGATGTAGCGAAACGGGATCGGCGCACCGCAGTGACCGCATTTGCCTCTTAAAACCAACCAACTCAGCACGGGCAAATTTTCCAATGCCTTGAGCTGGGACTTGCATTTCGGGCAAAACGAACGCTTGGGCTTATTCACCGACATACCGAGAGGAACACGATAGATCACCACATTCAAAAACGAGCCGATACACGCGCCAATCATCACCGCAGGAATCAGCCAAACCCAATGCTCAAAATCCGGAAATAGGTTCGCCATAATCATCATTCAATTAACTCCTCAAACCGGTTTGGCCTCATAGACATTCTCGTGGCCGTTCACAGGATCAGCAGAAAGCTCAAACCAATTGCTGTCCTCGATCTTTTGCTTGTCGTAAGGCGGAGTGAAAATATCCACGAGTTGGGTCGGTTTGTGCGCTTTCAAAGTATGGATGTTTCTCGCCTTGGCGGTCAGGGTGGAAATGTCGTTTTTTTTCAGCACCGCCCGATCCACACATTTCAGAAGTTGATGTCCCTCACTCACAGCGATCTCGGATCCCTCCACCACATCGTAGTTCCAGGTCTCGATTTCACCTGAGGCGCACAAAATCATTCCCGTCATCCCGGGATGGTCGTGAGGGCGGATCACCTCGCCTTCATCGAACTGCACCAGACAAAGGGAAAAATCGACCCGTTTCTCCAGATATTGAAAATCCACTTTCCCGTCCTTCAGACGCAAACTGAGCTGTTCCATCGCCTTCACCAAAGCCGGGTCCTCCAAGTGCAAACGACCCGCCATGTTCGAAATCCTCCGCACGTAGTCATCCTGATTCCACGCATCCAAATGCTGCCGGTTTGCCTCCTTGCTCACCGCCTCCAAAAATGCCTCCCAGTGCATCGCGCCGTTCTCTGAAAGCCGCCCTTCCGAAGCATTCGCCCTTGTCGCCAGGGCACACAACGCCGGAAGAGCTGTCACAACCCCCAAAAAGGCGGGGAAACTGAGGCTCAAGAATTCACGGCGATCATATTCGTCCATTTCGACAGCATACTGAAACGCTTCAGACCCGCTTTCCAAGGAGGAAATACGGCGGTCATCCGGAATAAAAATCTTTTCTGCGTGACCACCACGCCACGCCTACTTAGATTTCGCGCACAGCAATGTCAGGAAAGCTCACATACCAGCAAGCAGGTGTCGATACGCGCAAAGCCGCAGCACTCGTCGGGGACATCAAAACCCACGTCAAACGCACCCAACAACAACGGAAACTGCTCGGCGCATTCGGCCTCTTCGCCGCTTGTTACGACCTTTCGGAATACAAAAACCCGGTCATCGTCACAGGCTGCGACGGAGTGGGAACCAAATTGGAAATCCTCCTCGAAAAAAACCTGCTGGAAATCGCCGGCAAAGACCTTGTCGCAATGTCAGTCAACGACATCCTCACCACCGGTGGCGATCCCCTGCTCTTTCTCGACTACATCGGCATCGCCGCACTCGATGAAGAAAAAATCACCCGCCTGATCAGCGGCATGGCGGATTACCTCGAAGCCTGCAACTGTATCCTCGCTGGCGGCGAAACCGCAGAAATGCCCGGTATCGTTCCGGTCGACGTGATCGAACTCTCCGGTTTCTGCATCGGCTGCGCCGAGAAATCCAATTTGATCGATCCCACCACCCTCGCCATCGGTGACGTCCTGATCGGTTACAAATCCGACAGCATCCACGCCAACGGTTGGTCGCTTGTCCGCCGCGTTCTCGCCGAAATGCCAGCCGGCACGGTCACCGAAGAAGAGCTGCACGCCTGGCTCCAACCCACCCGCCTTTACGATGATGTCGTCAACGATCTGAAAAAATCCGGCATCAAACCCAAAGCGATGTCCCACATCACCGGCGGTGGTCTGCCGGAAAACCTTGAGCGCCTCTTCGTCGGCATGGGCGCGGATCTCGAAATCCCGAAATGGGATCTGCCGGGGATCGACAAACTCCTCTCCTACGTGGATGCCGAGGATCGTTTCCACACGTTCAACATGGGTATCGGCTGGGTCGCCATCGTTAGCGAAGATCAGGCCGAGCAAGCACTCAAAGCCGGTCCGGGAGGTCAGATTCTCGGAAAAATGGTTGCACAAGAAGGTGTCAGGGTGAAAGTGAAGCCGTGAGCCGAAACCTCCACAGTTTTTCAGCGCATAATACCAACGCATGAGCGATTTTTTGAAGCATGAATGTGGAATCGCCGCCGTGCGATTGCGGAAACCCTTGGCCTATTACTACGACC
>CBFGOP010000149.1:0-5515 GCA_965650415.1 uncultured Prosthecobacter sp. | reverse complement strand
CGGAGGATCTGGCCGATGGAATCGGGGACGGCTTGGCCGGTTTTCTCGCAGTATTGGCGGATGCGGCCGGGCATGTCGCCGGGTGAGGCGAAGGAGGCATCATCGGGATCGATGTAGGCGAAGAAGGGTTCGGCCTCGGCGGATAATTTGGCGAGTTCGCCGTAGGAATAGACATCGCCTTTGCGGTCCCAGTGGCGTTTGCATTCCTGAATGATCCAGAGGCCGCCGATGTTTTTGAGGAAACGGACCGTATCGTTGATGCCGAGTTCGTTGCAGAAACCGTAGGACAGGGCTTCTTCGCTGCGGATGGGCGAGGTTTTTTCCACGCCCATGATGGACCAGGTTCCGGATGAGAGCCAGAGGGGTTCGGATTGGGAGAGGGGAATACCGGCGACGGCGGAGGCGGTGTCGTGGCAGGGTGCGATGACGAAGGGGATGTCGGCGCGGCCGATGACGTCCGCGAGTTCAGGGCGGAGGTTGCCGATGATGGTTCCGGGCGGGACGATTTTTCCGAAGATGTTGCGTGGGAGATCGAGGGCCTCGATGACTTCTTCGGCCCAGGTTCCGGTTTCCGCGTTGAGGAGTTGGGAGGTGGAGGCGTTGGTTTTTTCCACCGCTTGGACACCGGTCAGCCAATAGGCGAGGATGTCGGGAATGAAGAGGATGTTGCGCGCTTGTGAGAGGGCGGCGCTGTTTTTCAGGCGAAGGGAGAGGAGGTGGAGGGCGCTGTTGTAGAAATTGGTTTTAATGCCCGTGTGGCTGAAGATTTCCTCCTCCGGCATGAGGTCGTGCATTTTGTCCGCAATGCCTTCGATGCGCGGGTCGCGGTATTGATGCGGGGTACCGATGATTTCTCCCTGACCGTCGAAGAGTCCGAAATCGCAGCCCCAGGTATCGATACCGATGGATTGGATTTCCTGACCGTGGAGATCGACGGATTTTTTGAGTCCTGTTAGAATTTCGTGATAGAGACCGAAGATGTTCCAGTAGAGACCCGATGGGATTTCGATCGCGGGGTTGTCAAAGCGATGGATTTCCTGCAGCTGGATTTTTCCATCGACGAGGGTGCTGGAGATGACGCGACCACTGCTTGCGCCGAGATCGATGGCGATGTGGACTTTTTTGGAGGCGGAATTCGACACGGTGGTGTTTTGTTAGAATACTTGGCTGGGCTCGACTTCGGAACGCTGTGCGATGGGTTTTCTCAGAGGAGTGAGAATGCCCTGATCCAGGCGGTAGATCCAGGAGTGGATTGCGAGGTTTTGTCCGCGTTCCCATGCATCTTCGACGATGGTTGTGCGCGCAACGTGACGGGCTTGGGAAAGGACGTTGAGTTCGCAAAGGCGATCGAGACGTTGGCTGTCTTCAAGTGAGTTGAGTTCGGATTTGTGAACGCGGGTGAGGGAACGGATGGGTGCGAGCCAGTTATCGATGATTCCGTGACGGAAGTTTTCCAGAGCCGCCTGAACCCCACCACAACCATAGTGGCCGCAGACGATCACATCGGTGACTTTGAGGACATCAACCGCATACTGGAGAACCGCGAGGACATTGAAATCGGACTCCTGAACCACGTTGGCGACGTTGCGGTGGACGAAGACCTCGCCGGGAGGAAGTCCGGTGATTTGGTTGGCAGGGACGCGTGAGTCGGAGCAGCCGATCCAGAGATAACGCGGTTTTTGCTGATTGGCCAGGCGAGCGAAGAATTCCGGATCGTTTTCCCGCATTTTCTGCGCCCAGTCGGCGTTGTTTTTGATGAGTTGATCGATGCTGTCCATGACTTGATCGATGCTCATTCAAGAGACATGCAGACTCCAGAAAATTATGCCGTTTCCTGTTTTTGTGCGGCATCGAACTCCCGTTTTGCGGCCTTGCGGCATTCGGCAACAAAGTGGTTACAGGCCTCGCGGCAGAGCAGGGGTATGGCTTGGGATTCGGGAGTGGCGTTGGGGATGCCGTTGAAACGGGAAGCCTCGCTGTCATCCAGCGGGGTGTGTTCATCGAGTTTCCACAGGATTTTTTTCGCGCAGTTGTGTGCGGGGCCACAGACTTTCTGGACGAGTTTCTGGGCTCCTGCATCGCTGATGGTTCCGGCGTAGCGATACATGCCGGTCTGCCTGCCGAGTTTGGAGCGGAGGTGTTCGATCCTGATATCGCCGGTCTGGTTTCTGATAAAGAGCGCGGTGCAGGCAGGGTAAAACTGGTCGAGGGCTTGGAGGAGATCGTTTTCGTGATCTAGCGTCATGACCCAACCCCGACGGAGGTTGGTTTTTCCTTTGGTGAAACGGTATTCGCCATCCTCAGCATAGGTCGAGAGGTCGCGCGCCATATCGGGGCCGTGATAATGATCGAGCCCTCCGTAAGCGGGTTGGGTGGCGAGATCGGCGTCGTCGATGTGATAGAGGGCGTATTCGAACTCGCAGTAATCGCGATGGATTTGGATTTGGCCGATTTGTTGGACTCCGTTGCGAATGAGTTGCTTTAGCTCGGAGGAAAGCTTGGTCGCAGAACTGGTAGAGGGTGCGGCGGGAGCATGTTTGGTATCGAAATCCATGATCTGATCCAAAATCACTTCGGCGATCAAAGGCTCCGTGCCGATGGCAGAGGAGTAATACAGGGTTTTTCCCCGGAGATGGTGGGGATTGTGGCGGAAAACATTGCGTTGGCTGGCTGCGGGGCCGACCTCGGGCTCGATCCCGAGCAGCACCGGAATGTCCTGGTAGGAGTGCAGGCCGTCGGAGATGAAGAAGGGAACGATGACCACATTCGAGGTTTCCGAGAGTTTATCCCACTCGGCGATGAAAGGGGCTTCCTCCATATAGGCGTCGGTCACGCAGTGGTAACCCGCGCCGGATTGGGCGATGAGATCGGCCTGGTCTTTGATGGCTTTGGTGGAGTTCTGGTTCAAACCCGTGCCGTGGCCGGTGATGATGAGGGTGGTTTCCTTGGGATTGGCCTCGGGAGCAACCTCGCGGGCGCGACGCAGGATGAGGTCGGTCATCGAAGGATGGATCCCGACTGGCAGGCAGTAGTGTAGGGTTTTTCCGTCGCGTTGTGTGGTGGGGCCGCTGAGCTCGAATTCGCGAGGGATGACCTCTTGGGTGAAATAGCCTTCGCTGATGAAGTCCGGGACGATGTAAACCTCGGGGGAATCGATCATCAGCAATGCCTCGCGCATGGAGGGTTCTTCTTTCCAGAAACAAACGTGAACCTCAGCAAAGAGGTTCCTGCGGCGGATTTCCGCGGCGTGATCGAAGTAAGGAGTGGAGGAGTCGGGATTCTCGGTCGATCCATGGCCTACGATCAGCAAGGCGGAGTTTGGTTTCGGGACGAAAGACATGCGGGCAAAATGGCGTGACTAAACAGGAATGCAAGTAGGTGGAGTGATATCGTGAGTTTTTTCTGAAGAAAGGAAGATTGGTTGAATAGCACTGGGCGCAGTCATGTCCCATAGGCAGCCATGAAACGAATAATCCCGATTGCGGTGGTTGCTGCTTTTGCTCTCCACTCCGTGAGTTGTCAGACCAGCTATGACGCTCAGGGAAATCGACGCCAATCTGTGAATACCACAGCCGTGGTGGCCGGAGTCGCGGCAGTCGCGCTGATCGGCTTGGCTCTTGCCAGCAAGAAGAACGACTACAATGACAGTTCCTACTGCCGATATTGCGGGTCGAACTGCCGAAATAGCCGGTATTGCAACCGCTACAGCGGCTACAACAGTTACAACCGCTACTCCTACGCTAGGCAGTGCAATTCTTGTCAGGGGGGGTATTGCTACCATTGAGGGGGCTAAAACGGCCTTTTTTAGGGGAAATCTTTAGTCTTGCAAAGGGGGGCTGGCCGGGTAGGTTCGCCCTCCGTTTTTCTTTTATCTGGCGAGCGGTCGGAGCCCTGGTGCGCGTCAGATTTATCTTTTCCAGGGCAATTGTCGGAAGGAAAACGTAACCAAATAACCAAACAACCAACCAAATATGAGTACTGCAATCGCAGAACCAACCAACAAGGAACTGAGCGACCTGATCGACTCCAAATTCACAGAATTCCGTGAAGGTTCCATCGTCAAAGGCACCATCCTTGAAATCCGTCCGCAGATCGTTCTCGTGGACATCGGCTACAAATCCGAGGGTGCGATTCCATCCAACGAGTTCGAGGATGATGAAATCGAAATCGGCGACGAAATCGAAGTGCTCCTTGAGCGCCTCGAAAACGACGAAGGCATGGTCGTTCTCTCCAAAGAGAAGGCTGCCTACAAACAAAACTGGGACAAGATCGTCAAAGTCTATCAGGACGGCGGCCTCGTTCGCGGAAAAGTCAAAGCCGTTGTCAAAGGTGGTCTCACCGTCAACGTCGGCGTCGAAGCTTTCCTTCCCGGTTCGCAAGTGGACATCATTCCACCGAAAGATCTCTCCGAATACGTGGGCAACGTCTACGAATTCAAAATCGTCAAGGTCAACGACGAGCGCAAGAACATCGTTCTTTCCCGCCGCGAAGTTATCGAGGCCGAGCGTTCCGAGCAGCGCCAGGCATTCCTTTCCACCGTCAAGATCGGCGACAAAGTGGTCGGCACCATCAAGAACCTCACCGACTTCGGCGCATTCGTCGACCTCGCAGGGATGGACGGCTTGCTTCACATCACCGACATGTCATGGGGACGCATCAACCATCCTTCCGAATTGCTCCACATCGGACAAGCGGTGGACGTGGTCATCCTCGACGTGGATCGTGAGAAAGAGCGCGTTTCCCTCGGACTCAAGCAAATGTCCGACAACCCATGGGAAGACATCGAGCGCAAGTACCCGATCGGCCAACAGGTCAAAGGACAAGTTACCAAGCTTCTCCCATACGGCGCGTTCATCGAAATCGAGCGCGGTGTCGAAGGTTTGGTTCACGTTTCCGAGCTCAGCTGGGTAAAACGCATCACCCGTCCTTCCGATGTTCTCGAACTCGGACAGGAAATCACTGCCGTGGTTCTCGGCATCAGCATCGAGGAGCAGAAGATCTCTCTCGGAGTTCGCCAGCTTGAAGGCAACCCATGGGAGGAAATCGAACTCCGTTACCCAGTCGGCGCCACCATCACCGGACCGGTCCGCAACCTCACCGCTTACGGTGCGTTCGTGGAATTGGAAGAAGGTATCGATGGTATGATCCACGTTTCCGACATGTCCTGGACCCGCAAGATCAACCACCCGTCCGAAGTTCTCAAAAAGAACGATGTGGTCGAGGCAGTGGTTCTCGCGATCGACAAGGCAAACCAGCGCGTTTCCCTCGGCATCAAACAAGCCGAGCAAGATCCATGGTCCGCCATCGACGACCGCTTCAAGGTCGGCGACCTCGTCAAAGGCACGGTTGCCAAAATCGCATCCTTCGGTGCGTTTGTCTCCCTTGAAGGTGACATCGACGGCCTTATCCACATTTCGCAACTCAGCGAAGACCACGTGGAGAAAGTCAAAGACGTCATCAAAGTTGGCGACGAAATCGAAGCCCGCGTCATCAAGGTCGACAAAGTCGAGCGCCG